>NZ_BMQV01000011.1:97543-97955 GCF_014648295.1 Shewanella saliphila
TAACAGCGATGAGATCGGCACTGACGGCACTGTGACCGCGACTGTCACGCTTGCCACCGGCACGCAAGTCGGCGACACCTTGATTGTCACTGACGGCAACGGTAATGAATTGTTTAACGGCCCTGTGACCTCGGACATGCTCACCAATGGCTTGGATGTCGAAGTCCCTGTCACTGCTGGCGCAACCGATGTTGATGTCACCGCCCAAGTGATTGATATCGCCGGTAACCCATCTGCAACCGCAACCGACAACCAGCCTGTTGATAATGTTGCCGCACCGGCTCCGACCGTTGAATTCAGCGGCATGGGCAGCGATGGCGTGTTCAACAGCGATGAAATTGGCACTGACGGCACCGTTACGGCCACCGTCACGCTTGCCACCGGCACGCAAGTCGGCGACACCTTGATTGTC
>NZ_BMQV01000012.1 GCF_014648295.1 Shewanella saliphila
TCCTTCAGACCCTGCCGTTGGCCAGCAACGCCCTTGCCATTCGGATTATCTTCCCCTCAGTCGGGGTGATTCAGGTTTCTTTCAACCTGACGGGTTTGCCAGCTTCGCTGGGCAAACAAAAAAGGGACTGAAAATTCAGTCCCTTTTTGTATCTGTTATTTAGTTGAATTTATGCTTCAACATCTACGCTATTACCGCCTTGAGATACCATTACCATGGCTGGGCGTAACAAACGGTCGTTAAGCAAGTAACCTTTTTGCATCACCATCATAACCGTGTTAGCAGGATACTCAGCACTTGGTTGCATACCAATAGCTTGGTGATGGTCAGGGTTAAATGCATCGCCTAGTGGGTTAACTTGGGTGACACCAAACTTTTCAACCGATGTTAAGAACCCTTTCATGGTTAACTCAACGCCTTCATAAATGGCTTTAGTCGCTTCGTCTTCAGGATCTGTTCCCTGTAGCGCACGCTCCATATTGTCAATGACTGGCAATAATTCATTGGTGAACTTTTCTAACGCAAATTTACGCGCTTGTTCAACATCTTTTGCTGCACGAGTACGGATATTTTGCGTTTCTGCTGCAGCGCGCATTTCAACATCTTTACGCTCTTCAAGTGCAGCCTGGCTCTCAGCTAATTGCTGCTCTAATTCTTCAATGCGAAAATTGGCTTGGGTCAATTCATCCATCAAACTCGCTTCATCAGCCACGACTTCAGGTGTTACCACTTCTTCCACTTGATCTTGCGGTGCGTTGTTCGATTCGTTGCTCATTTTCACTCCAGCTAAAAAATGCAATATTGGATATATTAATACAAAAATAAAGTGGCCAACTGCTGATTAATTGACAGCAATTATCACACTTTTAGTAAGTTTGAGTATATTATGGGGATCAATTCTTATGTTTCAAGGCCTAAAGGCAGAACAAACACGAATATGACTAAATTGTTCAACACAATCGGACTTATCGGCAAACCACATCACCAAGGGACCAACCAAACCCTGAGACGTTTGCATCACTGGCTCAGTGTTCAGGGCTTTAATGTGATTGTAGAGGAGCGTGTATCTGCTGAGCTTGGTAACGATATCTGTTCGATGGACTTGCCCGAAATGGGCGAGCATTGTGACCTTGCCATCGTTGTGGGTGGCGACGGGAATATGCTGGGTGCAGCACGTGTACTGGCGCGTTTTGATGTGGCCGTTATAGGCGTAAACCGAGGTAATCTTGGCTTTTTAACCGACCTACCTCCCGACAACTTTGAAGATGCATTGTCTAAAGTCTTAGACGGTGAGTTTGAAACTGAACATCGTTTCTTACTCGAAGCGGAAGTTCATCGTCATGGTAAAATCACCTCCAGCAACACTGCTGTTAATGAGGCGGTTTTGCACCCGGGTAAAATTGCGCACATGATCCAATTTGAGGTGTATATCGATGAACAATTTATGTACAGCCAACGAGCTGACGGCATGATTGTTTCAACCCCTACCGGATCGACTGCCTATTCTTTATCGGCAGGAGGATCAATTTTAACACCAAATTTACAAGCACTTATTTTAGTACCTATGTTTCCGCATACGCTGTCATGCCGACCGATTGTGGTCGATGCCTGCAGTAATATTAAATTAGTCGTATCGCCTAACAATGATGAAAATCTTGAAGTGAGTTGCGATGGTCATGTGCATTTAGCCGTCTTACCGGGTGATGAAATTTTTATTCGTCGCTCTAATGAACGCTTGCGATTAATACATCCTAAAGGGCACAACTATTTCCATGTTCTGCGAAATAAATTAGGTTGGGGCAGTAAACTTTTCTAACCTTTGACAGAGCTCACACCTTGTATTTCTCTCGCGTGAAACTCTTCACATTAACAAGCGCTAAATAACGTTATCGTAAGCCACTCGTTAAATCGAGTGGCTTTATTTTTGTGTCTATTTCAAAACATAAAAATGTGATCTAAAACAAACATTAAAAATACAGCTATTAGAGGTAGATCTCACTTCTACTCGCGAGCGATGTTTCCGGTGTATTCGATGATCTCGATCAACACTTTTAACACTTAAATAACGTCTATTACGCCCTAGTTAGCGAAAAGCTAACAAATAATAACAATTTAATACCCACTATTAGTGATACAGAGGTATACATGACATTTTTACAGTTACTAGCAAGCTTAACGCCCATTATAAGCGTAATGATATTTTTAGTACTCATGCGCTTACCGGCATCCAAAGCTATGCCAATATCAGCGATTGCAACAGGTCTGGCTGCAGTCTTTATTTGGCAAATGGACACTATGCTGCTCGCAGCTTCAGTTGTAGAAGGACTTTTATCCGCATTAACACCGCTTACCATTATTTTTGGCGCGGTGTTTTTGTTAAATACACTTAAATATTCTGGCGCGATGGACACCATCCGCTCAGGTTTTACCAACATTAGCGCCGACGCGCGAGTGCAAGTTGTCATTATTTGTTGGTTATTTGGCTCATTTATCGAAGGCTCTGCAGGCTTTGGTACACCAGCGGCAATTGGGGCGCCGTTGTTAGTGTTACTCGGCGTGCCACCTATTGCTGCTGCAGTAGTTGCCTTGATCGGTGACTCAACAGCTGTATCATTTGGTGCGATTGGTCTACCCGTATTATTTGGTATGGAGCAAGGCTTAACTGAAGGTGGCGTTAACATGGCTGCGGGTCAATTTGCTGAACATGGCGGCACCTTTGTCGGTTATGCGCAGTTTATTGCTAAGCACATGATCACCATCGACTTAATTACCGGTACGCTCATTCCACTCGTCATGGTTTGTGTATTGACGGGTTTCTTTGGTCGTAACAAATCAATTAAAGAGGGCCTACAAATTTGGAAGTTTGCCATTTTTGCAGGTTTGGCATTTACGATTCCAGCATGGTTAATTAACTTCTTTGCTGGTCCTGAGTTCCCATCTGTTATTGGTGCGCTTGTTGGTATGGCGTTAGTCATTCCTGTGGCTAAGAAAGGCTGGTTACTGCCTTCACAACCTTGGTGCGACTTTAGCGAAAATGACAACAAATCTGAAGAAGAGTTAGCAGTTGATCAAACCCCTGTTAAATTTTCTCAAATTGCAGCTTGGTCTCCCTATATCATTATGGCAGCGCTATTAGTTCTGTCGCGTGTTATTGGTCCTTTCAAGAGCTGGTTAACTAGTTTCAACGTTAGCTGGACTGGATTACTCGGTACCGAATTAAAAGCGGGCTTTGCCACCTTTTATGCACCCGGCATCTTCTTTGTAGCAGTCTGTTTATTCGGTTTTGTATTATTTAAAATGAAACCAAAAGCAATGCAGCAGTCTTTCACTGTATCGTGCAAGTCGATGTTACCGACGATTATCTCATTAGGTGCGTCAGTACCAATGGTTAAAATCTTCCTAAACTCTGGCGAAAATGGTGCTGGACTTGCGTCTATGCCAGTTGCGCTAGCTGACTTATTGGCTAACAGCATGGGAGCGGTTTGGGCATGGGTATCACCGGTTGTGGGGATTTTCGGTGCATTCTTGTCTGGTTCTGCCACCTTCTCAAACATGATGTTCTCTGGTTTACAGTATTCTGTAGCCGACAATATCGGCATGAACCATGCCTTAGCATTAGCACTTCAAGGTATTGGCGCTAACGCTGGTAACATGATGTGTGTGATGAATGTAGTAGCCGCTGCAACTGTTGTAGGTATGGCTGGACGTGAATCTGAAATTATTCGTAAAACAATGCCTATCGCCCTTGGTTATGCCATGGTAGCAGGCACTATCGCAGTAATTTGGGGCGGATTTTAATCCAAGCTAATTGCTGTAGAGTATGACAACTCAAAGCATTTGAAGCTGCGATAATCAGAAAAAGTTTATTGCAGCTTCTATTTATTATTGAGATTAACGATAGCTGGCAAACATAGCCTGCTAAATATTAGAGTGTTAAGAGAGCAAGTTATGACTATTAACTATCAAGTAGTAATGGATATTTTAACGTCTCAATTGGGAAGCGATGCTGTCTCAAATGATCCTGTACGTCGCTTTGCCTGGTCTACGGATGCGAGTTACTTCCGTATCGTACCAGAAATTGTTGTCCACGCTGATACCGTAGAACAAGTCAAAATCACCCTTAATGTTGCTAGAGCACATAATGTGCCAGTGACATTTCGTGCAGCAGGTACAAGCTTATCTGGTCAAGCTATTGGCGAAGGTATTTTATTAATCCTAGGCCATGATGGCTTTAGAACCATTGACATTAGCGAAGATAAATCATCTATCGCGTTAGGTGCTGCAGTTATTGGTTCTGACGCTAATGCGGCATTGAAACCATTTAACAAAAAGATTGGCCCAGACCCTGCCACTCTCGCCTCGGCACAGATTGGCGGCATGGTTGCCAACAACGCCTCAGGCATGTGCTGTGGTACTGCACAAAACAGTTACCAAACCATCAAGTCGGCAAAGTTAATGCTGGTCGATGGCACTGAATTAGACACGGGTTGTCCTCATTCAAAAGCCGCATTCAGTCAATCGCACCCCATGTTATTAGCAGCATTAACTGACTTAGCTGAGTTAACTCAAAATAACCCAACGTTAGCGGCACGTATTCGTAAAAAGTTCTCGATTAAAAATACTACGGGTTACAGCATCAACTCTTTGGTCGACTTTACGGACCCATTCGACATCATTAACCATTTGATTGTGGGCTCTGAAGGTACCTTAGCTTTCGTTAATGAGATCACTTATCACACCGTCGAAGAAGCACAATTTAAAGCCTCTGCCATGGCTGTGTTTTTCAACATGGAAGATGCCGCCAGTGTAATCCCGTTAATTAAAGGTGACAGTGTTGCTGCAGCAGAATTGCTCGACTGGGCGTCAATTAAGTCTGTAACCGGCAAAACAGGTATGCCTGAATGGCTAAGCGAGTTGCCAGAAGGCGCTGCCATTTTGTTGATTGAATCTCGTGCCAACGATTCAGAAACACTGGATAGCTACACCAGTGACGTTATCGAAAAAATTGCTCACATTAAAACAGAACGCCCAATTGAGTTCAGTAAAGATCCTGCTGTATTTGGTCAATACTGGGCCATGCGCTCTGGCTTGTTCCCAATTATTGGTGGCGCGCGCCCGAAAGGCACGTCAGTGATTATTGAAGACGTGGCATTTGAACTTGAACATTTAGCGAATGCAGCAGCCGATTTAACTGCATTATTCCACAAGCACGGCTACCCTGAAGGGGTTATTTACGGCCATGCTCTTGCGGGTAACTTCCACTTTATCATTACACCGACATTTGCATCGCAAGGCGATATCGACCGTTTCCATGCCTTTATGCAAGATGTGGCAGAAATGGTCATCGACAAATATGACGGCTCAATGAAAGCTGAGCATGGTACAGGCCGTGCGGTTGCGCCATTTGTTGAAATGGAATGGGGTAGCGATGCATATACCCTAATGAAACAAATTAAGCAGATTTTTGACCCTAGCGGTTTATTAAACCCAGGGGTGATATTAAATGATGATGCACAAGTGCACGTTAAAAATATCAAACCATGTCCAATTGTTGATGATTTTGTCGACAAGTGTATTGAGTGTGGTTTCTGTGAAAAGACCTGCCCAACATCAGCGCTTAACTTCTCGCCACGTCAACGTATTGCCGTGTTACGTGAAATTGAACGTTTAGAGCAATCTGGCGATAAGCAAGCCGCGGCTGAAATGCGTGCCAGTGCAAAATACGATGTTGTCGATACCTGTGCTGCATGTCAGCTATGTACTATTGCCTGCCCTGTTGATAACAGCATGGGTCAGTTAGTGCGTAAATTACGTACGCCATACATCACCACCACAGAACAAAAAGTACTCGACTTCCAGGCCAAGCATTTTGGCGCGGTTAACCAAGTCATCAGTACTGGTTTTGATATTTTAGGCATTCTTCATAAAGTAACCGGTGACACCATCACCAACTCACTCATGAATGCTGGCCGAATGATCACCAAAGAAGTGCCTTACTGGAACCCTGACTTCCCTAAAGGCGGTAAAGTCGCCAAACCATCGGCGCATAAGCCTAACCAACAAACTGTATTGTACTTCCCAGCTTGTGGTGGCAGAACCTTTGGTCCTACACCAAAAGATCCTGACAACCGTACCCTGCCAGAAGTGGTTATTACCTTGTTAGAGCGTGCTGGCTATAACGTGATTATTCCAGACAATACGCGTCATTTATGCTGTGGCCAAATGTGGGAATCAAAAGGCGACTTTAAAAATGCCGACGCCAAGCGTGATGAGCTCATTGAGGCGCTAAGTAAGATGTCTGACAATGGTAAAGTGCCTGTCGTGGTTGATGCCTTGTCTTGTACTTACCGTACATTAACAGGCAACCCTAAAGTGGCGATTACCGACCTAGTCGAGTTTATGCACGATAACTTACTGCCTAACATGACGATTACCAAAAAATCTAACGTCACCTTACACCAAGGCTGTAGTGCCCGTAAGATGAAGCTAGAGCCAAAACAACAGGCCATTGCTGATGCATGTGCCAACCATGTGGTATTGCCTGCAGGGATTACTTGTTGTGGTTATGCCGGTGAAAAAGGCTTGTATAAGCCTGAAATTAACGCCAGTGCATTACGTAATATCAAAAAACTCATTCCAGCAGAAACCAAAGAAGGTTACTACGCAAACAGAATGTGTGAAGTGGGCTTAACCCAACATAGTGGTATTTCGTACCGTCACTTAGCGTACCTATTAGAAGAGTGTACTCGCTAAGGTTCGTAAGGTTATTTGCGCCTGCTTAAAGGCATAAAACATAATGGGCATTGATATTGTATCAATGCCCATTTTTATATCAGGATGTGGGTGTTTACTTTAACATTCAATGTTAAGCGTTTAGTGCTACATCACCTCAATACAATCTAAAAGCTGTTGCTGTAAACCATCAGCATCGAGTTGCTTGTCACTAATGATTTCAATGCGCGAATCAAGCGCATCATCATGTTCATCTAGGCTCAAATGACCATCAACCATATTGGCGGTTAATATGCCATCAAGCGTAATGACAATGGCTTTTAATCTCAGTACATTTAACCCTTTGACCGACTCAAGCCACTGCATAAACGATTCAAAGCTAAAACAACGCTGACTATCAATAATCCAACCATAACTGACACAACCTTCGCCTTGGTTAGTTTTGAAAACATAACCCTGCTGCGCAAGTTGTTGTTGAAGCTCATCGTCGGTATGGGTTGATGGCGCACTGGGCAAAAACCATTGCTCTGCACCAGGACTAAGCATGCTTTTAGGTTTGAAGGTTGGCGATGGTTGTTTGTTACGTTGAGTGGTTGATGCATCCAGTTGCGTGAAAATGCGGTGCAATTGCTCAGGCTGAATAAGCTGGCTGTTATTGTACATTACCGGCGTATCGGCGCGATTAAGCTGTGCCATAAAGCCAGTCAAGGCCTGCTTATCTTGCTCAGTATAATGTTGGGCTTTATTGGCCATCACAATATCAGCTACCTGTAATTGCTGAATAAAAATATCGTGGCAGTTATAGCGCTCATCACTGACTTTGCGAGCATCAACGAGACATAAACTCGTTTGCACCTTAATAACGTGTTGGAAATGTTCTGCTTGTAAAAGCTTAACGATCTCCGCTGGATGACCCAACCCTGTAGGTTCAATCAATAATCTATCTGGTTTTGCTTGCTGGATCAGTTGCGTAATAGCCACTTGTGTTGGCACGCCTGCTGCGCAGCATAAACAGCCGCCAGGCACTTCTTTAATGGTTATACCTGCCGTTGCTTGCGTATGCAGCAAACCGCCATCTATGCCTATCTCGCCAAACTCATTGACCAGTACCGCCCACTTTTCATGAGCGGGTTTATTGGCCAATAACTGCTTAATGAGTGTGGTTTTGCCCACACCCAAAAAGCCAGTAATAATATTGGTTTTTATTGGTTTAGTGATCATTTCTTCGTTTTCGCGTATTTACCTTTGCGAGTGGGTTTGGCCTCTCCTTGTAACGGTTTACCCCGCTTATGCTTAAACACTTTTTTCGGTTTTTCAGGGCTCACATCACGATACCTGGCGGGTAACGGTGCACCTTCTTCATACCCTTTTGGAGTAAGCGTAGTTAATGTTTGCCCTATAAGCTGCTCAATTTCAGCTAATAACTCAAGCTCTTGCGGACTCACTAACGATATAGCCTCACCCGCGAGTCCTGCTCGACCGGTACGGCCAACACGGTGTACGTAATCTTCACACTCTTCAGGCAACTCAAAATTAATCACTCGCGGTAAGGCTTGAATGTCTAAGCCTCTTGCCGCTAAGTCAGTCGCTATTAATACCCGTAACTGCCCTGCTTTAAATTCTTCTAAGGCGCGGTTGCGGGCTCCTTGGCTTTTATCGCCATGAAAAACTGCCGACTTAATGCCGTCTAATGACAATTCGCGGTATAAATGTTCTGCCGTTTCTTTACGGCTGGTAAACACCATGACTTGCTGCCAATTGTGTTTACCAATCAACTCTGACAATAATTCGGCTTTACGACGCGCATCCACTTTATACACTTGCTGGCTTACATTAGCCGCTGTGGTTTGGGTTTCAACATGGACATATTCAGGTTGGTGAAGCATGTTAGCTGCCAAGCTTTTCACATCGTCAGAGAAGGTCGCAGAAAACATCATTGTATGATGTTGTTTAGCGATTAAACGCTTCACTTTTTCAATGTCTTTAACAAAACCTAAATCGAGCATGCGATCGGCTTCGTCAATGACCAGGTGGGTCACTGAAGATAAATCCAATTCATGTTGACCGATAATGTCAAACAAACGACCTGGCGTAGCAACTAACACATCAACGCCCTGCTCTAATGCTTTACGTTGAGGATTAATGCTTGCGCCGCCATACACTGCCAAACTTGAAAGTTCAGTGAATTGGCCGTACTTAACGAGGTTTTGTTCAATTTGAATAGCCAACTCACGGGTGGGAGTCATGATTAACACCCGCAATCTTGCTGCTGGGCTCAACGCTTCTATCGGTTGTTGCAACAAATGATGTAACAATGGCAACGCAAATGCCGCCGTTTTACCGGTACCGGTTTCGGCACTGGCCAACACATCTTGCCCATTGAGCGCTAGTGGGATAACCGCTTGTTGAACAGGGGTGGCGGTGTGATAACCTGATTGATTAATCGCATCAAATAACAATGGCGATAACCCTAGCGAAGTAAAAGACATAACAAACTCAACAGACAATGAAATAGTCCGCTATTGTATACTAATCTCCGAGCGTATTAACTATTTTCAATTAAGGTATGCAGATGAGTATGTTCAAAGCAGAATTAACTGAAATGGATAATCTTACCGGCCAGTAAATTGGTTTATCTGAATGGGCTCAGCGCGTTGTTGCAAATATTTTTGCTCAAACTCTTCATGACATAAAGCATGCGAAAACCAATACCCTTGGCCATAGTCACAACCGGCAAACTCAAGTAATGCTCGCTGCTGCTCTGTTTCAATGCCTTCAGCAATGACTTTCATACCTAATTTATGCGCCATCACAATTATCGCTTCACATAAGCTTAAATCATTACTGTCTGGCATTAAGCTGTTCACAAAAGATTTATCTATCTTAAGATAATCAATATTAAATTTGCGTAAATAAGAAAGCGATGAGTAACCAGTACCAAAATCGTCTAATGACACTTCAAGCCCTGCGTCGCGATATGCCATCAACTTAGCCTCTACATTTTGCTCTTTATCGAGGAGTAAATCTTCGGTAATTTCAATACAGATGCGACTTGGATTGACATGGTGCTCAGTGATTTGTGACAGCCAATCCTGCACATCGATGGTTTCATCTTTAAATTGTACAGGTGATTTATTAATGCTGATTTGAATATCGGCATTAAACATTTCTGTCCATCGTGCAGATTGCTTAACTGCTTGGTTAAATACCCAATGACCAATCTCAATAATCATTCCGGTTTCTTCTGCAATAGGAATAAAATCAGCGGGCGGTATAAATCCCATTGTTGGATGCTTCCAGCGTATAAGGGCTTCTGCTTTTATCACTTTTTCGTTGGTCAAATTCACAATCGGTTGATAATACAGTTCGAATTGCTGCTGAATAATGGCATTTTTTAACTCTTGTACCAGCTCCATGCGCTTTTGAGCATCACTTTGCATGGCGGGCGTGAAATAGTTAAATCGATTTCGACCATGGGTTTTAGCAGAATACATCGCTTGATCTGCGTTTTTAAGCAGTGCTTCGGTAGTCGTTGCATCATCAGGGAATAAGGTTATCCCGATACTGCCGCTAATGTAGGCCGTTTGCTCACCCAATGCATAAGGTTCGGCTAAACGTTTAAGAATTTGCCCTGCAACACGCTCAACGCCATGGTTGTCATCTAAATTGGTTAACACAATCGTAAATTCGTCGCCGCCTAAACGTGCCACAACATCTGATTCGCGCACACAACTTTTTAAACGCTCTGCGGTTTCTAACAACAAGACATCGCCCATATCATGACCCAGCGTATCGTTTATTTCTTTAAAATAATCTAAGTCTAAAAACATCAACGCAAAATGGTTATGTTGCCTATCGCCATGCAGCACTTCTTTACTGAGAAACTCCATTAACATTCTACGATTAGGTAATCCCGTTAATGCGTCATAATTGGCTTGGCGCCATATTAACTCTTCTGTTTGTTTTTTTTCTGTGATGTCAGAAAACAGCGCAACAAATCTGGCCTTATGTGCTTTGGTTTTACTGATGGCATTTATGGTTAATAAAATGAGGTAGTTTTCGCCATTTTTGCGCCGCATCCAGACTTCACCATGCCAACGACCTAACTGATTGAGTTGTTTATCAAGCTGGTCGTAAAATTTCCGAGGTTGTAATTCAGACTGAAAAATACGTAAATTTTGCCCTTGGATTTCATCTCGATTAAAACCTGTAATCAGCGAAAATGCCGGGTTAGAGTCAATAATAGTACCTTCAGCAGTGAATACACTCATGGCTTCACTGGAGTTTTGATATACGGATGCGGCCACACTTAATGACTCTTCAAACTGTTTAATGTCAGTGATATCACTTACCGTGCCACATACTCGCAATGGTTGACCTTTATCGTTTACGTCAACCACCTTACCCGTTTGCAATATCCAGCGCGTTTCGCCCTGTAAATTAGTCAATTGATATTCAATTCTTTGATTAATCGTATGGCCTAAACGAATATCACAAATAGAACGCAAAAACTTCATTTTATCAATTGGTTGAATTGCATCAAGCCACATTTTAGGGTGTTCATTTAATGCTTTGCTAGTACTACACAAAATATCGGCACTGTAGCGATTGGTGCTCATTGTGTGTTGAGCGACATCCCAGTCCCATACCCCAAGCTCACTGCTGTCGAGGACCAAATCTAACTGCTCTTTACTCTGTAATAATGCACTTTCGGCTAATTTATGCTGAGTGATATTTAAAAAGCCTGCAATCACTAAAAAACCATTATTGTCAGCATTACGTCGACATACTATCGTGACATGGGTGTAAACAATCGAGCCGTCTTTCGCAACAAATCGCTTATCAATCTCATACTCGTCTAATTCACCCTTAAGCATTTTGTCGTAAAGCAGCAAATCTTTATTTAAATCTTCAGGGTAGGTTAATTCTTCCCAGGTAAGCGCCTTTAATTCACTTTCGCTATAACCGAACATTTCACACAAATAAGGGTTCACTTTGAGCCAATATTTGGCTTTAGAGGTAATTGAAATACCTATGTTGCCAATATCAAATTGGCTGTTAAACAAAAAGTCCTCTTGTAACCTCACCTGCATATCGCGCTCACGAAATACCACTGTGCTAAATAAGCGGCCAATAACCATGGTCAAAATAGGGAAAATAACCAAAATAGGAATGGCAACAACCTTAATAGCATCGATACCAAGCTCAATGGGCAGTAATAGAAGAGATAATAACAACAAGAAGTGGAGCACTACCCCAGATAAATAAAAGCTCAAGTAGCTAATATCGTCCAGTTTGCGTTTAGCAAAATGACGCCAGACCAGGCCAAATAAACCGCTGAAACATAACATCGCAATGCCAACAAACATCCCAGTACCCGCTAAATTATAGCGGTATAAGGCCATGCAACTTGCGGCGATTAATGTCGGCACAAAACCAAAAAACAACCCCGATAAACACAATAATACTGAGCGAGTATCAAATAGTAAACCTTGCTCAAACACTAATGGAGTCATCATAATGATAACGCCAATAATGCCAATTAGGGCACCCATACTGACTTGCCATAATGCGAGGTGAGATTGACGCTGATATGAGGGAAAAAGCGAATACAAGTATACCAGCGCTAATAATAACGCGGCATTTTCACAAAATGACAAAAAAATATTCAGATTGATCATCTACACAATTCCCTTACGCATTCCTTTCAAGCTTAATTGCATCCTAGCAGTCTTTATTTAGTGTAGCAGAATCAAGCCAAAGTCTTGATTCCTGAATTACTTATACCGCATGAAAGCAGATAAAGAAATCAAAAATAATGAATCTTTGCCAATAGCTTAACGGAAAGTATTACCGTCCGAGTCAATGCTCATGCCTTAAATTGTTTCACATATGATTTAGCAAAGGATAAATATCAAGGTGTCATTTTTATCATCTCATGCCTTACGACTCATTTTTGTGCGTTATCACGCAAACAACCATCGCAATATGGTGATTATATCTTCAGCGATGACCAACGATTAAGCCACATATTTACCCCATAAATGATAGCAACATCATCATGTTAGTAACAATATATCATTAAAGCGTTAATTTCATCGGCAAACAAAAATATCATTAGATCACACTTCAGTAAAAATCATGACCCATGTAGTAAAAGAACGTATATTTAATGCGTTTCAGATCGATATTTTGCGTTAAATCACAAAACACATCGGACCATATTGGTACTTTTACTACAAATAAGATTTAAAATTAATATAAAGGGGTACAACTTATGGCGACTAAATTCTTTATTCCAAGTGTCAATATTCTTGGCCAAGGCAGTGTTGATGAAGCAGTAAACGACATTAAAGCGCTTGGATTTACTAAAGCATTAATCGTGACCGACAAACCATTAGTCAGTATTGGCCTTGTGGCCAGAGTACAAGACAAGCTTAATACTCAAGGTATTGAGGTGGTTATTTTTGACGGTGTGCAACCAAACCCAACAACCGGCAATGTCACCGCGGGGTTAGAGTTACTCACCAGTAACCAATGTGACTTTATTATTTCATTAGGTGGCGGCTCGCCGCATGATTGCGCTAAAGGGATAGCATTAGTAGCAACCAATGGTGGTCAGATTAAAGACTACGAAGGTGTAGATGTATCAACCAAGCCACAAATGCCATTAGTGGCCATTAATACTACCGCAGGCACGGCAAGCGAAATGACGCGCTTTTGCATTATTACCGACGAAGCCAGACACATTAAAATGGCAATTGTTGACAAAAACACCACACCTATTTTATCGGTAAACGATCCAGAATTGATGCTAGAAAAACCAGCATCACTTAGCGCTGCAACCGGTATGGATGCATTAACTCATGCAATTGAAGCTTATGTGTCTATCGCCGCTAATCCGATTACCGATGCCTGTGCTATCAAAGCAATTGAGTTAATTAAAGGCAACCTGGTTAATGCAGTTAATAAGGGCGATGACATTAACGCTAGAGAAAACATGGCTTACGCTCAGTTTTTAGCGGGTATGGCATTTAACAATGCCAGCCTAGGTTATGTGCATGCTATGGCGCATCAATTGGGCGGGTTTTATGATTTACCGCATGGCGTCTGTAACGCATTACTGTTACCTCATGTACAAACTTACAATGCGCAAGTGGTACCAGAGCGTTTAAATGATGTCGCTAAAGCTATGGGCGTTGATGTGAGTTCAATGACTGCAGAACAAGGCGCACAAGCTGCTATCGAGGCAATCAAAGCCTTATCGGTGGCGGTAAATATTCCGGCTAACTTAACCGAACTCGGCGTAAAAGCGGAAGATATTCCAACGCTTGCAGATAATGCATTAAAAGATGCTTGTGGTTTTACCAATCCTAAACAAGCAACCCATGACGAAATCTGCCAAATTTTTACTAACGCATTATAAAGGTTAAATTTAGCTTTACTTTTTAACGCTCGCAGCTTGCTGCGAGCGTTATTTTTATTCGTTATGAACTGTCGATTTTTAAAGCAAATATCTAATGATGACAATAGCTTATTTATAATTCAGCAAAAAGTGATGCATAGATCTAAGTTCTCGAAATAAGCATTGACCAAAACAAAAAATAAAGACTATGATGAAATCACTTAGATAGCGAATAGGTAGGTAAATAATGACAGCAATCACTCATGTATATAATTACACCGTTCGATGCCCGCACTATAAAGAAAATGAACAACCCGCAACATGGCTCAACCATATCGAAGTGAATCAATCATGTGAAATCGCGTTAGATCGTATCACCAAATGGCATAATATTTCTGGCACAAAATCGTTTGAACTAGATCAATTTGTGGTCCGAAAAGCTGACAATGAAGAAGCTTATTTTGCAATGCAAAGCAGCCGCTTAAAAAATGATGGCCACGCTTTAGTCACGTTTAAAATCCTGCTTGACCAATGCTGCCAAGATGCGTCACCCAATGAAATCATGAATCATTTAATTGAAGATTATCAACACCGTATCGCTAAAGTTGAATAAACCCATTTTTTAACCTAGTGATATTGTTGTATGACTAGGCATTTCTTAAGGAGCAAACAATTCCGTTTATTTGCTCCTTTTTTGCCACTTAAGCTGCATTCGCTCGCATACCATGTGGAATAGGCAAACCATTTTCATTGATATTCACAAACACCATTTTATCGATAAAGGCGATTGGCGCGTGATTCACTTTATTGCGGATTTTACAACGCACTGTCACCGAACTCTGCCCTAAGCTGACCAATTCAAAACCAAATTCAACAATATCGCCAACATGGGCTGGCGCCATGAAGTTAATTTCTGAAATCACTTTAGCAATATGAAACTGGCTGCGCATTTGGCAACTGGCAAAAATAGTCGCTTCTTCATTTACCCAGCTTAATAACTGCCCGCAACATAGAGTTTGACTACTATTAAGATGAATAGGCATAACGATATGACGTGTAAAATATTTCATAAGGACCTCGCGTGTTAATCCATTAATTAATGCCCTCCAGGCATATACCTCACAATGAGTAGCAACGATCAGGCCAAATATTTTTATTGTTTAAAATCAATAGAATAAAAATACCGAAATGAATAATGCATTTATGTTGCTCAAATTAAATGCAACTTCGCACCAAAAAAATACACAGACCGGGTTACCGACTGTGTATTGCTTAAATCATATTCACTTTACTTAGCTAGCGAATAGCTTGCTTCAATGCAGTAACAAAAGTACTAATGTCTGGGGTGCTAATATCATTATGAGTCACTAAGCGTAATTGATGGCTCGGGCTCAGCAATATGCCTTTATTCACAAGCGTTCGTGCCAGCGATTGTGGGTTAATATGTTCAGACAAGGTGGCAAACACCATGTTGGTTTGCACTAAACTCATATCTACCGTAAGTTCTGGTATTTCTACTAACATTTGCGCTAAAAGCTTAGCGTTATAGTGATCTTCGGCTAAACGCTCCACTTGATCTGTCAGGGCTAATTTTGCCGCCGCAGCAATAATACCCGCTTGACGCATGCCGCCACCGAGCATTTTACGCCAGCGAGTCGCCTTAGCGATTAACCGCTCATCACCCAGTAAAATCGAGCCTATCGGCGCACATAACCCTTTTGACAAGCAAATAGATACAGAGTCAAAATACTGGGTAATGTCGCTCATATTAATGCCTTGAGCAACCGCTGCGTTAGCCACTCGTGCGCCATCAAGGTGTATTTTAAGGCCTCGATTAAAAGCCAAGCTCTGTGCCGCTGCCAAGTAGTCCTGGGGCAGCACTTTACCGCCGATGGTGTTTTCTAAGCTCAATAATCGAGTGCGAGCAAAGTGCACATCATCAGGCTTAATTGCCGCTTCTATGTCAGTGAGTAAAATACTGCCATCAGCTTGGTTATTAAGAGGTTGAGGCTGAATACTGCCTAAAACGGCAGCACCGCCACCTTCAAATTTATAATTATGTGCTTGCTGACCACAGAGATACTCGTCACCTCTTTCACAGTGAGCCATTAAGGCAAGTAAATTAGCTTGAGTACCAGAGCTGACAAATAATGCACCATCAAAGCCAAACATGTCTGCGGCCATCTCTTGCAAGCTGTTAACCGTGGGGTCGTCACCGTATACATCATCGCCCACTTCAGCTTGTGCCATTGCAGCACGCATCGCTTGAGTCGGTTTAGTGACGGTATCACTTCGAAAATCAATCATGGATTACTCTATTCTATCAAAGGCTAATATTGGGCCGACGAAAACATTATTGACCCGCGGCAATGTCTACAAGTGCGGTTAATGCTGCGTCATAATTAGGGTGTTCACTCACTTCAGCAACCAGTTCGTGATATTTTAATATGCCTTGCGCATCAATAATAAAAATCGATCGCGCTAATAAACCACGGTCTTTAATCAATAAACCGTATTTTTCACCAAAATCGCGCCATACAGAATCAGACAGGACTTTAATTTTGTCTACATTTTCAGTTTGGCAAAAACGTTTTTGAGCAAAAGGTAAGTCTTCACTTACGGTTAGCATCACGACATCTGCGCCAAAATTGGCAAACTCTTTATTAAAACGTTTGGTTTGTAATGCACACACACCAGTATCTAAACTCGGTACGGCACTAATCAGCACTGTCTTGCCTTTAAAATCGCTTAAACTCACTGGGTTAAATTTTTCATCAACAACTTTAAACAATGGCGCAGGGCTATTTATACTCGGTATTTTTCCTTCAAGAGCAACGGGAGTTCCGCCCATTGTAATCATGGTTTTATCACCAGCAAAGGCCAACGATCCCATCACAAAAGTGGATAATACTGCCGTTATAGCTAAACGAGAAATTAGTTTCATAAAAACTCCTGATAAAAAAACCAGCAATTGCTGGTTTTTTTTGTTAGTAAACATAGCGCCCGCAAATTATTTTGCTGGAACTTCTTTTACATGTAAATCCATTTGTGGAAATGGAATTTCGATTTCAGCTGCATCGAGTGCATTTTTGATTTGCTCAAGCAATTCAAAGCGAACTGGCCAGTAGTCACCCGTGCTAACCCAAGGACGAACCACAAAGTTAATAGATGAATCAGCAAGTTCAGCTAAACCAATTGTGTAACCAGGATCTTTCATTACTAATGAGTGGTTATCTAAGACATCAGCAATCACTTTCTTGGTTGTCGCTATATCAGCTGTGTAAGACACACCAATCGTTAAATCGATACGACGCTTTTCTAATGCAGAATAGTTAGTAATTGTACCGTTCATGATGGCTGAGTTTGGCGCGATAATGATTTTGTTATCGCCTGTACGTAAACGTGTTGAGAAAATAGTAATTTCATCAACTACACCGGCAGTACCTGCAGCTTCAATAAAGTCGCCAACACGACATGGACGGAATAACACCATCAACACGCCTGACGCAAAGTTCGATAAAGAACCTTGTAATGCTAAACCAACAGCTAAACCTGCAGCACCGATAACGGCAACAAGTGACGCGGTTTGTACACCAACCTGACCCAATGTGGCAATAATGGTAAATATAAATACTAATGCCCACGATAAGTTAGCCACAAAAGACACAACCGTTGCATCAACCTTACGGTTATTTAACACTTTAATGGTTAAACGTTTTGCAACTCCAGCAAGATATTTACCAATAATAAAGATTACAATTGCTGCTAACGCTTTTAGACCATATGTCATAAAGAACTCTGGTGCTTTCTCTATTAGTCCGTCTAAACCTTCTAGGTGTTCCATTTTTCTCTCCCTTAAATAAGCAGAATTATTCTGCCGAAATGATGAACTCAACTCTCCGATTGCGCTGACGCCCTTCTACTGTGGCGTTATCCGCTGCCGGTTTTTTGTTACTCATACCAACAACCTCAATGGATGTTGGTAGAAACTGATAATCATTAATTAATAATTGTTTTATTGCTTCAGCTCTTTTTAGCGATAACGTCATGTTAACCGCATCACTGCCTATGTTATCTGTATGCCCTTCTAAACGAATGCTCACTTGAGGATGCAGTTCGATATATTGCTGCACCCTAACTAACGTTGGGCGCTGGGTCAGTAATACATTGGATTTATCGAAATCAAAATAGACGGGTTGAAGAATTGATCCAAAACAATCTACCGCGACATTCACATCGGGTTGTTGACGGCACTGTTCGGCAATTAACGCTGCATTATTGGTAATGGTGGCGCCGAGTTCTGCTTCGTCAAACTCGTCGTCATCTTCTGCGTCTTCATCAACGATAATAATGTCAGTATCAATACAGCCGTTAGCCATAACCACGGTATTGGCAGGCGTATCTTTGCAGGCATCCTTTTTATCAGGCACACCATCAAAGTCGCTATCAACCCAAGCTAATGCGCTGGTGATAAAACAGCAAAACAAGATCAATGTCAAAGTTCGAACAATTATCATCAAAGCCCCCTTCGACATAGCATCGAGATATGTTAATAAGGCGTATATTAACGGTTTCTCGCTGGAATTAAAAGACAATACTTAATAATCAACACCTTGCAAAGTAAGTGTAATGTCAACGCCATAAAACATCATAAGATTATCGGCCATAAACGTAAAAACCGCACTTACACACGTGACTTAATTGTTTTAATTTTGTACAAGTCATTAACAAGCAAGTGTTTTTATTTTTTACCCTGAAACAATTTCTAACACGCACAACCTCTCTGTTCCCCCCATTAACATTGACTTTAACGCCCCTAAAAGGGTATATAAGGTTAGCTTTTTGGTGTTTGGTCAGCTTTTAGCATCAAAATGACATTATTTCTTATAAAAAATAACCAATAAAGTCGCTAAACGGTGTTTTTCTTTAATTATTCTCTTTTATTAAGAGGGAGTTTTAATGGCACGGCTAGACGATTAAATGCAAACAAACTATTTCTGTGTCGACATTTTCGCACAGGCAATCACAAGCTTAAGGTGGAAGACTTAATGAGTGAAGCAAAACCACAAGGAACGATGTTTGGACACCCTAAAGGGCTGTTCTTACTGTTTACAACGGAATTATGGGAACGTTTTAGTTACTACGCTATGCGTGCAATCTTGGTACTTTATTTAGTCGATAAAGTGCAAAGTGACCAAGCTGGAGGCGGCTTAGGCTGGACTGAAGCTGATGCATTATCTTTATACGGTACATTTACGGGTCTTGTTTATTTAACCCCACTTATTGGTGGATGGTTAGCAGATAACGTTTTAGGTCAACGTAAAGCGATTTATATCGGTGGCTTCTTAATGGCCGCGGGTCAATTTGCCTTAGCCGCTCCACATAGTTGGATGCCTGGTTTAGAAACCACCATGTTTTATATTGGTTTAGGTACCTTAATCTTAGGTAACGGTCTATTTAAACCAAACATCTCTACTATGGTTGGTGATTTATACCCTGCGGGCGATCATCGCCGCGACGGTGCATTTACCATTTTCTACATGGGTATCAACATTGGTGCAGCGCTTTCAGGCTT
The DNA here is from genome assembly GCF_014648295.1 of Shewanella saliphila. Lineage (GTDB taxonomy): Bacteria > Pseudomonadota > Gammaproteobacteria > Enterobacterales > Shewanellaceae > Shewanella > Shewanella saliphila. Next base: position 19,713 of record NZ_BMQV01000012.1, read on the forward strand.
TATTGTTGCCTGGGCTTATACTTCATTCGGTCACGAAGTTGTGATTGATGGACAAAGCGTATTTATCAACAACTGGCAAGCAGGCTTCTTCTGTGCTGGTGTTGGTATGATCATTTCATTAATCATTCAATTCTTCTTTGCCCAAAAACTACTTGGTGATATCGGTACTGTTCCGGCAGCCAAATTAGAGCAAAGTAAAAATGCTGCTGAAGGCAATACTCGTAAAGAGCCGTTAACTAAAGTTGAACGTGACCGTATTAAAGTCATTATGGTTATGGGTTTATTTACCATTATCTTCTGGGCTGGTTTTGAGCAAGCCGGTGGTTTAATGAACTTGTTCACCAACAACTTCACAGACCGCATGATTGGCTCATGGGAAGTACCAACAACTTACTTCCAATCACTGAATGCTATTTTCATTGTTGTATTCGCACCAGTCATTGCCTCAATTTGGATTAAATTAGGTAAAAATGAACCTAACTCGCCAATTAAGTTTGCTTTAGGTTTATTCCTATTAGCTGTTGGCTTTTTATTCATGATGGGTGCTGTACTAGAAATGGGCGGCGACGCTTCTGTTAAGTCAAGCATGTGGTGGTTAGTGGGAGCTTACTTCTTCCACACCATGGGTGAGCTATGTTTATCACCTATTGGTTTATCAATGGTGACTAAGCTTGCTCCACTGCGTATTGCTTCATTAATGATGGGTGCTTGGTTCCTATTCATTGCAGCAGCAAACAAAATTGGTGGTTTAGTAGGTTCATTAATTGGCCATGGCGGCGCAGTTGAAGAACAATTAGCAAACGCAATGGCTATCTTTGCCGGTATCGCGATTACCGCGACTATCTCTGCGATTATCTTGTACTTAATGTCAGATAAATTGGTTGACTGGATGCATGGCGCTGAAAGCAAGCATGACACTGAAGAGCAAGCACTAGAAGAAGAGATTGCTGTTACCGCTGAACATGAAGCAATTAAGCGTTAATAAAATCGACGATAAAGTGATGACTTAGCAACATATCATCACCAATAAAAATCCCCTCCAAGTTAACTTGTGAGGGGATTTTTTTATCCGGTCATTTCACTAGTGACAAGACAACTGCATAAAGCCACCCGCATTAATATCGGTTTGATAAACCAGCCCGGTAAAACGGTTTTCCAGTAACTGTTGTTTATGTTGTTGATGATACGTACCAATGCACAGTTTTTCATCCATCAACAATGTTCGTCTTTGCACGCCAGCTTGATGCCAATTCACATCGCCCAATTGCAAGGCACTAGGTAACACTAACGGCATTAAATGATTATCATGGCGTAAGTAACACCGTAAGCCATTGCCTGCCTGACCCACAGACACAGTGTACTGTTGCAAATCAACACAAACATAGATGATATCTGTGAGAATATGTAAACCCGACCTCACCATACGCTTATTTAAATAGCCCAGCATGTTATCAGGTTCAATTAGTGTGGTGCTCAAACCGTTACGAAATAGCTTAAGCTTTTGATTGATGAAACTTTTAAGCAATACACAGCCAAATGCTGCGCTGTTATCTTCAGGATGAAAATGCGCCATATACATGACTAAATGACTGTCGCCTACCATGGTTGAATCAATAAAATAGGCACTGACATCATTGTTTTTAAATAAGCTGTAATCAATAACAGCCCTGGGATAAAGGATGTGAGACGCGGGGAAAAGTTGTTGCTGTACACTCTTAGCGGCTTGAGCATTTTGTTCAAGTAGATGCAGGTTATCGGTTAACTCCAGGTAAGACAGTTCATTCATTTCGTGCAAATGAGTTTGGCTACTGGCATTCATTGGTGTCGCTGCGGTTAACATCGCTTGAATGATGGCTTGTTCAATAATGAACAGATCGGCAACAGGTTTGGTTAAATAATCGCTAGCACCAATCCGTAATGCTTCGACAACATCGGCCATAACATCATTAGCAGAAATCACAATAGAGGGCACGGCGGGATTGATATCTTGCATTTGCCTCAGCATGGGCAAACCACCGAGCCCAGGTAAACCTAAGTCAGCAATAACAATATCAAACGTTGTTTGAGAAAAAAGTGCGATACCCTCTTTACCGTCATGAGCGAGGTGGACTTTAGCTCCCTGCCCTTGCAAAAAATCTGCAACGACATGACGAAATATAGGATCATCTTCAACAAAAAGGATTTCGACATCAGTTAACGCCATACTACAACCCCGCAGAAGTGTCTGCCGGGGTTGTATAGCCCCGGCTAATCTAGCTCATCAAGGTATTCGTCAAGTAACTCATCGCTTTCTTGATTAACAGGCATGTCGCCATCATACACTTTGTAATCCATATGCTGTAAATATGCGTCTTTTACAAATGCGTATGGATCGAGAGCATTGTCTAATAACCTTTCTTGGTCAATTGCTTCAGCACGTGAGTGCAAGCCTTTAAGGCCCCATTTCAATACCGATTGCCAAAAAGTTAACTCGGATAAAGGAAAGTATAGACTATCCACCCAGTCTGATGCGATTTCTCTTGTCACAAAAGGGCCATAAAACGGTGCCATAAAATACGGACCATTCGGAACGCCGTAATACCCTAACACTTCATTAAAGGCGTCTTGTTTACGGTTCATTCCCATCATATCGGCCACATCAATAACACCGAGCAAACCAATCGTGGTGTTAACCGTAAAACGGCCACCCGCATTGGCAGCCCACATCCACTTACCTTGCAAGGTATTGTTAATAAGTGCGCTAGGCTCTTCTAGGTTATATACAAAATTATTAATGCCCGTTTTAATTGGGCGTGGCACATAATCTTTATAGCCGTGAGCAACGGGTCTTAAAATATATTGATCAACATACAAATAGTTGAAATCCCACATAGTGCGGTTAAATCCCTCAAACGGATCTCGAGGATCGTTATAAGTGATTTCAATTGCGGGCGATGATTCTTGGGTAACTTGAGGCGCATCATCTTGGGCATACACTGGCATACCTAACACAACAAACGCCTGAAGTAATATCCATTTATACTTCATAACACTCTCTTAAAAATGACAAAAGGGCCTGCTCAATAAACTGCTAATTTTGTCTTTTTATTAAAGCAATTTCTGTTCAAGTCGATATAATTTAACCGGCTAAAGCAAGGTGTAGCCTTGTTGTTTGTTCTCAATAGCGGGTTAGCTTTGTCTTATTACCAGCAATGATTCATACGACATGAATTCAATTGCCCCAATAAAAGGCAACAAGAGCGCTAAGGATACTTAGACTGTTGACAATATCAATCAAAAATTTGTAAATGAAAATAAATTCAGTGTTAGGTTAATCGGTTTGATTATTGTGCAAAATGTTCGCTTAATAGGATTTATATGGCGGTGCCACCGACAAACACAGCAACAACCACACCCAGCTCTGCAACGCAAAAAGCGGCGAATGCGGGTCAACAAGTGTCGCCTGATATTCAACAAAAGCATGCAACCGCGGCAAGCACAGCAACCCCAAAAGCAACGTCAGATCTTGCTGCTGTGTTATTACCCGTAAAACTACAACAACCACAAACTACGGTATCGACAGATCTTGATATCACCATTCAAAATCAACAGTATCAACTGACAAAGACCGCTGAATTACAAAAATTATTACAACAAACCGCTCAAGTAGTGATGACCAGCGAACAAGCAAAAGCGGTAACTAAAGCTGCTAATCTAGCCTTAACTCAAGGAACGAATACGGCTCAACCCACCAACACGCCGCAACAGTTTGCCCCCGTAGTGACAGTAAACCAGCCAACGGTTAGTGTCATTTCAACGCAACTGGTGTTATTAGCGCAGAGTATTAACTTAACGTTACCGACATCGTTAACAGAACTTGCCCAACAAAATGGGGTGTCAACTCAACAGCTCACATCATTGGCCTCGCGGCCACAAGGCTACACACTACCGACGGCACAGGTATCTCAAGGACTATTAACCTTTACCGATGGCCCAAGCATTAAGCTGCCTCAAACGGTCTCCCTGAGTGAAGGCCAATACCTTGCTAAAGTGGTTGTTAATCAGCAGCAGTTACAGCTCGCACTGACACCTGTTGTAGCAAAAGTTAATGTAGACTTAGTCAAACAAGCAGCTGCTATGCCTGATTTACAGTCTAACAATGTTGTTTTAACCAAAAATGAGCCGGCACAAATCCTCAGTCAATTTATAAAAAAACTTGAAGCGACCCCGTTGCCGAGCACTAATAGCCCAAAAACGCCTGTTAATCAAAGTGGCATAAATCAAAACACCATTAATCAAAACAGTATCAATCAAAGTAAGCCTGCAACAGGCAGTACAAGTACAAACGATGTCGTTATTTCGGCTCAACAAGTCAGTCGTAACATCGCGAGTTCAAGCACTAACAGCACGAGTAATATTGCTAACGGATTAGGCCGTCGCCCTGAGATAGGGCTAAGCATTGGTAATGGTAATACTGGTGTCAGTGCAGTAAAAGAAATACCCGTTAATTTATCGACAACCGCTGTGACATCAACAAGCACTGGCATAAAAACGAACAGTGGCAATGCACAACAAAGCTCGCAGCAAACATCAGCGATAAAGCCAGAGGGACGGCAAGGTGGTCAACATCTAGCACCAACAGATGTTAGTCATCAGACTCAAAAAGTACCGGGACAACAGTTAACAGCAAGTCTTACAAGTGCTTCCATATCATCAGCAAGTACGCCTGCGACGCAGAATACTCAAGCAACATCAGCCGCTCAGGCAACATCAGCCGCTCAGGCAACACAAACAGCTCAGAACACTCAAACGACACAAACAGCTCCGAACGCTCAAGCAACTCAAGCAACTCAAGCAACTCAAGCAACTCAAGCAACTCAGAGCAATGCTACCCAGGTAAATATCGCAGTCACTAATGATGCTGCTCAATCTAAGCAAACAGTAAACAAAGATCCCCAGCCAATAGAAGTGCTCAATAAAGCTTTATCTAAAGCGGGAGCAATGCCAATAAAACAACAGCAAAATTTACAACTGCCTAATAGCTTGGCCACTGAATTATTAAAACATTTACCGCAAATGAGCCCGCATCCATTAAGTGCATTAAGCGATCCCAAATTACTGAACCATGAACTCCACAGCCTTGCCAGTTTAAACCTTGCTCAATCTATTCTGCCTTCAAACTCTGCAAGCTCTCCACTTTATTCTGGCGGAGCCATCACAACATTATTTCAACTGTTACTTGGCGTGAAAGCCCAATCAAACAGCTCAAGCATCAGTGCAAAATTACAAGATCATTTAGCTCAATTACAGCAGCGAACCTTAGCAAAATTAACCGGAACCTCCGGCTTACTTGGTGCGCTTGATAAACTCGGTGGCGCTGACTCAATGGCTCAACTTGCCAACAGTATTGCAATGTACCAACAAGCGAGCACAGATCAAAATCAAGCGATGACCTGGTATTTTGCATTACCTTATTCAATAAATCAGCGTGATGAACAGTTTGAAGGCAAGTTTGAACAAGACAACGAGCAAGACCAAGAGAAAGGCGGCTGGAAATTACAGTTAAAATTTAATCTAGCACAAGGTTCATTGCTTATTTGTGCTCATAAGAAAGCAGATAAGTTAGATATCCAATTTAAAGGCAACAGCCAATCTCTACTCGAAAGAGTCGATAAATTTAATGGCGCACTGGCAACAAAAATTAGCCAAATAGGCCTGACCCCTGGGACGTTTAGCTCGCAGTTAACCCACATTCCTGCCACATTATTACCTGGCGACCATTATCTGGTTAAAACGAGGGCATAAACCATGAATGATGAATCGAAAAAAACACAACAAGCAGTCGCACTCAGCTTCGACGGCATTAGTGCGCCAAAGATTACCGCCACAGGTAAGGATTTAGTCGCAGATGAAATCATTGCCATCGCCAAAAGTGCGGGCATTCACATTCATCAAGATCCACATTTAAGCGAGTTTTTACAGTTACTCGAGCTTGGCGAAGAAATCCCCAAAGAACTTTATTTACTCATTGCTGAGTTAATTGCATTTGTTTATATGCTAGACGGTAAATTCCCAGAGCAATGGAGTAACCTTCATCAAAAAATAGTTGCTCAGGCATAGCAACCTGCTCAAAAAAACGTAAGTTGCTTCAGCTATTTGACTATATCAAAAATTGATAACTAAATTTAGCGACCATAAACAGCGCTCCTAATCCTAACCCACTCAGGCATAACCCCGCCAAACGGTCTTGATCAAATGCAAGCCAATCATTAAATGAGGCGTAAAATCGTAATGAAATACCATAGAGCACAATAAAGGCCAGTGAGATAAAGCTGTAGAGGTAATGTTCAGGATAAAAAAACGTCAATAACGGGATAAACGCCAACACGTAATCACCGCTTTTATATTCAAAATCAGTGTTATTTTCAATAATAATATCAAGCAGCATTTGCAGAGGTATGACGATTACCAGCAAGCCTAACAACAAAATAAAGTCCATCACTACTCCGTTAATCTGTGATGTACACAGACAATGTTAGCTTTAGTAAACACGAGCCGACTATTAAGAGTAACAGACCGAACCAACCACCTATTTATCACAAGATGTTGAGGTTTAAGCTCAGAGGTAAGACCATCAGCATTTGAGCTAACAGCAAAGACGCCACAAAAGTACCGGATAATATAATCCATTATAAATTCCATTTATAAGTATTTCTTCCATTTCAAATCGTCACAGTATCAATAATGAAAGTGAGCGCAAAAGAACTGTGCAGATGACAAAACTTATAGCTTGTTTTTAACCCACAATCAATAATTTACATTATCTAAGTGATATTTACATACGATATAATTAGATCCATCGAACAAATTAACATCAGCAATTATGTGATTGAGTTAATGCTTGATATAATTAATCGGAATATTTAGTTCATTTTTAAACGTTCAAATTTATATTGTGCGCAATCATAATGTGCCATTCAATTTTGATGACTTTAACCCGTCACAATGTAACTTCACTTAATCAATAATAGTGTTAAAACTGAACAAGATTTCACGAAACAAAATGAGAGAGATGATGTCAATAAAAGCCAATTTGTTAGTTACACTTTCAGGATTAGCAGTCGTTCCTGCGGTTCAAGCTCAGATGGTCGACTTTGACGATTACGGCCCATTAAGGGTTTATGCTCAATCCCCTATGCAATCAATAAACCACACCCCGCTGTTGCGCTCAGGATTCTCATTACCCAATGGCCAGAAAGAATGGTATATCACGGCCAACATTGCCAGTATTTGGTCTGAGTCAGAAGTACTTCTGGCCGATTACTATCAAAATACTGTCACGGGTGGCATAAAGTGGCAGATGTCAGATGCGTTAATGTTAGATGTTAATTATCGATGGGGATTTAGTGCTGATAATCATTTAGACTCGCTCACAATGTGGTTTCATGACGCGTTTGGATTTGACCAAAATGGTCGTCAAGATCAAGCCAAGCATCAAAACCAAATTCATTCCGATGAGTATGACATTCACATTGACGATTTAAGCGGTGAAACCCTCGAGAACGCCATAACGGCATACTTAGGTTACCAACTTCTACAAAGTGAGCATCATGGGTTATCAATCGGTGCTAGCCTATATTTAAAAGCGGTTGACAGTGGCCCATTTGCTGAAGATTCGTTTGCGCAAAGCATTCAAATAAACTACAGCTACAAAAATGGCCCACATCATGTGAACTCAAGCTTGGGAGTTAGCTTTATTGAAGACACCGAGTCGATATCAACCAATAGTTATGACGACCGTTTCACCACGATTGCGATTGGCTATGAATATCGCAGTGGACGCCACGGTTGGTTAGCAGAAATACACAGATATGCAGGATTGGTAAGCTGGGATGAAAATTTCTCAGATGCGTCTCATGAAGCTTTGCTCGGCTACCGTTACTACTTAAACACCAGTGCAATTGAATTCACTCTGGTTGAAAACTTTGAAAACATGGATAACAGTGCAGATATTGCCTATACGCTAGGCTACCGTCAGAAATTTTGATCAACAGGGCATTATATTGCCCTGTTTAACTCTCTAAACAGTGGCGAGCTCTGCTGTCATAACCTCTGCACCTAGCACTCTGTTTCTGCCACGGTTCTTAGCTAAATAAAGTTGTTTGTCTGCAGCTTCAATAAGGATGTTAGCCGACACGTCACGAGTAGGCACTATGGTTGCAACACCAGCGCTGATGGTGACATAACTCGATACTTGTGAGCTTTCGTGAGCTATTTTGAGTGAAACAATACTGTCGACAATTTGTTGAGCCACATAAGTCCCACCAATCAAATCGGTATTAGGCAAAATACACACAAACTCTTCACCGCCATAGCGAGCAACTAAATCGTAAGGGCGGTTAACCGTATCATGAATTTTTTGTGCCACCTGCCGTAAGCAAGCATCACCTTCGGTATGGCCGTAGGTATCATTAAATGACTTAAAGAAATCAATATCTAATAAAATCATCGTTAAGGGTTGTTGCTCGCGGCAACATTGTAGCCATGAGACGGGTAATGCCTGTTCAAAATTCCGACGATTAGCAACACCAGTTAAGCCATCTAATAAGGCTATTGAGCGTAATAAATCAGACTGTGACTTCAACTTAATCTGATTTTTAACTCGCGCTTTGGTAATAACAGGGTTTATTGGTTTGTGAATAAAATCAACCGCACCAAGCTTAAAACCTTTAACCTCTTTATCTTCATCAAAGTGACCTGAAATAAAAATCACAGCAATGTCTTGAGTGTTCGGATCATTTTTTAAATGAGCGCACACATCAAAACCATTTAAGATTGGCATTTCAATGTCTAATAACACCAGATCAGGCTTCACTTTGTTACACATATCTATGGCTTGATGACCATCACGAGCCATGTAAATATCATAATCATCTTGTAATAGTTGATGCAGTATTTTGATGTTGACGACCTGATCATCAACAAGCAAAATCTTACATTTCTCAGGGGAAGCCCCCAAAACATACTCATCAATGAACACGCATTACTCCTTCATAATCGACGTTAAGGTATCAATAGCGTCTAAAAACTCCAATTGACTGACTTGCTTGCTTAACCTTAACCACTGTTTATCCGCAGCAACATTGACAAGCATGTTTTCAAGATAGTCAATTGCATCAAGGTTCTGTTCTACTAATAATGCCATCAGTTTAGCCTTTTTATCAGCTTCAATACTCTCTATCGGCAAATATTGAGATTTATTCACTTCGTTTGTCGAAATGACTTCATCAGGAAACAAGGTATCTAACATATGCAAACTATCGTTTATTTGCCCCTGCATTTGACTTAAATAGTCACTCACATTAACACTATCAGCATTTTTGACCGAACGCTCTAATTGTTCTGCAAAAGCAGCAAGTCTTTTTGCACCGATATTGCTTGCAGTGCCTTTTATCGTATGAGCAATAATATTAATGGCATCGTTATCACCTCGCTCAAAAGCTTGAGTGAGTAACGCTAATTGTTCAGACATTTCGATTGCAAAATGATGTTTCAAATCAATAAAAAAGGCGAGTTCACCGCCAAAACGACGTAATATCGACTCAGGATTTTCGAGTACATCATCGCTGTCACTTTGGCTGTCAGGCAATAACGCCTGTTCTGCAAATTGTAATGTTTTTGATTCGCGGCCCAATAGACCCAACATGCAAGGTAATAATAATGTCATGTCGATAGGTTTACCGATATGTTCATTCATCCCAGCTTCGATACATAACGCTTTATCCGCTACAGAAGCATTAGCTGTCATGGCTAAAATCGGTAAATCAGCAAAACGGCCATCAGCGCGGATAAGCCGTGTTGCTTCTAAACCATCCATGTCAGGCATTTGCATATCCATAATCACTATATCAAAAGATTTATCAGACTGTGTGACCCACTCAACCCCTTCTACGCCACCTGTTGCTAATGTCACCACTGCACCTTGCAAGCGTAATAATTCATCAATAACTTGGCGATTTAATTGGTTATCTTCAACAACCAGTACTCTAACCGCCTCTAATGCTAAATGTTCAATGGTATGAGGCCCAAACGGTGTATGCTCTCCATTTATGGCTTGGTGAACTGCCTCAAGCATTAAATTCGCGGTAACAGGTTTTGATAACATACTCACAAACGGTTGCTGGTTAAATTGTTTAGTTTGTTGCAACACTTCAGAACCATACGCAGTAAGCATGATGATGGCAGGCGCATCACCTTCATCAAACATTTGTTGGATATGCTGCGTAGTATCGAGGCCATTCATCCCCGGCATACGCCAATCCATAATAATCACATCATAGTGATGGGTCGCATTAATGCTTTGCTCTATCAAATTAATAGCTTGCTTGCTGTTTCCTGCTTCATTTACGTACGCGCCATGGGCAACTAACGTTTTGGAGATAATTTTACGACTCATTTTACTGTCATCAACAATCAGGATATTTTTTCCCTGTAAATCAATATTAAGCAACGTATTGTTCATCTCTACAATGTCGAGAGTCAGTTCAAACCAAAAACGGCTTCCCTGGTCCACCTGGCTGGATAATTGCAATTCAGAGCCCATTAAATCCACTAATCTTTTCGTGATGGCTAACCCTAATCCTGTACCGCCAAAGCGCCTCGAGGTGGACGACTCCGCTTGCATAAATCCTTGAAAAATTTTACGGCTTTGCTCTTCACTGATCCCAATACCCGTGTCAGCTATCGATACCGTTAAGCTGACTTGATTTTGTTTAACTTCATGACAAAGCACACTCACTATGACGTGACCTTCAGGGGTAAATTTTATCGCATTACCGGCAAGGTTGAGTAACACCTGGCGCAAGCGTTGTTCATCACCTTCGATGAGATAAGGAATAGCAGGGTCTAGGTCAAAAATAACTTCGATATTTTTATTATGCACATTCGTCGCGAGCATCACGGCTAATTCGCGCATTAAGGTTTCTAACTGGAATGAATGCAAATCAAGCTCTAGCTTACCTGCATCAATTTTAGAAAAATCTAAAATATCATTTAATAAACCTAGCAGTGACTTAGCAGCGATTTCTGCTTTGCTGACATAATCATGTTGTTGCCCAGTTAACTCTGAGTATTGCACCAGTTGCAGCATACCGAGTACCGCATTCATTGGGGTGCGGATCTCATGACTCATATTGGCTAAAAATTCAGATTTGGCAGCACTGGCGGCATCAGCAGCCTTTTTGGCTAAACGTAAAGTCTGCTCTAGCTCACGTTGCTCAGTGACATCACGGTTTATCCCCACTACACGAATTGCCTGGCCAGTTTTATCGTAACTCACCTGCGCACCCGCTTGAATATAGCGAATGTCATTGCTACGAGTCACAATTCTAAATGTGGGCTCATAGGTTGTGTGAGTGTTCATGGCTTGCTGCAAAGCCGACTCTGCCATTTTGATATCATCAGGGTGCACCCGCTCTCGCCAATGGCGGTAATGTAAGCCCAGCTCTTTTAGCGACATTGGATAATCGTACATAGCAAACATACGGTCATTCCATTGCAACTCATCATTGATGACGTCAAAATCCCAGATCCCAAGCTCAGCAACTTCAGCAGCCTTAACCAACTGGTTACTGGCTGAAACTAATTCTTCTTGCTGCTTAAGCATGGTGTCGATATTTACTGCGACACCTAAATAACCGACTAACTCGCCATCCTCATTGCGCATAGCCGAAACTGAAATAGACACCTGACACTGCGAGAAATCCTTACGAATATAAGTCCAATTGCGGGTTTCTGGGCCAACATTTCTTGCTTTATAAACAAACACATCAAATGAACTAATTTCTTCACCAAACTCTTCGCTTAACTCTTCAGCTCTTGCACGGATTTCAGCGGGTGAGTGTAAAATGGCAGGACTAACTTTACCGACAATTTCTGCTGCACTGTAGCCAAGCAATAACTCTGCACCCCGGTTGAAAATAGTGATAATGCCATTATTGTCTGTTGAAATGATGGCTATTTCAGATGCAGCATCCAGTACATTTGTTAATAATGAGGTTAATTTATGATTTTCAATTTGAGCTTGTTTACGAGCAGTAATGTCGATCCTAAGAGCAATACAACGTTCTAATTCACCTTCAGCGTTCATTATCGGTGCAATAACCGTATCAAACCAAATGGGTTGACCTTGTTTATCAAAATTACACACTTCATTATGCCAGGTTTGGCCCGCTGTGATGGTTAACCACATCTGCTCCCAAAAAGCATCATCGTGCAGATCAGACTTAATAATGGAATGTTTATGGCCAATCATGTGCTCACGAGAATAGCCAGAAGCAATACAAAAATAGTCGTTTACCGCTAAAATCACCCCATCTTTATCGGTTTCAGAATACAGTAATTGTTGATTAATATTATCGAGTAGCGTTTTGTTTTCAGATAAGGCTTGCGCCAGCGCCTGGGTTCGCTCACTGACTTTACGTTCTAGATTGGCATTTAAGCTTAAAATTTGTTTTTCAGCATTTTGCTGTGCTGTAATATCACGGATAGTTTGACTAACGCCTACAATCACTCCGTATTCATTATAAATCGCTAAAGACGTCATGGTAGTTGATAACAACACATCACCTTTACGCTTATGAGAGCCAATATAATTAAGCAACGACTCACCAGCTAACACTTTATCAAATAACGCCTGTTCAGCGTCAATGCTATCGTCAGGGGTAATAAACGCTTGCTTTTTTAAGCCAAGAACCTCAGCTTGAGTATAACCAAATATGGTTTCAGCACCCTGGTTCCATCCTGTAATCACCCCATCACAATCATAGCTAATAATCGCATCAAGTGAGTGCTCTACAATATTGGCACGTCGCTCATTGTCAGCTAATGTGATTTTCCTTTTGCCTGCGGTATAAGCGTAATAACCAATAAAAGCCCCTAATAATAAGCTAAAAATCAGCCCGTAAGAAAACACGATATTAGGTGATGTTAGCTGTAAACCGCTAACAAAATTAGGGTAAGCAGCAAGCGTAATTTGCCACTTACGCCCAAAAACTTCTCGCTCAACGGTAACACTATACTTTGATAATTGACTCGCATCATCTAAGTGTGTCTCGTAAAAAGCGACATGCTCATCAAAATGAGTAATATCTTTAATGATTAACTTTGTCGAATCACGCGACAAAGGCAGTTCGTCAAAAACTTCGTTGGCGACTAAAGGAGCATAACTCCAGCCAAATGCGTTAGCTTCTCTTAATTGAACGGTTGGCGGCGTATAACCACTGCGATAAATTGGCATTAACACTAAAAAAGCCTGCAAAGGACTCCCAGTCGCTTGCACTAAAGTAATGGGGCCTGTGAGCCTAACTTCACCGCTTAAATATGCCTCTTTAGCCGCATTTTTACGATTTTGTTCTGAAGCAATATCCAAACCCACTGCTGAATAATTGCGCTCTACAGGCTCGATATATTGAATAACATAGCGTTCATCATCATGTGCATTTATCTGTCTAATATTAAAACTTGGCCAATCATCCGCCTTAGCTTGTGCTAAAAAAACGAGCTCTTTGGATGCGGTAACGCGTCGAATAAAACCAAACCCTCTGGCCCCAGGAAACTCATTATCTAAATCGCGGGTTTGGCTGTATTTGATAAACTTTTCACGCGAAATCCCCTCCTCACCTTCGGTGAAGATAATCCCACGGGCACTGCGTAAGCCATATTGGTAGAGTTGCAGACGATTAGTAATATTAGATGAGACTTGTTCACTGACATCATTCAGGGTTTTGGTAATAAAATTATCATTTTTATTTTGTACCCCTAAGGCAACACCAGCACTAATGACTAAGCCAAAAGCGAATACTCCAATACCCAATTTAAGCGCATTTTTATAACTAGCAATTTTGGTCATGTTTATCATTAGGTTAAAATCACAGAGGTTAACTGTGGACGATAACTCAGTTTTTTACAAGCTAGACATTGAAAAACATAGTATTTTTAATACACAATCTAAGTTAATGTTATATTGTTACACTGGTTAAACACTCAATACAAACAGGCTTAGGCTAAATTAAGCTCCTCAATATTGAGTTAATATAGCGATTTCCGCCAAGCACAACATATGTCGCCATGTTAACAACACCCTTTATTACGCATATTTGCATTCTTTTTAAAGTTAACCCCAAATGAGTTTATGTAACATGCATTATGTTCATCATTTTGAAAGAGATACACAAGCTGCTTTTTGAACAGTCATTCAAACAATGATATCATGCGAATTATAGTGTCAGTGGTATCAACGAGGGTGGCTGAAATGGCAAAGAAAAATTATCAGCGAGAAGACGTCTTAGACAACGTTATTAGTTTATTTTGGCAACAAGGTTATGCCGCATCGAGCATCCAGCAAATCACTAAAGCCACAGGGTTAAAACCTGGCAGCATTTATCATGAGTTTGAAAGTAAAGAGAAGCTGTTTCAGGAAGCATTAGCGCGCTATGCCACAGCTTCAATCGGTGCCATTCACCAAAAAATGGCCGATACCGAAAACGTTAACGAGGGTATCAAGCAAATATTGGCTGATTTAGTCGAGCAATCAAAATCTTGCGATTATTGCGGCTGCTTTTTGATCAAAACACAACTTGAATTAGCTTCACAAGGTAATACCTTATACCAGTTTGCATCGATGCAATTGTCCAACATAGAAAAAATCTATACCGAATACCTCAGCCGCCTTTATAGCAACGAACAGGCTAAAGCTTATGCTGCACAGTTGATGACAGTGATTTTTGGTATTCGTACATACGGTTACCAGGCGGATTCTGCCAATACCATCACCCAAACCATTAATGCCCTTCTTCCTTGGTTAAATGAGCATTAATACGCAATAAATACTCATAATTGCTCAACAACATAACTTTCAGGCAATTAATTGCCTGAAAGTTATGTTGTTCTATCTGTAAATAACCTAATTTGATGGTTAGATCGCTTAGTATTATCTGTCAGACTGCTCACAATACAATCGACTCAATCAATGGCATGAATTCACACCAATATTAGTTTTTACCCTTTCAATTGGACATCTTAATCATCCGCTTTATCTGTTAGGCATACCAATTACATGCAAATTACATTGGATAAATCGCCGTTTTGTGGCAACCTGAACAGATAACACATAGCGTTATCATTTGGGCTATTTACGAGTAACTTGACTCATTTCTAAGTCGACTTTGAGTTCTATCATACTTAAAGGGTTAATCATTGCGTGCATTCATCAAACAACACAAAAACAGCAACGGCGAGCAGCAACAAGCTCGGATTATCGCCTTGTTTTCGTTGGTTGGTATGTCTATTACCTTTTTGATGGGATTGCTCAGCCTATTTGGTCAAAACACCACGCTCTCTGTTGTCTTGTTTGTCGCCAGCACAATTTATTTAATCGCGTTTTTTTCTGTCAATAAATTCGAGCTCAAAATCGGCTCGACACTGGTCATTTATTCGCTTTATTTATTAATGTTTTACCTCGTTTTTAGCGGTGGAGTCGAGCACACAGGTCCCTTATGGATTTTTATTGTCGCGCCAGTGTCTGTTTATGTATTAGGGCTTCGCAAAGGATTATTTAACCTATTCATCTTTATAATGATTATTTGCATCATCATCTTTTTACCACAACACATCATTGAACATGCGCAATACAGTAACAGTTACACCTTGCGACTTATCTTGTCGTTTTTAACCATGTCATTTTTATCTGCCCTGTATGAATACTCCAGAATGCAATCCTACATAAATGCACTTGAGCTCAGCAGACAATACCAAGAACTGGCCATGCGCGATCCACTCACCAAATTAGCCAACAGACGCAACGCCGCCGCCATTTTAGAACAAGAAAAATCAAGGTTGCAGCGTAATAATGAACCGTTATCGGTATTATTGTGCGATTTAGACCACTTTAAATTGGTTAATGATAAATACGGCCACAATGGTGGAGACATGGTGCTGACTGAATTATCAGCCCTCTTTAAAGAACAAGTTCGACAACAAGATTGTGTCGCCCGTTGGGGCGGAGAAGAGTTTTTAATTATTCTGCCGCAAACCTCGGCAGAGCAAGCGAGCATCATTGCTGAAAAAATCCGCAGCAGCGTTGAGCAACATACGGTTAATTTTCTATCACAACAAATCAAAACCACCATCAGTATCGGCATTTCACAACTGAGCGACGATCAAAGTATCGACGAGCTGATCAACACTGCCGACAAATGTTTGTATCAAGCTAAAACGTTAGGCCGAAACCAAGTGTATCCCTAATATCATTGTGCGTTAATAAGTGATGACTCAGCGAGAGTTTAAGTACGCTTCTATACCCAATCAACTTGAAGATCCGTGTTTCAGAGCTTCACCGTGTTTTCAATACTAGGCGCGTTAATGCGGTAATCTAGGTACCTTATAAGTTAACGTAACAACGTATTGGAAGCTCGGTGAAACTCCCAAAGGGTAAGTTTTACACGCGTTTATGCTGCGTTATTGATTTTGGAAAGGGAATAACCATTACCCGCAATCAATGCCTTGCCTAAACGCGTGTAAATTCTTGCTGAAATCGAGCATCTTCAGGTTGTTTGGGTATATATCTATAGAATACTATCAATACTTTATATTTAGCTTTGCGTATTTTATTAATGCGCGGATTAAAGGAGCGCTATCGTTTTTACCTTTATTAATTGCGACTTGTGTAGAAAGCTTTTTATATTTGAGGATTTCATCTACAACTTGTTTTGGAGTGTAATCGTACCGAATGGATAAGCTGACTAGCATATCACTATCAAATTTCACCGATTGTTCCATTGCAGCGTTAATGGCACGAACGCCTTGAAGCTTCAATGCTATTTTACGCTCACGAGTGTTAATTAAGCTTTCTTTCACACGGCGTTTATGTGTTTTGAATGCATCAGGTGATTTTAAAGATTTTATATCGCTGATAATCACTTCTATAGGAAATGGCAAAGAGGAAGTGAGATAGTGAAGTAAGTCTGCTGCGTTCAAACCGCGTTTTAAGTATAAAATATAAACTATCTTATCCCTGCGACATAATACCTCTGGATCGATGATTTCAAGCTCAACACTCACTTCGGTAAAATCTGCCGCTTCATGTTGCTCATCAAGTTGCTCAGTGATGACAATATTTGACAGTCCCTGATTAACCGTTTGCTCTGCTAGCGCGTCATTTTCCTTTGCTTGCTCTGGTACTATCGCATGCGCATCCTGGTAGTTATTAAAGCTGCCAGATACACCTTTAGTGACCGTTTTTTTGTCATCCGTATTGTGTTTTTGATTAGACATAATAAACACTCAAGCTAGATTTTCTGAGAGATAAAAACATAATTATCATAGCCTTAAATAGAATGATGATAATCGCGTGTAAATAAGCATACACTTAATCACCATAAAGTGAGTTATTTCTATTTTCGATATTATAGCCAACATTAACATCAATATTAAATGCTAGGTGTATGTTTAAGGATAATGCCATTCTGCAATAAAATCGGTAACACTATCTTAAGCGAATAGAAACATAACAGCCCCGACATTACGGGGCTGTTATAAGAAAGCCTAGATTAACGACTACTTGTCAGCCGTTTCAGGGTAAAGGCTATTCCACCATTGTGGCTCGTCTTTAAGTTTCATATCAAACCAGGCCATGGTGGTATTCCACCAGTCAAAACGCGCCTGGCGAGTGTTGATGTGATGGTCTTGGTCATTAAACTCCACCAGCTCGACCTCTTTACCCAACAACTTAAGCGCGGTGTACATGTAATGGCTTTCGCCCACTGGCACGTTGGTATCGGCATTACCATGAATGAGTAATAATGGCGTAGTGATGTTGTCAGCATGATAAAGTGGGCTTTGCTCGACATAAAGCTCAGGGTTATTCCACGGGAAACTGCCACGACTCGCCACACCAGAATACCCATAGCCCCACCAGCCATGTCCCCAATACGCTGACAGATTACTGATCCCGGCATGTGACATCGACGCGGCAAAAATATCAGTTTGCGTAGCCAAATACATGGTCATAAAGCCGCCGTAAGATGCGCCCATATTACCCACGCGTGTTGCATCAACATAACTGTGGGCATTCAAGAATGCTTTAGTACCTTCAATAATATCATCTGCGCTGTACTTGCCCCAGGCATTAACATGGCGTCCGCTAAAGGCCTGGCCATAACCGGTTGCGCCATTAGGTTGCAATACATACACCACATACCCTTGCGCGGCCCACAAGTTAAATGGCCAGCGCCCAGTAAAGTGACGCCCAACCGGTGACGTGCCGCCATAGTAGTACACCAATGCAGGGTACTTTTTGTTGGCATCAAAGTCGGCAGGAAAATACACGCGGCCGTCGATGTTGTGGCCATGCTTGTTGGTAAAATCAAAATCTTCAATGTTACCGAAACGCGTTTCGGCATAGTGTTGCTTTTGGCTGTCAAATAACACTTGTTTACGGCTTGAGTTAAGCGACATGCTGTAGGCTTTTTGCGGCGCAGTGGCCGAGGTGCCTGCAACCACTAACAAAGGTTTTGATTTCTTGGTTGTCACACTAAAACCATCAACCATATCAACACCAGTGTCGATGCGGTTAAATCGTTTTTTGCGCTTATCAAATACATAAAGGGGTGAGCGATCGCCCTCGGTCACTTTAAGCAGTAAATCATCATTTTCAAGCTTGGTCATGCTGCCAATAGCGGGGTCAAAGTCTTTGCTTAATGCTGTGACATTGCCCTTTGCATCACGCCAATATAGCTGGCCATCATAATCATTAACTTCAATATCGGGGTTTTGCATGCCAACGCCATTCATAAAGCGCGGGCCGGCGGTAATGTACATGCCATCATCAGCATATAACGCACCACTAAAACTGCGGTATTCACCGAACATGGTTTCGCTTAAATTCGCAACATTAAGTTCAATTAGCTGAGTGATACTATGAGCCGGTGCTTTGTAATCCACAGGTGATCGAGTCAGCAATAAAGTGCCTTTATCGGCGTTGCTGTCTAACAGTGAACTGGTGATGTTGCTGTCGGTAAGCTGACGAATAAAACCGGAGGCCACATCTAATTGATAAAGCTGACTGTTGTTACGCCAATAGCTCCAGCGCTCTTCTAATGCTTGAAAACGCTTTGAAGTGGCTTTGTCATCGGCCTTAAACGGCTTTTCCCAACTAAACAATAAGCTATCGCCAAACCACTGCAAGCCAGACACATTTTCAAGCTCAGTGGCGGCAATATCGATGCTTAAATCAGCGACATTGAATAATTGAATTTGTTTATTCGCCACAAACGCGAGGTGTTTTGAATCATCAGACCATACCGCACTGCTCGGGCGGCTATCTTGCCAGCGATAAATCACGCTGTTGTCTGGCAATTTGCGCAGCTCTGTCACTTGGAGCGGCTTATCGCCCTGGGCGGCTTGATACTCAATGGTTGATTGCAGTAAGTATTTACCATTTGGCGATAAGGTTAAATTGTTGATGACCTTTGAGTCAAAAAGCTGCTCTGCCGATACACGTTGTGATTTTTGCGCGCTGAAATCGAGCTCATCAACATCGCTTTTACCTTGCCAGTCCAGACTAAAAGACACGTCTTTTTGTAAGCCATCCGCGAGCAACATGAGTTGATAATCACCGTTGGCGAATTCAAGCTCGACCTTGTCGGCTGATTTTACTAGCTGACCGTTAAGATATACCTGCGGGTTCTCAAGGCCTTTAACGGTTAATGTACCTTGCGTAAAGCGCTGTGTAGAAACTGGCAAACGGTAGGCTAACCAGCCCTCGCCTTCGGCTTTCGATGTACCGGATTGCCATGAAAGCGTTTGATTAAATACTTTTACCTTACTGGCTGTATGCTCTTGGATGAGTTTGGCCACTACATTGGCACGTAATGCATCGGCCTGAGCACTTTTAGATAATGTCGTGGCAGAGGCTTGTGTCACCGGGCCAATTCGCTCAATATGCTTGGCGTCAATTTCGGCGCCGTGCGCCATGCCCGAAACAGCTATGGCTAAACTGGTTAACACCAGAGAAAAAACTTTCATTGCACGTCCTTTTGTTTGTAAAAACCAGCTTGTAATAAATCAATTTTAATAGGCCAGTTAATTATTTTTAGTGGGTTATTAATCAAATAACTGTGTCTATTTTCTATAATCGCTGAGGTAAACTAGGTTAGTGGTGTCTACCGGGCCGTCTTCAAAATCAAGATCGTGTAACCAGCTATCGATAAACACATCATTAGCAAAAAAGTGGCTACTGCGCCCTTTTGCATTTCGAGGAAATTTACCCATAAAGACGCTAAAATCAATAAACTCATTGGGCATTAATAGCATTCCGTCTTCATAGCAGTGTTGCTCCAAGTGCCAAGCAACCTCGTTTAAATGCCCTTGCACGCTGCGATCGCCTCGCGGATGAAATGCACAGGTAGTAAATTTATCGTGATATCGTGCTAATGCTAAATCGGCCTCGACACTGTCCACGCCTTTTTTATTGGCTAAAAACATAAAGTTCGACACCATCATTTTCTCAAACATATTGAGAAAATCGATTTCATCACCCTTTTTTGTCGCCAAAAACGTTATGCAATAGCGGCTAACATAATCCATCACTAATAAATATTTTTTGCGTTTAACGGTGACACAGTGCACCACCCAATGCCATTGAGTACCATCGTGTTCATGTGATTCAACATCTGTGGGGAAATCAGGCGTAGCCACTGACTCGGCAATGGTTTTATGCGGTGCGGCCTTTAAGCAAGACAACGCTTCACCTTTGCGAGTCACACTAAAAAACTCCGCCGCCGCTTTAGTACAGTTAAACACTAACATTGGTATTCCATCGGGTAGAAACAAAAATTAAGCCGATTATATCAACAACAGGATAATAACGACCACAACACACAAGGGATTAACTCAAAATCGTCGACTTAGTTTGTAAGCGCTTGTTATCGCTAAATCACTACTCTACTGCTAAGTTAACGAGGGACTCATTCAATTAAAGGATTAATATGCAGATTATCCACCATGGCGCAGTTAATGGGGTAACGGGCTCGTGTCATCAGCTCGATATCAACCCACAACTTCCAAGCAGTTATCTTATTGATTGCGGGTTATTTCAAGGAGCAGAAACTGCAGGTAAAAACTCTGCAAACCAACTGCAAATAGACTTTAACATCGACAACATCAAAGCGTTAATCGTCACGCATTGTCATATCGATCATGTTGGCCGGATCCCCTACCTACTCGCAGCCGGTTTTAACCAACCGATTTACGCCACAACCGCAACGGCGTCGTTATTGCCTTTGGTAATTGAAGATGCATTAAAAGTGGGCGTGACTCGCGACCAAAAGCTGATCCAGGCCTGTTTAAACCAGCTCAATAAACTCATTGTGCCGGTAGACTATAACCAGTGGGTTTCATTGCCGATAAACCTCAGCAGCAATGCGACTCAACCTGTTAAGCAAATTAAGCTTAAGTTTAAACCTGCGGGGCATATTTTAGGCTCGGCTTATGTTGAGCTTGACCTTAAAGGACCAAGCTACAAGCATAGAGTGGTATTTTCAGGTGACTTAGGCGCAACCTATGCCCCATTGCTGGCGAGCCCAAAAAGTCCGTACAGAGCAGATACCTTAGTGATTGAGTCAACCTACGGCGATAAAAACCATCAGGGCCGTAAAGATCGCAGCAAACAACTCAAAGGGATCATTGAAAAAGCAGTTAACGATAATGGCGTCGTGCTCATTCCTGCTTTTAGTATTGGTCGTACACAGGAGTTGTTATACGAGTTTGAGCACATCATTTATCGCAATCAACACAACCCCATGTGGCAAAATATCGACATTATTGTCGACTCCCCTATGGCGGCCAACTTTACTCAACAGTACCGTGCATTTAAGGATTTGTGGGACAAAGAGGCCAAACGAAAACTGTCACAAGGCCGTCATCCACTCGATTTTGCACAACTCACCACCATCGACAGCCATCAAGATCACTTAGCGGTCATTAACTATTTAGATTCAGTCAATAAACCCGCCATCATCATTGCCGCATCGGGCATGTGCACCGGTGGCCGAATTAGCAATTATCTTAGCCGCTTTTTACCCAAGGCCACTACCGACGTATTATTTGTCGGCTATCAAGCCCAAGGCACCACTGGCCGAGACATACAACAATATGGCCCACAAGGCGGTTATGTGTATATTAATGAACAAAAAATAGACATTAAAGCCGTTATCCATACCATTAGCGGCTACTCTGCCCACGCCGACCAACACAACCTCATCAACTTTGTAAAACGCATGCACCACAAACCTAAGCACATTCGCATCGTTCATGGCGATGATGAAGCTAAACAAGCGTTAGCCGACGCGTATCAAACCTTATTACCCACGGCAGAAATTGAAATTGGTAAAGAATAATTACGCAAAACGGCAATCAAAAACAGCTTAAGGTTAAGTTAATGACCAAATTTAATTCTAACGCCAGCGTTCGCAATAAACCCATCGTTACGCGACCAAATATCAGTGGTCCATTGGCCACTAGGCGCGCGACTAGGTAATAACATTGGGTGCTCGTCGGTTTGCTTCACATCGAGTAGGTTTTCTAAATTAATAAACCAACTGACGCTGCCCACTGTAATCTCACCCATTAAGCCTAAATGCCAATAGGGATTGGTTTCATCAATATAAGGATTATCATTCACGCGCTGCGTGCCAGTGTAATAGGCCTCAAAACCGGCTCTAAAGTTGCCATGCTGCTCCCACATTGCCACAAAACCGCCAGAGTGTTCTGGGGTTAAGGCAATATCTCGTCGCCCAGTTCCTTCAGGTGACTCCTCGGTTGCATCTAAGTATAAATAGCTTGCCGTGAGTTTAATGTCGCCCAGATAGTAACGCAGCAATACTTCAGAGCCGCGAATTTGGCTTTCGCCAGATGCATTCACTAATCTCACCGCATCTAGTGTGCCGCTGTTGTTGGTAGAAAAAGACTCTAGCGTGGTGACGTTATCCACATTCGAACCAAACAAGGTCAAACTGGTTTCGACATCGTCAAAACGATAAGTAAAATCAAGCGACGCCGTTTTAGCGCGCTCTTCTTTTAAGTCTTCAATTGGCGCTAAACGAGATAACCCAGCCGCTTCAATCTCTTCAACAAACGGTGTCGGAGCAAAATATCCCTGCCCGTAAGAACCTCTAATGGTTAACTCATTTGGACGGTAAAGCACCGACACTCTTGGGCTAAATTGGGTGCCATATTCACTATGATCATCAATACGAGCACTGTAAGAAGTGGTGATTTGATCGGTTAACTCATAATCAAGCTGGGCAAATGCACCCGGTACGTCATAAGAGTAATCAAATTCAGGAAAGGTATCTGAAGCAAAGACTTCAGATTGGTACGCTAAACCCACCACCCAATCACTGTTGTCGGTGTAACCTGCGATGCTGTTTTCAAATAAATAACTCTCGTGCGTATCTTCTTCAATATCAGTACCGTAAACATGCACATGATCTTGTACCATCGCCGAGCCGCGAGTGGTCATGGTTAAGGTGTCTAATAACGGCATGGTAAACACCAGGCCGCCATCAAGTCTTTCTGAGTCTTGTGATTGCTCAAACGTTGTACCATCAGCAACCGTATTATCACCGAGAGTCCCGCCAGTGCGATCTTCAGTCATAAAGCCACTGGTCACATACAATGTTTGCCCAGCTTCGCCTTCCCAAAATAATCGAGGCCGCACGGTATAGCGCTCATACCCTGCCAGATCGATCCAGCCATCGCCATCGATATCTTGCTCGTCTTGATAATGGGCGCCAGCCGTTACCGACCCTTTTAGGTTCTCGCCAAGTGGTGACTCAATATAGGTAGTCACATCCTGGCCATTGCGGGTTGTGGCATTAACCAACACTTCACCACTGAGCTCATCACCAGGACGACGCGAAACAAGGTTAATCACCCCACCCAGTGCTGAGCCACCATAAAGCGATGATGCAGAGCCTTTAATAATTTCAACGCGGCTTAAATCGGTTGGCGGTACTTGTAACAAACCAATCGATGCAGCCTGATTACCATACAGCGGTAAGCCATCAGCCAGTAATTGGGTATAGCGGCCATACAAACCTTGTAAGCGAATATTGGCACTGCCAAGCGCTGGCGAGGTGGTTTGTAATCTCACTCCGCCAGTTTCAGCCACCAGCATCGAAATATTACCCGGTCTCATTGCCGCTTTTTCTTCAATTTCTTCGCGGTTAATCACTTCGACTCGAATAGGCTGTTCATCGGCAATTCGCCCTGAACGAGTAGCTTGTATCACAATGGTTTCCATTGCTTCTTCATGTTCATGTTCATGTTCATGTTCGTCATCATGATGATCAGCATCCGCATGAGGCTCATCATGAGAGGCTGAGGCGTGTTGCTCAACCGTATTAACCGAATGGCTCTCATCACTTGCGTGACTCATCCCCACAACACTTAGCGACAAAAACAACGATGCCGTAGCACAATAGCTAAACATACAACTTCCTTATAACAACACATGATCTAAAAATGATATCATTGAGCTTAAAGGTTACAGTTACTGGAAGGTCAAGTTGAAAATAAGTGAATTGGCATCGATTGCACAAGTATCGGTTAAAACTATTCGTTATTATGAGCAGATTGGCTTATTATCCGCGCCCAATCGAACCAATAATGGCTATCGGTTTTATCAAGCTAAAGACATTGAAACATTAACGTTTATTAGACGATGTCGAGAGTTGAATATTGCATTAGATGACATCAAGCGCCTTGTGGATACACAGCAAGATCCTAAATCTTCATGTGCCTTAGTCGACAACATCATTGCCCAGCAGCTCGCGCGTATTCAGCAAACTCAGCGAGAACTGGCATTATTAGAACAATCACTCGCCGCACTAGCCTCTTGCTGTCAAAACCATCAGATAAAAGATTGCAGTATTTTACACACATTGAAATCGTCATAGCCAAAGCTGTTGACCAAAACGAATAAGGCTTACACTCAAGTTTAGCGTTAATAGCGGTGTAAAAATAAATGAAAGAAAAGTGCACCATGCATAAGCAAATAAGCGTATGCATGCACATCTATTGGCCGTTAAAGAATCCACGCGGTTTGAGTTTACTGCTTGTCTGTCATTATGCTTTTTTCTAGTATTTCCAGCGCTTTAGCATAATTAAGCATTTGTACTTGCTCATTAAATGTTGTAAATGCCTCTTGCCCCATCAATGCCATTATACTTGCCGCGTTATTTTCGACGGTTTCACTCGCAGAAAGATCATTGGTTTCTAAAGCTAAAATCAGCTTTTCAACCTCAGATTGCGCCATCTTATCAGCAAGAGGTTCAACGCTTTGGTTTGCTTGCGATTTCACTTGCGACTGCTGCTCTAAAAATTGTTGGCTATTGATCCGTAATTCTTTTAAACCGCGAATAATATTGAGTAATAAATCGGCTTGTTCATCATGCTCACCTTTGCGCAAACTGATTTCAGCTTGAGACGTCAAATTGTACATTGCTTTCGCACCCACCATCCCCGAACTACCGCGTAATTTATGAAGTTCAGCAGCTAACTCAAGTCGTTTCTCATCTTCATGAAAAGGGAACTCAGCAGGGATTAAACGTTCAAAATCACCATGTTCCTCAAACAAACGCCGTAAAGCAAATTCAAATAGATTTAAATTTCCTTGAAATAAGTCGACGCTATTGGTGATACCCGTTATCACCGGCCAGTCTGGCGCGCTTTTCCCTCCGTCAATATGCTCAATCATTACGGCCTTTTCGCGGTAATGTTCTATCTGCTTGCGAAGACATAAAATCAACTGCCCGGGCTCAATAGGTTTACTCAAAAAAGCATTCATTCCGATATTAAGCGCTCGATTTTTTTCATCCGTTAGCGTACCCGCAGTTAAAGCGATGATAGGCAGCTGCTTAATATTTAATTGTTGGCGTATAACGCTGGTCGTCTCCAAGCCATCCATTTCGGGCATTTGCACATCCATGAGCACGACATCATAATCATTACTGACATCTTTTAACGCATCAATGGCTTTAGCACCACTGTTGGCCGTTGTCACTAAAGCACCATTATTAGTTAATATTTGCTCAACCACGTCAAGGTTCATCTGGTTATCATCAACGACTAATATGTTGACTCCGGGTAACCACTTCGCTTTAATCGCTTCCATTTTGGTTGACGCGAGTACGCGGCTGGTATCACCCGTTTGGTCAATTAGGACTTTATTGACCAAACTAAAGAGCTCCGCGGGTTGTACAGGATGAAGCAATATTCCTTTTATTAGCTCGCTATCAAGTTGTTCAATAATCTTTTGCTGATCAGCCGCGCACACGATAATAACAGGGACTTGTGGCCAATCAGGTAGCTTAAATATTTCATCAAGTAGCGGTAGACAATCTTGGTGATATTGTTCCCAATCAATCACGACAACATCTGGCAATGTTTTTGGATTGTATAACCGTTGTTGTAACTCCTGCCTAAACTGCTCCACGGTTGAGCCACAAAATACCCGCCAGCCTAATGACGTACCAATTTTCAAGATGCAGTTATCTTTTTCAGCGTCACCTAGCACCCATATATTCAGTGCTTCAATGATTGAGTCAGTAATAAAACCGTCATCCTGATTAATTTCGGTAAATGGCACCTCAAACCAGAATCGACTGCCTTTACCCAGCTCACTCGCGACGCCGACTTCGCCACCTAATAATTCACTTAAGTTGCTCACAATCGACAAGCCAAGCCCTGTTCCGTCAAAACGACGATTAATACCATCATCGGCCTGATTAAAAGGTTGGAATATTTTGTTTTGCTGCTTAGGAGAAATCCCGATACCAGTATCTTCAATGGTAAAACGCACTAATTCCTGATTGGGCAATAACTTGTCTGATGTCTGACGCGTCACGTTTAAAGTCACGCTGCCTTCACGGGTAAATTTAATAGCGTTACTCAATAAATTAGTTATGATCTGTTGTAATAATTTTTTGTCAGTAAGCACCACAGGCGTTAAATCGGATTCAACTTGTAAGTTAAGTGTAATGTGCTTTTGATTCGCTTGGTTTAAGAAAACACTGAAAATTTCATCAAGTAAATGCTGCAGATTACAAGGCTCTAATACCACCTTCATCTCATTCGCTTCAATTTTACTTAAGTCTAAGATGTCATTAACAATACCAAGTAGTGAACGTCCTGCCAGTTGAATATTACTTACCAAACTTAGCTGCTCAGTGGTTAAATCATTCCCTTTGAGAAGATGTGTTAATCCGATAACGGCATTAAGTGGCGTGCGAATTTCATGGCTCATGTTCGCCAAAAATGCTGTTTTGGCCTTGCTGGCACTCTTGGCTTTTTCAATGGCATTTGTTAATGTTTTTTCAATTTGTTTACGTTCAGATATATTGCGGATAGAGGAAGCGATAAGTAATTTATCATCCAACTGAATTGGACTTAAACTCACTTCAACAGGAAACTCCGAACCGTCTGCATGGCGGCTAAAGAGATCATTCGCCATTCCCATAGGGCGCGTGCGCGGTTTGTTAACGTAACCATCCACATAGCTGTCATGTTTGCCTGCAACCGATACCGGCACCAACATATTAATTTTCTCACCGACTAACTGTTCACGGCTATAACCAAATAGCTTTTCTGCCTGGGAGTTAATTAAAACGATCACACCTGTTGTGTCTATAATGACCATGGCCTCTGGAGATAACTCGGTGAGGCTTTCGAACATATTATCTTTTTGTTTTTGGGCGTTGAGCTCTTTTTTAACCTGGGAAGCAATAATCATACGAGTATTATTGGCCCAAGAATAATAAAACAGCATGAGCGCTAAAATGGAAAATGCGAGAAATATAAGCATCTGTTTTAACAATAATATCAATGCACTTTTATAAATTTCTGCCGTAAAAAATGTGGATCTAACAATTAATCGTCCTGTGGTATCACCTTGATTAGGGGAGATAACTGTTTCGGCACTTAACAGTGATCCCTTGTTGCCGTCCCAAGTACTAAGACTATTATTTAATGCGCTAAAAATATTTGCGGTTCGTTGAAAAGCATCTTCCCACGAATAGCCTTGCTCAAAAAAAGAATCATGAACCATTGATGAATGATTTGCGAGTATAAACCTTTGCTCTTCATCAAGAATATAGATTATTTCACCATCTTTAGGTAAATGGTTAATCTCTTGCAGTAAAGGTTTAGCTTCTACATTAATGACAATAATGGCAAAAATCGTTCCATCAGGATAAAAAAGAGGGGTTGAATAACGACGAGTTAACTTAATAGGGAGCTCTATTTCTCCGTTTTCAATGTTTGGCTCGATACTTGATGTATATATTTCACCGTTCTGTATATTCACCGTATTGACAAAATAGTCTCTATTCCCTTTAGCTTGCAAATCATCTTCAGGAGTAACAAAGGTCTCCCCACCTTTTCTTTCCACACGAACAATTTCCTTACCTTGCCCCTCAGCACTAATGAGCCGGATCTGGTATATTTCAGACTGAGATTGCATATAAGCTTTAAAGATATCAGCTAAAACCTCTTTCCAACGGCTTAATTCAAATGGAGATTGCGGCGTCATCGGCCCTGCATTTATAACAGCCTTGAGAATGGGGGTAGACTTTAAAAAAGTTAAGCCTTCTCTGTAATTTTGTTCATGGTTGTCGATCAGCTCTTTGCTGTACTGCGCATGATCTACTAACAAAGTCGAGACTGAATTAAACTCCTGTTCAACATACAAATAACCACTAAAAGCCAGAATACTCATCATAATGAACAAGTAGCCTTTAAATGCATTAATAAACCCTCGGCGTGAAAAAAATACGCTAGGAGAGACATTCTTTTGTTGCTCCGTTTCGGGACGTTTTTCTATATATTTTGCCGCCAATATAACTGAAATAAAATAAGCCAAACTCGTCATCAGCAAAAATAGAAATAGGAACCAAATCGGCGAATAAGATAAGAGGCCATTTTCAACATTTTTTACTGCTTTAGCAGAAATAACCCAACTCCTACCCATGAACTCAATTTCACGATAAATAACTGATTCAGAATTGTTATCAATTTGATTTTGGCCATGAAGAGATTCAAAAAAAGAATCTTTTTCGGCTTTATCAGCAATGGTAAGGTCAATCTCAGAAAATGATGGTGCAAGATCAAATAACACATCATCAACGACAAGCGGGGCATAAGCCCAGCCAATAGTCGATTGCAGCCTTTTTTCAACTTGATTATTTACAAAAGGGGTACTGTAAATAGGTAAAAGAATTAAAAAACCGCGCCGCTCTTTACCTTCTTCTTGAACAAGAGTGATAGGTGCGCTGAGTGTAGCCTCACCGCGAATAGAGGCTGCTACTGCAGCGGATCTTCGGTTACTTTCTGAAGCAATATCTAGGCCTATTGATTCATCGTTGCTCAGTTCTGGGTAAATATATTGCACAATAAAGCGATCTTTATTATGTGGCGTGAGTGTGCGCACCTTAAAATCAGCAGCGCCATCACTGCGAGCGGCAGCGACAAAATCATCTTCCTGCGCTACCGAAACCCGCCTGATAAAGCCAAACCCTCTGGCGCCGGTAAAGTATTTAGCCAGATCCAACGATGCAATATAACGCTCAAAGTGTTGTCGGTTAATATCACCGTTTTCAGAAGTAAGAATTGAGCTTCGAGTACTGAGTAAACCATACTCATATTTTTTAAACCGTGTTTTAACTAACTCAACGGCTTGCTCAATATGTATTTCTGTACGCTCAATTAATATCTTTTTATAATAGCTGTCGGTAATAAAATAAGCGCCACCTGTTAATACACATCCGATAAGCCAAATAACCAAAAAAATTCGAAACTGTGGTGACATAACAGCCGCTAATGTTTTTTTCACATTCAAAAACAAGTTCTCCCAATAGTGGCTGATACTGTCGCCGGCTGATATTAACTTATGATTACAGCTTGATAACCTTAAGCATTCTGTTGTAAATAATCACACATTTGCTGATACGGCATAGGCTTACAATAATAGTAGCCCTGCATAACAAAACACCCTTTAGCTGACAGTGCATTAACTTGCTCGATGGTTTCAACGCCCTCTGCAACTAACTGCATTTTTAACGAGTTGGCCAGGCTGATAATCGTGTCAACAATCGCTTCATCACTTTCATCATTGAGCATGTCATCAATAAAGCTTTTATCAATTTTGAGAATATCGATTGGAAAACGTTTGAGATAAAGCAAACTCGAGTAACCCGTGCCAAAGTCATCTATTGAGATTTTTATCCCGAGCTTTTGTAACGCTTCAAGCACATCTCGCGTACGCTCAATATCTCGCGCGAGAACCCCTTCGGTGATCTCAAATTCAATTAAACCGGTATCTATTGATAACTCTTCAACCAGTTTATATACCGTGTCATAAAAATCATCTTGGGCAAATTGTATAGGCGAAATGTTAATGCTCACTCGGCGTTTAAGGCCCATTTGTTGCCAGCTAATAGCATCTTCACATGCTTTTCGCATGACAAAATTGCCTATGGGCACTATCTGGCCACACTCTTCTGCAAGTGGAATAAATTCAGCAGGCGAAATAAACAGACCATCGGCTGACTTTAGTCTTAACAATGCTTCCATACCAACAAGCTTATTATTTCTGATATCAGTTTTAGCTTGATAATAAACCTCAAAAAGCTGCTCTTGTACTGCATGGCGTAAGTATTGCTCAAGCTTGTGCCTTGCTAAAACACTTGACCCTATTTCATCCGCATAAAAATGCCATCGCCCACGACCTAGCTCTTTAGCACGGTACATGGCTAAGTCTGAATGTTTGTGCAACATATCAATGCTCATTGAGTCATCGGGATAAACAGCTAAGCCAATACTACAAGACAAATCAAAACGTTTTTCATTGACATAAAAAGGCTCGGTAAAAAGCGCCAATATACGTTGTGCACAGCTCGCGACTTGATCGAGTTTAGTAATTTCAGGCTGTAAAATGATAAACTCATCTCCTCCCTGACGGCTCACTGTATCGACAGTTCTTGAGTTATCAAGTAAACGGTTAGCGACTTTTTTTAGTAAGATATCTCCCGCTTTATGCCCTACTGAATCGTTTACACTCTTAAAGTTATCGATATCTATCATTAGCATAGCGACTTTTTCATTGTTTCTGTCCGCTGTATTGATAGCGCGTTCAGCTCGATCTTGCAGTAACATTCGATTAGGTAAGTTGGTCAGAGAGTCATGATTTGCTAAATGAGACATTTTCAAGGCCATTGCCCTGGTTTCACTCACATCATGAAAAACAATAATCGCCCCTTGCGTTTGGCCGTATTGGTCTAAAATGGGGGCTGCAGAATCTTCTACTTCAAGCTTTTTCTGTTGTCGTGTATGCAATAACGTATTAAAAGCCATGCCCACTATTCGGCATTCTTTGATGGCGATATATATTGGGTTAACCATTGGAAAATGCCCACTGGAATCAGTTAATGGCATAATCTGTTCAATGGGTTTATCAACCGCATCCTCAACACGCCAGCCGGTTAAAGATGACGCTATCGGGTTCATAAAATTAACAATACCATTGACATCCGTGGTGATAACGGCGTCACCAATAGAGTTAAGTGTGACTTTTAGTAACTCTTTATCTTGATGTAAGTCATTCTGTAATACCTTCATTGGGGTAATGTCATTGAGTAGCATTACAAAGCCATTAAATTTGCCTTCCAATAGCGTTGGCACTAAAGAGACAGAAACGAAAACAACCTCACTGGAAGATGCATTGAATGTAAGATCAAACCCCATGGTTTTACCTAACATCACTTGGTCAATCGCCGTTGATAACACACTTATCGCTGTTGTATCGAGAATATTATTCTGATTAATCACATCTTTAAGTTGCTGACCAAGCATGGCTTTAGCAGCGATCCCAAACCAGTTGCCTTTAATATCATTGCTAAATACGTTGTTTAATTCGTCATCCCAATAAGCCACAAACACAGGTAGATGATGAATAATATTGTCCAGTGTGCCGCGGGTAAGATTAAGTTGATGTTGCCTATTTTTCAGTTCGAGGTGAGTTTTAGCTCTCGCTTCAATAATAAGTGGATTGAGTGGTTTTTGCAGAAAATCGACACCACCATATTGGAGTGCTTTTAATTCATGCTCTGTATCACCATGAGCGGTGACGAAAATGATCGCGGCATCTTTCAACCCGCTATCTTTCATTATTGCATCACACACTTCATAACCATTCATGCCAGGCATTTGAATATCAAGTAAAATCAGATCAGGCTTAACTTGATGAGCCATCTTGATGGCTTCTTCTCCATTGCTGGCAAAATACGTTTTGCCTAGAGCTGAAACGGCATTATTGAGCAACCTGATATTGGCTGGTTCATCATCAACCAATAAAATGACATTGGCTTTATTCTTTATTTTCATCTAACTGTTTCCAAAAAATGGTGACCGTATCTGTGTAACTACCTAACCGCACGTTAAATTGAAAAAATAATAGTATTCTGCCAAGATAAATCCTTTTGTTTCAATAGCTTTTTATTTTACTCGCGTAAAAATATAACATTAACCATACCTTAATATAAATATTTTTCATCCACTTTTAATCACTGCAGAAGCGTCACCGCGTAAATGTTGCATTTTGCTCGTTCTCAATAATGTAGCCATAACGCTATTACCAATGATTCATGAGCAGATGAGTCAGCGGATAATGACCCGATGAAGTAAAATAGCATAGTGTCAATACTAGGACAGATAACGTATTAATTCTTTATTTTTAAGGACATTAACCCTATTGACGTATGTAAGATCTATTGCGCTTTACTGCATGTGCCTAAACGACTATGATCCGGCTCAATTAATCCGTTGCGTATACTGTACTGTTAACGTTCCCATATTCAGGACGTTAAACCATGATAACAACACTCAATTTAAACGCTATTTAGGACTGTCTGGGCCCTCAGACACTGTATGGATACCATTATGACAACACAAACAATCACAGTACTTTACTACCCTGCAGAACTTGCCATTAAGCCTTTAGCCGAAGTGTTATACGATCTTGAAGTAGGCGTGAGCGGCCGAGTGATTATTCCTATGGAATACAAAGAAGATAAAATTATCGTCGCGGTATTTAAAGGTGAAGTAGAACTGCTGAACGCATTGGGCGATCGAGTGGCATCTGGGTTTAATGATGTAGCCTAAAGACAATAGCACTCAGAACAGATCACAACTAAACCAGATAAAAGTCATGTTACAAGCTTAGTATTACTGCTATCAGATTTAACAGGCATCTTTACCAGAAGCAGCGGTAACCATTAACTTAAGCGAATACCCTTAGAACGTACCAACGTAAACTGAATTTATCCTAATGGTAGTTCGCCTCGCGCGATAAAAAGCAGCGTTCACAGTAAACTCTGCTCACCATCGCAACATGCCGAAGTCACTTTCGCAACATCGAATATTGACCTCAATGAATGGTAACCATGAATCATTGTTGGATCATCTTAAATAAATGCCCTTTCACTTGCTCGATGGTAATTGCCCCTAAAAATATTCCTGTTTTACCGGTAACTACCATGACTGATTGAGGATATAAGCAAAAATGCTTTAATAATGACTCTACAGAATAGTCGGTATAGCAAGTGTACTCTACCGGGATAGAGATTTGATGAGCCCGCTTGGTCATTGTTAATCTATCGTGTTTTGTTTCAGCGTTGGTGTTCACATAGGGGCTAATCGCAGCATTGACATCATTCTGTGAAATATACCCAACACATTTAGTGTTACTCAGCACCATGATCATATCGCTGCTTTCAAACATATCAATGAACATCTCGATCCTATCATCAGGCTCAACATGTGGTGGTGCAGGCATTAAAAAATCGGTTACCGTCGGTATTTTTTTCATGTCGCTGACAAGCAGCTTAAGCTGAAGTTTGTCTATGATGACGTTAATATCATTAACGGTATTGCTGTGCTCCATTAACGAAAGCGGCTTACTAAAAATATAGCCTTGCACATAATTAACCCCCATCTCAACTAACGCCTTAAGAACTTCCTTACCTTCAACCCCTTCAATCACAATTTCGCCACCCATTGAGTGAATAAATTGAGTAAACATTTTCACCATTAGGCGCTTTTGCTTATCTTTTACGATGTCATCAGTGATGAACTTATTGATTTTGATTAAATTAAGAGGCAGTACAGATAAGTCCGTAAACGAAGTATAACCAGAGCCAAAATCATCAATAGCCAGCACGATATCGTTGTCAGTAATATGTTTAATATCATCCAGAATGCTTTGGTTATCGTTACACACAGCCGATTCAGTTAACTCAATGGTGATCCGTCTAGGGTCAATACCTGTCGAGTTAATTAACGTTACCGTATCATCCAGGGTAAAGCGGTTTTTAGAACTGTTAATCATTGAACGATTAATGGATAAACCTAAATTTTCATTGCCTAACATAGTAGCCAAAGCCGGTAGCTCGCTTATTGCAGTGAGCAGCACTTTTTTATCAATGATATTAATCCAGTCATTTTCCTCAGCCAGATCAATCAGCTCCTGGATACTATGATGAACCGTCGTGTTGATATTAAAGCGTGCCAGCGCTTCAACCTTATCTATTTTTAATGTTTTTAAATTAATAATCGGCTGGTAAACCACATAAATCTGCTCATGTTCCAAACAACTTTTTAAGGCCGATTCTAACTTTAATTTACGGTTATTAATGATGTTGATTTTGGGATTAAAATACTTAACCTTATGCTCATTAACATAGCTAAAACCAACAGAAGATGTGGTTAGCGCCTGTAGTGTATTAGACAATAGTTGCTCATTACTTTGCGCATCAACACCATCAATCGACACGCCAATGTTGCATCGAATTTTATGCTCTAACTGTAACTGATTTTCTTCCAGCAATAAGTCGAAAATTTCCGCCAAATCACTGTGAATCGTCTTAACCAATTTTGAAGAAATAAACGCGCCACAAATTTGCTCATCGTTTAACAAACCTAATTTAACGATATGCTGAAAACCTTTAAGCTTAGGAAGAGATTGGCCAAGTAACCATCGAGGAGAGATAGAGTTTTTTGATGAATGAAAATAAGTGTCAATCACAAAAACAACCAAGCTTTCTTGATTACTACGTAGCGCTCGCATGTCGTTTAATTCATCAAAAAAGTCGACTTTATTATTCCAATCCCAATTAGGCTTTTGTTGAGAATATTCAACGATATCTGAAAATATAAAATCAAGCTTACTCAGCTGAAAAATATTTAACTGCGTACTTTTATTAGATCCTGAGTAATGCAATATATTGGCTTTAAAGGCCACAAAAGAACCATCTTTATGATGAAAAAATAGCTCTCCATCCCAGGTGCCATTGGCTTCACAATTGAAAAAGTACTCCTGAAAAACATTGTTTTTATCATGAATAAAAGCGCTAATTTTTTGACCAACAACCTCGTATTCTTCATAACCAAGGTACTCAACGAGCATTTGATTAATCATCAATATTTGGTTGTTATCATCACAAACAAACAGTAATCGTGAAGATTGATAAAAAAGCTTCTTTAAAATCGAAGCCTCTTTTTGTTTAGAGGGTAATAAGCGCTTAAACAGCATACTCCCCGCAACAAGCTTTAAATTGCTCGAATAAATGGTGACTTCAACAAGGTACCTAACGTTAGCGATGGTAAAGACTAAATGGCTTGTGACTACATCTTGAGAAGATATGCTGGTTTCAATATTTTTTTTGAAATACGTTGCCTGGTTTGCGTCTAATAAATCGACCAGTAACCTGAATCTCACTGAACCTGAATTTTCTGGGCCAAAAATGATCTTTAACAGCGGTTCGCTATAAAAGAGTTTTTCATCAATATTCCACTTCCATTGGAAAGTGCGACCAAGTAGATCTTTTTCGGCGCTCGAGAGCGTCATCATGATTCCATTCATTTCTAACTGCTTTCCCTATGACTTGTCAGGCAAAAACCTGTTACAACAAATCATCACTCAAACTGAGCCTTTCCAAAGATCTTGACGTTACTGTAGGCCAAAACCTTTTATGTAAGGCTCGTCTATGATGTGATGATTAGACTTGCCCATGCAATCTTCTGTTCTACGATATTCAAATTAGTTATCGCAATAACTTAGTATCATTATTTATACAGACAACAACTTATATAGGCAATCATACTTTAAAAGATTGTATAAATATTTTTTGTATCGTGCGTTCAATTTGATAATAATTTATCGAATTGTTAGCTGCGTCACGTAAAAGTGTATTAAAAACAACATGGAGTTCAAAGTTTAGTCACTAAACTTGTTGGTGAATTGACATTGAACTTAAGGAGCCCAAACTTTGCACCAAATGATTAAATAACCCGAGTTCAGGTTAAATAATCAAGCCGTGTGAAAATGATGGAAAAACCAAATAAAAAAGCCAACTTACAAAGTAAATTGGCTTTTTAGAAGAACAACTAAGCAGTAAAGTTAAAACATGCTCTTAATACGTTCTTTAAACTCTTTGCCTAACTTAGGGTCACGCAAGCCATACTCGACAAAAGCAGCCATATAACCCACTTTATCGCCGCAATCATGCGACTTACCGGTCATATTAAACGCCTCAACAGTATCTTGCTCAATGAGCATATCAATCGCATCGGTTAATTGAATCTCATCCCCTGCACCAGCTGGTGTTTTGGCTAATAATCGCCAAATCTTTTCTGATAACACATAACGACCCACAACCGCTAAGTTTGATGGGGCTTCGCCTACGGCAGGCTTTTCAACCATGGCACTGATTTTAGCTGAATCACCAGGCGCAATCTCCACGCCATTACAATCAGCAATACCGTATTTATTAACTTGATCGTCGGGGACTGGAGCAACCATGATTTGACTTGCAAAAGTCGCTTTATAACGAGCAATCATAGACGCTAAGTTTTCATTTTTTTGATCGGCAGTGTACTCATCTAAAATCACGTCAGGTAACACTACTGCAAAAGGGTTATTGCCAATACAAGGATATGCGCATAATACAGCATGCCCTAAGCCTTTTGCTTCACCTTGACGCACATGCATGATAGTTACATCTTTCGGGCAAATGGCCTGAACTTCTTCAAGCAACTGGCGTTTTACACGTTTTTCTAACGTTGACTCGAGTTCATAAGACTTATCGAAATGGTTTTCAATGGCATTTTTACTGGCATGAGTAACTAATACAATCTGTTTTACACCAGCAGCAACACATTCATTCACAATGTATTGAATCAATGGTTTATCAACAATTGGTAACATCTCTTTCGGGATTGCCTTAGTCGCAGGCAACATGCGTGTACCTAAACCCGCAACAGGGATAACAACTTTCATCTCAACTCCTTTTAAATGTTATAATACTCTTTATACCAACTCACAAATTTTACTATTCCCTCTCGAATATCTGTTGAAGGCCTATAATCAATTAAATCAAATAACTCACTTGAGTCTGCCCAAGTGGCATGAACATCGCCAGACTGTAATGGCAACATATTTTTAACCGCTTTAATGCCAATAACATCCTCAAGTGCCTCAACAAAATCCAATAACTTTACCGGTTTTCCATTACCAAGGTTATAAATTCGGTAAGGAGCATTGCTTTGAGACAAAGAATCATCACTCATACTCCAGCTATCATTTGCTTGAGGTATTTTATCTTGTACGCGAATAACGCCTTCAACAATATCATCTATAAAAGTAAAATCTCTACTTAAATCACCGTAATTAAAGATATCAATAGGTTCACCGTTAAAAATCGCTTTAGTAAACTTAAATAAAGCCATATCTGGGCGCCCCCATGGGCCATACACAGTAAAAAACCGTAATCCCGTTGTTGGCAAACCATATAAATGAGAATAGCTATGACTCATGAGTTCGTTAGCTTTTTTTGTTGCAGCATAAAGTGAAATCGGATGGTCTACATTTTGTTGTGTGGTAAAGGGAATATTATCATTTAGCCCATAAACCGAACTCGATGAAGCATAAACAAGGTGTTCTATTTTATGATGACGGCAAGCCTCTAATATGGCTAAATGACCCACTAAATTACTTTCCGCAAACACCATAGGTTGTTCATGTGAATACCTTACCCCTGCTTGTGCAGCTAGGTGGATAACACGATCAAATCCGTGGGCTGAAAATAATCCATTGAGTTTAACGCTATCTGATAAATCGAGTGTGACAAATGAAAATGATAAATCATGACCAATATTAGCCAATCTGGCATGCTTTAAGCCAACATCATAATATTCATTAAGGTTATCAACACCAACAACATCATGCCCAGCTAAACATAGGGCTTTGCATACTCCAGAACCAATAAAACCCGCAGCTCCGGTGACTAAAAACTTCATACAAACTCACTTAAAAACTGTTTCATCAGCGCTTATAAACGATATGAGCGACTAATGATGTCACCGGTCTTAGCATCAATGAGAGATATAGAAATAGAGTGCGGTAACACTTCAACATCCCAATAGACGCTCCACCCTAAAAACTCTCTACGTGAGATATTCGGGTTTAACACCGGGAATTGGTAATCTTCTGCACACATCAATAGCTCACAGCAATAATCAAATGCATCATCTGTTGAATTAAACTTACCATCAACAGCTAAATGTTTGGTTACGCTATGCGCTATATCGTCAATAAAATGATTCAACATCTAAGTTATTTGCCCAGAATAATAACGCTCAGTGACCGATATAAACTGATTAACATCATCCTTTGCTAATGCATTAATCCCAGCAGCAGCAGCTCGTCCACCGCCTGTTGCAAATTGGCTGCAAATATCGCCCGCACCTTGCTTATTATTTAATGGTGCCCTTAAAGAAACAGTATATGTATTGTCAGCATTTAATGTTAACACACCATTAGCTAGACCAGGTGTTTGGTTAGCTAAATGGTTACCGTACACACCGCTAACACGCCTTGCCCAAGGCAAGTCTGGTAATTCAAACAAGGCAAACTGCTCACCTTTGTAACGAGGTGCAATCGCTAATGCATTAGCCATATCGGCTTCGTAAGCATCATGCAACACCCAATATGGAGAACTCTTGTCAGCAAACAAATCAAAAGGGGAAGGATAATTTAGTAGTAATTTAAACAACTCTGCAGGATGAAAGTGTAAATCTTCCACACTTGATCCATAGCCATTATAATTGATCAAAATGCCCAGTTGCTTTAACTGTTCAGATTGCTCTTCAGCCAACCCAGCCTCTTTACTGAGTAAGTCAGCTTTGGCAAATAAGTTATCACCATAAGCTGCCGTTATCGCCCACAAATGAAACTGACCCTCAAGCCATTTATCAACCAGTAAGCCTGTACAAACATTAGGGTCTAAATCAATTAGCGCATTAAGGTTAGCTGCATTAGGGATATCACCACTACGATGATGATCAGCATAAAAAACCTTTACGCCAGAATCCAGCAACTCAACTAGTGCGTTAATGTTCTTCTCCATTGAAATATCCAATACCACCACTTCATCGGTATCATTCACTGGTACTGTTTTCAAAAGTTCGATATCGCGCTTAACCCCAGTAATGAGTTTATTGTTAGCGGGCTGAGCTAAACGGAGTTGTAAGAGCGAAATAATGCCATCTGCATCACCATTAAACACATCGTAATTCATAATAAAAACCTAAATAACAAGTACATATATCGCTAAGTTAGCGGGCGATAAAACCTTTTTTAATAAGATACTCTACAACCTGTGATGCACAGCTCTCAATAGAGCCCAATGCAGTTTGCACATGCACTTCAGGTGACACCGGAGCATCATAAGTAGAATCGATACCAGTAAAGTTTTTTATCTCGCCAGCACGCGCCTTCTTATAAAGTCCTTTAGGATCTCTGCTTTCGCAAACATCGATAGGAGTATCAATAAAGACTTCAACAAATGCTCCCTCAGGTAATAAATCTCTCACCATTTGCCTGTCGGCTAAAAAAGGGGAAATAAATGCAGTCGAGACAATAAGACCGGCATCAACAAACAATTTAGAGACTTCACCTATACGGCGGATATTTTCTACTCGGTCATTATCAGTAAAGCTCAAATCACCATTTAACCCATGACGAACATTATCACCATCCAGTACATAGGTTTTACAGCCTAAATCAAACAACATTTTATCAACCGCATTCGCCACGGTAGATTTGCCTGAACCACTTAATCCGGTATACCAAAGTACCACTGGTTTATGACCATTAGCACTGACTCGTTGCTCGGTAGTGACACTGGCTTGATGCCAAACAACATCGGATGATTTATCACCCGCTACATCTACATTTTTATAAGGCACATCTGACATTTAAAATCCTTTAGTACTGTCATAACTTTAGTACTTTCTTAAACATTAAAACGGAAATACGATGGGTACCATAAACAACACCACCGCCCCATAAACAAGACTGACAGGTAAACCAACTTTAACAAAATCAGCTAAACGATAATTACCTGCGTTAAACACCATTAAGTTAGTTTGATAACCATAGGGGCTAATAAAACTGCCACTTGCAGCAAAGGCAACTGTCATCACAAAGGGCAAAACATCTACACCAAAACCTAATGCCACACTATAACCAATAGGGAACATTAACGCTGCTGCGGCATTATTGGTAACAAGTTCAGTCATCAGCCAGGTGACGACATAGACTAAAACAAGCGCCATAAACACGTAACTAAGGTCATTAAATTGCTTAATTCCCTCACCCAATAGCTCTACAACACCAGAGTTAACTAATGCATTGGACAACAAAATAGCCGATGAAACCACTAACCATATATCAATAGGAAAACGTCGTAGTAATTCATTGGCGGTTAAGCATTTAGTAAACAATAAGCTTCCAAGTAATAACACCAATCCTTCTAATAAATCTACAGCACCGATAGCAGCTAAACCTATGATAGAAATAAAGCCACCTATCGATAACCAGGCTCGCCAACCATTAATTCGGCTTTCAGGCTCTACGCCAGATAACACAAGAAAGTTTTTGCTGATATTGGTCCGGGTACGGTAGTCTTCACCAACCGCTAATACCAAAAAGTCACCTGCGCGAATAATCACTTCACCTAACTTACCTGACACCTGCTCACCATCGCGACGTATCGCAACGACTGCGGCATCAAACAATGCCCTAAAGCCAATATTTTTTAAGGTTTGTCCTGTAATAATACTTTCTTGTCTAACCACGACTTCAGTCAAGTTACTGTCTAACGAGCCATTTTTT
Source organism: Shewanella saliphila (assembly GCF_014648295.1). Lineage (GTDB taxonomy): Bacteria > Pseudomonadota > Gammaproteobacteria > Enterobacterales > Shewanellaceae > Shewanella > Shewanella saliphila. The sequence continues at coordinate 61,036 of NZ_BMQV01000012.1, forward strand.
TCAGCAAAAATTTCTAAACCAGAAAATTGCCCAAGTTGTAAAAGCTTAGTCACTTCACCACAAAAAATAAGTCGATCATTTACTTGAATCACTTCTGTTGGCGCAACAGGGCTAATTAAGCGCCCCTGGCGCACAACTTCAACTAAAAATAATGATTCTAAATGCCTTAAACCATTTACTTCAACGGAGCGACCAACTAACTCTGACCCCTCAAGTACTTTGGCATCAATAAAATACCCTGCTGAACTCGCTTTTTCTTGGGCGATATCAGGCAGAAATCGAGTGCAAAAAAACATCACAACACCGCATGTGAGCACTAAAACAGCACCAACAGCAGTAAAAGAGAAAAAAGATAACGAACGCCCAGAAGCCTCAATATACATAGAGTTAACGATTAAATTGGTCGAGGTACCAATTAATGTCAATGTGCCACCAAGGATAGAAGCGTAAGATAAGGGAAGTAATAACCTGCTCGCAAAGTGATGGGGGTTATTTCTAATCGGAGATAATAACGTTGCTACAACAGCCGTGTTATTCAAAATAGACGAAAACAGTGTAGTGATACCAAACAACCTCAACCAAGTTGAATGGTAATTATTGACAATAATTTTCGAGGCAATGATACGGAGTAAGCGGGTTTTTTCTAACGCTAGGGAGCACAACACCAACAAGATTAACGTCACCAGCCCAGGGTTTGCAATACTGGTCAACAATTGCGTTTTTGTCACCAAATTACAGCCGATTAACGCAATCAGTGTACCGCCAAATACAGCAACAGGACGACTTTGCAATACAATTAACCCGATAACGGTTAATGCAAAAATCAGTAATGTTAGATAAGCATCTAATGACATGAAATATATCACCATCCATAGCTAAAAAATTAACTCGTAAAAAACAGGCTGTAAGTTTCCTTACAGCCCGATATTTTGGCGACAAAACACTCGTTAATTAACGAATAACTTTGGCATCCCAGTGAGGATAATGCTTACGTACCAGCGCATTAAATTCAACTTCAAAAGCAGAATATTGGCTATCAGACTTGCTAGACTTAGCATCTAATGGCTTACGTATCATGCCCGCACCCACTGTAACATTGGTTAAGCGATCAATAATAATAAATGCGCCAGTATTGCGATTCACATCATACTCATCAAACTGCACTGCAGCGGTAAGCGCAAAATGGCAATTACCAATTTCGTTTAAGTTAAGCTGTGAGGCTTCTTGCTGCTCAAGTGTATTCACATCAACTTTATAATTAACCGTTTCAACATGGCCAAATACTGATTTGCTACCCACTTTAATCGCATATTCACGGTCAACGTGTAGTGCCTCTTCGGTCATCCACACAACGTCGGCTTCAAAATGACTAGAAGAATGTGGCTTTTGATGAGGACGCACCAGCATGTCACCGCGGCTCACATCAATTTCATCTTCTAATGTCAGAGTAATGGCCATACCTGCGCTGGCTTTTTCGATATCGCCATCGAAAGTGACAATCGATTTAACTTTGCTTTCTTTGCCTGACGGTAATGAAGCAACCGTATCGCCCACACGAATATCACCAGCACCAATCGTGCCGCAAAAGCCACGAAAATCTAGGTTTGGACGGTTTACGTATTGCACCTGTAGTCTAAATGCATCGCTTTTAGCACGGGTAACAGATACGGTGTTTAATAGTTTCATTAATGTAGAGCCAGGATACCAAGGCATCTTTTCGCTCTCATTAACAACATTATCACCACGTAGAGCAGAAATCGGTACAAAACGGACATCTTCAAAAGACAAATCTTCAGCAAACTCGCGGTAATCTTTTTTAATGTTTTGATATACCGACTGTTCGTAATCTACCGCATCCATTTTATTGATTGCGACAACAACATGCTTAATGCCCAATAAAGAACAAATGTAACTATGACGACGGGTTTGAACCTGTACGCCATGGCGAGCGTCAATCAAAATAATCGCTAAATCACAAGTTGAAGCACCTGTAGCCATGTTACGAGTATATTGCTCATGGCCTGGAGTATCAGCAATAATAAATTTACGTTGCTCAGTGGCAAAGTAACGATACGCTACGTCAATAGTAATACCTTGCTCACGCTCAGACTGTAAGCCATCAACCAATAAAGCTAAGTCAAAGGCTTCGTCTGTTGTATTAAAGCGTTTAGAGTCTTTCTCAATTGCAGCCATCTGATCTTCAAAAATCATTTTGCTGTCAAACAACAAGCGACCAATCAAGGTAGATTTACCATCATCAACACTGCCGCAGGTTAAAATGCGCAGCATATCTTTGTTTTCATGAACTTTTAAATAAGCTTCAATATCCGAAGCAATTAGAGCTGTACTTGTAGACATCTGTATATCCTTAATCTTGCATACTCCCAGTTTTTACTGGGTCATAAAAATGTTTTGTTTGCTGACGTAAGCAACAAACAATAAAAATTACGCCAATAAAAATTAGAAGTAACCTTCCATTTTTTTCTTTTCCATTGAGCCAGCAGAGTCATTATCGATGACGCGACCTTGACGCTCAGATGTCGTACACAACAACATTTCTTGAATAATTTCTGGCAAGGTTTGCGCAACAGATTCAACAGCACCTGTTAATGGGTAGCAACCTAATGTTCTAAAGCGAACCATTTTATTTTCAGCAACTTCGCCTTCGTTAAGCTCCATACGCTCATCATCAACCATGATTAATGTACCATCACGCTCAACAACAGGACGCTCTTTAGCAAAATATAACTCAGGAATCTCAATCCCTTCTAGGTAGATATATTGCCAAATATCCAACTCAGTCCAGTTTGATAATGGGAACACACGAATACTCTCACCCTTATCAACTTTACCGTTATAGATGTTCCATAATTCTGGGCGTTGATTTTTAGGGTCCCAACGATGCTTGCTATCACGGAATGAATATACACGCTCTTTAGCACGAGACTTCTCTTCATCACGACGAGCACCACCAAATGCAGCATCAAAACCATGCATATCCAGTGCTTGCTTTAAACCTTCAGTCTTCATGATGTCAGTATGCTTAGCACTGCCGTGTACAAATGGGCTAATGCCCATCTCTAAACCACGTGGATTTTTATGCACAATCAAATCAAAGCCATACTTTTTAGCCATTTGATCTCTAAACTGGATCATTTCTTTAAACTTCCAGTTTGTATCCACATGCATCAACGGAAACGGAATTTTACCAGGGTAAAAAGCTTTACGCGCAAGGTGCAACAACACTGAAGAATCCTTACCCACTGAATACAGCATCACTGGATTATCAAATTCTGCAGCGACCTCTCGCATAATATGAATAGATTCGGCTTCTAGTGCTTTTAAATGGGTCAATCTTTCTTCATTCATGTGTTTATTCAAATCCTAAATTAATCAATATCCATGTTGAACAAGCATATATGCAGGTTCAAATCGTATTTATACAAAACGAATAACTGACGTAAATCTCATTTTTAACGCATTTATGGCGATAATCTACCATATACGCAGGAGTTTTTCCTGATAAAAACAGAAAAACTAATGCACCAAAGACATCATTTTCAACTTAATTAGTCCAAAAACGTATCAATGATGCCAATGTTTGTTATATGCACCTGAGCGGCCTAAAATTCCGTCCCAAATCCCTCTAACCATGTACGTAAAACGTTTACGCTTATTGGTTTGCATTACGCTATTTAAAAAGAACCTAATCGGCATAAAAAACAAACAACGTACTTTCCAATATGTCGGCACATAAGGGCGACGACTCAACAACAAAATATTTCTAAATTGATAATAAAGTCTTATTGGTGCGCCTACCTTATAGGTTACCCCAATAAACTTACTCCTTGAGTCACCTAAACGGTGAATCATTTCAACCTGCTTAGCACGTGCTATCGACAAGTTCATACTTCGGGCTCGCCAACACCATTCGTGATCAACGCCATCAATAAACAATGACTCGTCTTTTAAACCCACTTCATCAATTGCGCTTAAATCAATCATCATTCCAGAAGCGATAATCTGGGTAACGCCAACCAATTGTTCATAATCAAACACTTCACGCTGCACTAAAGAGCGCACACTTTTATCAGAAAAAGAGCAGTGAATCCTTGGGCCAATGGCCACAATCTCTTGTTTCATCGCTTTAGAAGCTTTAAGCAAACTACTTAGATTAAACACCATATCACTCGGTATCAAACTGTCTTGATCAAGCAATATCGCGTACTCACAACCAAGCTTAAGTAAATGAACAATTCCGGCATTATGCGCTGCTGCAATACCGATGTTTTCAGGAAAATGCAGATAAGTGTAATGTTCAATCACTTTTTTAAAATTATGCGGTTTCGGGCTATTATCAATAATAATAACCTCTTCGGTTTGCCCATACAGACGGGTTAACAAACGCTCTGTTAACGCTAAGTCTGGATTGTAAACAACAAGAATGGCGCCGATCATGGCTAATGATGTCTCTTTAAATTAAGTAAAAAACGATCGCACTTATACGCAAACTTTATCCCCCAAGCAGGCATCATACGCAGCGTTAACACCATTAATGCATAACAATAATTCTGCAATGACCGCTGTGATAAAGACTCCATAGCCAGTAAACGCGCTTTAAACTCATTAACAGATTTTCCGCGGCCTCGGCGCTTATAAAAACCATTAATGCGCCTAAAATGGAGCAAAGGTTCACGCACATTAGCAAACTTACAACCATCTTTGGCTAGTGCTATCCACAAAAAGTAATCTTGGGTATTGAGCATTTCCGCCATGTAGCGATGACCACGTTCAAACACAGAAAAACGAATAGCGACTGTAGGGTGGTTTATCGGACAGCGACGGCTAAATGACTTTAATAATTTAGAGTGAGTTAAGGGCAATCGGCGAATACCGACACGATTTCCAGTCTCATCAATCTCCCATAAAGCTGAACCTAAAATATCAACATCGGGATGCTTTTCCAACAAGGTTATCTGCTTTTCAAATCGATGAGGAACACAAATGTCATCAGCATCCATTCTAAAAAAATACTTAGGTTTTAATGGCAGTGTCATCTCAATGATATAATTCATGCATACACTTAAACCACGGTTAACTAAACCGTGTACCAAAATCATATTAGGGTGTTGTTTTTCTTTTTTAGATAAATAAAGTGAGATTTCTTCACTCACGTTGCCATCTAGAACGACCACAAAAAGAGACGGGGATAGGGTTTGATTCAACACACTGTCTACAGCCTGTGTGACCCACTCTAAGCGATCATTCATGTAAACAGACATGCCGCAAACACTAGAAACAGTGGATGGTAATGGTGAAGATGATTGCAGAATAAACTGACTTTTTGACGCTAGGTTTAAACTCATGATGTCTCGGTATTAAAAAAACAACCAAAAAAAACTAGTCATCAATAGACAAGCTAATCGAGTAATAGTAACAAATTTCTCACACTAACTCACATCATTAGTGTTATTTCGACTTTACTTCAACCTTAGCGTATTCATCGCTAAAGTCTTTAATCGCAAAGTTCTCACGTCTCAGGGTCAAGTTAGGATTATAAGCAGGGTCAGCTGCTATCACCTGTTGCCAGTGTGTCTGTAAATACGTTAACTCATTTTTAAAACGTAATACTTTCTCTGGGGTATCTTCATGGCCACGAGAAACAGACTCATGATGATACAAAACAGCCTCTGCACAGTATAAATTACGTCGCCCTAATGACATCACCTTTAAGCATAGGTCAACATCATTGAAGGCAATAGACAAATCTTGTTCATTTAAGCCATCAACAGCCCAAAAATCAGCGGTTTTAACCAATAAACAAGCCGCAGTGACCGCACTGTAATTGTGGCTTGCCACTAGACGATTCATATAACCATTATGATCCGCAGGGAAATATTTATGCGCATGCCCTGCACCACCACCATAGCCCATCACCACGCCAGCATGTTGAATGCGATCATCAGAAAAAAGCAACTTAGCGCCTACACAGCCAATATCTGGTCGTAATACTTGGCACAACATGTCGCGTAACCAATCAGCAGAAATCACTTCTATATCATTATTCACCAAGGCTAAAATATCACCTTTTGCGTGCTTAGCAGCAAAGTTGTTAATGGCTGAATAATTGAACACTTTGTCATAATTAATCACCCTAATTTTAGGGTGTAAATCAAGCTCAGCGAAATATTGTAAACACTCAGCATCATCAGAGCTATTGTTTATCAACAAAATTTCATAATTCGCGTAGGTGGTTTTATTTAATATCGACTCAATACACGCTTTAACTAAAGCCAAACCATTACGAGTAGGAATAATAATAGACACAAGAGGTGAATCGTCAGCATGCCAACGTAAGCGTAAAGCAGGGTTTGTTGCAGGTAATAAATCGGCAAACGGTTGGTATAAATCAGTAACCAAAGCGGCGGCTTGGCTAAAACACGGTGTATCGTCAGGACGTGATAACAACACCAATGGGATATGCTGAATATGTTTATCGGCAGAATAAAAATAGCTATAGCATAAAAAAACACTCACATCGAAATAAGATATCTCATGAGATTTTCCGCTAAACACCTCGCCCCAAGCCTTAAATAGGCGACTTAATGAGTCTACCCATATCCCAGAATGAATATACCCAGTGGTTAACTGTAAATCAGGGTTCCAATCGGGTTTGAAATCAGGAAAACATGCTTCACCGAGCGAGTTATAACGGTCGGTGTCAACATAAGCCACCTGAGTATTTGCATCTACAACCTCAGGTATTAGCAGACGAACATCTTTGACAAGCTTATCGCCTGCGTACATCACAAAGCAGGCTTGCTCGAGTACGGGTAAATCAATAGCAGTAGCATCTGACACCACAATAAATGGGCTATCTAATTGCGACGCTAACAATGCATTCACGCTTTTTTCATGCTCCACATGGCATAAAAAAATTATTGCAGAAAAAGCACTCGACTGCTCAGCAATACTGTCTAGAGTATGCTGGATTAATTCAGGATCGTATTCAGGTATACAAACGAGTAAGTTTAAGGCGGGTAAGGTAGCGGTTTTTGACAGGTTTGATGCGTTAGCATCTTGCTTGGCTGTAACGGCTAACAAAGAGTTGATATAAGTGCGTTGGTAAGCTTGGTAGGCATCATAAGAGCGTGTTAGCTCTTCAATGGTTTGTAGTTGATACAGCAGACCACTTTTATGTAAGTTACGGCTATACGCGGCGACTAACTTGGGATGGCGTTTAACCCATTCAACCCAAGAGTTTGGGGTAATAGCGATAACAGACTTAACTAATTTAACCGCAAGCTTTCTAACTGTTTGCAACTACAATATCCTTATTTTAATAACAGTAAATTAATCAGTCTGATTGCTTCAAGTTATCAATTTTATTTTCATAATACTTTATCTTTGCTCTAATCAACGAACCAGATGGTCTTAACTCTTGTGCTCGCGTCATTAAAGCGTACGCAAGTCCGAAATCACGATTGGTTTCGGCAAAAATGGCAACCTCACGCAGTAAGTCCGCATCGCTAAAATCATCAGAAATGGATAATTGATTTCTCAATCGCCCTACATCAGCATGTTCATTGACCGTAAGCGTTGACTGAGATTGCTTGCCTAACTTTTGTCGTATATAACCAATAAATTGTTTAAACATATTTTGTTTAGATACCTCACTTAACTGGTAATCTTTTAAAAGATATTGGCCAAAATCACTTTTAAAACATGGCAGGTAAGAAACTAAGTAAAGTGAACGACATAATTCTTTATATAAAACAGCATCCTTTTCATTTATATAATCTGCAACAGTGACAAATTGCTCCAAGGTCAATTTTTGCTCACAATAAGGTTGAGGCGAACACGTTAAAGCATCATCAAGTAAGCTGTCAGCCTTATTAACATCATGACTTTTACAAAATTGCGCCAAAAATTCATGAGCTTGCAGTTTGTAACGTTCAAATGTAGCGGCATCTAATAATGAAAACTGTTGTTGAGTTGAAACGTAAGCTTGTAATATTTTATCCGCTCTCGAAGCTGCACCTGTAGAGCAAAATAAATTGATCCACCGTTTAAACTCTAGAGCCTCAAAAGAATAAGAAGGATTAATCTTATTACTAATATTGACTGGCGGAGTCAGCCCCAAAATATCATAAAAATCAGTAATAATGGTTCCACCTTCAAAGCCAGAGGAACCATATGCTCGCAAAATAAATTGATCGGCAGGAAGCTGCTCAATCAACTGCTCCAATTTAACTAAATAAAAGCGAGGTAACGTCGGCCTAACGTTAATGAGCTTTGTATTGCCATGCCGCTTAACCGATTGATTATATAGAGACTCAAAACTTTCTAAAGGATTGCGAACATAGGCGATAAAACGTGCATTTGGCAATAAGTTGAAAATATCATTTAACCGCTCGAAGAAAAATTCAGAACTCAATACAAGCGTATGCATGTTAAGCGCTTCACATTGACTAATGAGCCTTAATACTTTGTCAGGGTTTAGTGTTCTTTCGTTATCGACTTTGTCATAAATTGCATTTAGATTTCCTGAGCTTACCCCGTTAACATCAGTAGTATGCTTAGGGTAAAAAATGCCATTTTCAGCCAGTCTTGCACGATCGTTTTGCAAGCAATATTGAATAGCTGAAGTGCCCGTTTTTGGAGGACCAATATGAATAAAAATGTTAACAGTCATTTAAACACCACTAAAAAAACAGCTTCAGTTCTGACAATCAGCCAATAACCGAACGATGGCTTAATAATTCATTAAGCATATCTGTGTAGCCTAAACTGTCTACCAGCTCAGCATCTAAATTAGCCATGACAAATGAGATAAGTTCAGCATCAAAACTGTCCATGTAAGTATTATCCAGATAAGTACTCGATTTAAACTTTTTGTTTGTTTCCATGTCTTTTAGGCTAGTATATTGTTGCTTATCGTTCATTCTTTTTACTTCATTCTTCGGCACAACAAAAGCCTGTTCTTTAGCTGAAACCCCCAATTTATTTGCAAGTTTACTCGCTGTTGCTTTAGGGTGTTTAAGTAACATCTCATAACGGACATGAATGAGGTCTTTACTAGACTGATAGTTCCAATTCATGGCATTCCATAGCTCAACAGGCGATGCAAACCTTAACTGAACAGAATCCGGGTTACTACCATCAAAAATAATAATTCTGCTCTTAACAAAATCGCCAAAGTCTCGTTCAGCTTTAATATTTAAACGTGCACTTACAAAATATTTATGTAGCGAAACTAAGAATGAAAAAGGATTTTTAGTGACAAAATAAGCTGCGTCATATGACACCTCATAAGTCACTGAGGAGTCATTCGAAATGATAGGAAGAAATCCATGTTTCCAACCCAGTAAATTGTTGCGAACCTCGCAATCAAAATTAGACTCTAAAATCGATTTAGAAAAGTTTGTGCCGCTTCTAAAACAACCTAACACCGCAATTTTTTTCATATTAACTCTTCACTAACTGGCTTTTATACTGGGCAATTTTCTTTAAAATCATTGGTCCTCGAGGTCGGTAAACTCGAGCCTTTTGCATTAACGACATCGCTAAACGAAGATCAACAGACTCCATCTTTAAAGCGCAATCACGGTAAAAATCAGCCGCCTCTTTGGCATTATCAAACAGTTTTGGCTGGTTAATCGCCTGCGCAAGATAATGACCATCAGCAACGATTTCCATAAAATCAACTGACTCAATGATATCACTAAGTGTTGGATATGCGTGCAATATTGCGTTAAATACATCAACATTACGGTCTTCAACATTGGTGGTTAAATACAATGCTGTTGCTTGCGTATTTTCGATTAATTTATATTTATCAGAATACTTGCGTGCAAGTAGCACCGTTTCAGTCCCCTTGAGCATCGCCATTGCTTTAAACCAAATATCATCAGCGTTTTGCGCAATTTGAGAAAATACATCAAACTTAACAACGTCAGTATGTAAACTATTAACTGGATAAAAAACTCCACCATATCCAATAGGCATAATACTGAATGTTGCCCATAACGTTGTTTCATTTTTTAATAATGGCCATTCGGCATAACTTGAAAAAGCCCCTTTGTCTCCCCGTTTAATCACTCGGCCACGGCTGGCAATTATCGCAGTAGGCTGCGCGTTATGAGCATCAACAAATGCTTGAACAGTACCAGCAGGAATAATAATGTCATCATCAAATGTGATGATATTGGCATCAGGAAAGTCAACTAAGGTTGGCACTAACTTTTTGTAACTCTTATAGTTAGGACAAAAGCGCACTTCGAACAATTCATCTTCTAATCCTGCCAGCTGCTCAGGTAGTTGCTGACGGGTGAGTTCAGTTTCATCTAGCCAAAGAATAATTTTATCAACTTGATAGGTTTGCTTTTTAAGCGATTCAATCACTAGATGAACCACATTAATGCGCTCAGCATAAGAGGTTAATGATATGATAATGTTACCCATTTTTACCCTCATGATTAAGCCTTGCTTTGTATTGTTTAATTTTTTTTATGATAATAGGCCCTCTAGGCCTTAGTGTATTCGCAACCTCCATTAAGCTTAGAGATTTCTCCATATCGACATTCTCTAACGCTATTGCACCGTCTCGCAGTGCATTAGTCACCTGACCAGATAGATAATTAGATACTGATAATAAGTAATCTGAATACACTAAATTAACATCTGACAAGCCAACATTTCTAAGTATTTTTTTTAATACATTAAAATCGTTAAACTCAGCATTTTTAATAAGCTCTAAGACATTTCTGTACCGTAACTCAATAAAACTATGTGCTTTTATCATATAGTCATCAGAGATAAAGTGATCAAAGAATTCTATTCGTTTTTGCTCATAGTCATCTACATTACCTTGCGGTAAGTGAATAGTTTTTTTCTCATATTCAAGATAGCAAAAACCATTTCTATTATCTTTAAAAGTTCCACCACCTTTAGGACGACCGCGCCCTAATAAGGATATATATTCTAATCGACTACGATACATCCGATGTATAACTAAATATGGTTTAATCTCCCCAATAGATTCAAGCTGTTGATTATCTTTTGAAAACTTAGCCTCAGTTCCATCAGCTAACACACTTAATACCCCATCAGCACTAACATTATGGATATCAAGATTATTAATATTAATGCTTAGGTTTGTAATGGATTTAACTAATCGATGATGCTCACCAACAATTACTGATTCAATTGCGGGCGAAAACGGTACATCTTCAATTTTATTTAACCATTCAAATGAAATAACATCTGATTTTATTAAACTTAAACAATGACTTACCGATGACACCATATCCATTGGAGTCCAGAACTCATCAATATCAAGAAACATGATATGAGAAAAATTTGATTTTTTTGCTAAAGAAAAAGCATGTTCATACACTTTTTTTTGCGGGGTTTTAGCATTACTAAGAAAAAAATCATTTCCATCTATGAAAGTAACACTGTCAATTTCTGAAAGTGCATTAGAAAGTTCATCCGTATTATCAGTAGTATTGTTAACGTAAATATCAATCGCATCAAAACCAAAATGTAAGTGATGAAAAATCCATTCAGGCAAATAAGCCGCTTCATCTTTGGCAATCGCAACTAATTTGACCTTAGGACTAATACTATTGCTAGTCATATTTAACCTTCTCATTTAACTGAGTGGCCAACTGATTAAGTAAAGCAAACGAATTTTGGTTTAGTAACCAATTATCTCTTACAATATTAACAATACTTTTATATGATTTTTTATCATAATTGATAAATCTATCGATGAATTTTTCGGTCATTATTTTTTCAACTCGCTTATCAATAAAATAATCACCAACAGGAAGTTCAATCATACTGTTTTTCATGATACCGGTTAAATTAGACATCATATCACTATCTAAATCTGAATAATTTTCCAAGTATGTTTCTCTAACAACATTCCCAACCAAATTATACTTTTCTGCCATCAGAGCATTTAAAACTCTTATAATTTCAGTATCATAAGGGCTCAACGAAACATTAGAGGACATTTTATTTTTCGAACCATCTAAATAACTTGGCTTGTATTCACACTCCACAATTGAAAAAAACAATTCTAATAAATTTTTATCTGCACATGATTTATCATAGTCAATTAAATGAACATGACTCTTTCCAAAAAGGTTAACAAAGCGGCTAACTTGGAGATCAGCAGATAACATATAGCTCTGCCCCGGCTTAGCTAAGTGTTCATGATAAAAATCAAAAAATGAAATCGACTGTCCGTGTTTAACAATTTCTTGCCAAATTGAATACATCTTCAAGCTTGATCGGCGCCAGCTATAAATAATATTAATATCGAAGTCTTCAAATGAATCTCTCAAATATTTAAAGTCATCAACAGAAAAAGAAATAAAATCCTCGCTAGATAATAAAACATTAGAATTTATATCTTTAAAAAAATCATGGTCAGACTGTGACAAGGCTCTATCTTTAATAAGATCACGAAAATGATGGTGCCCAAAGATTCGAATATAATTCTTTGGATATAACAAACCATTACCCAATATTTCCGATTGATTATCAAGAAAAACTTTTTGAATAAGTGTTGTCCCTGTCTTATGAGGACCAACATGTAAAAATAATTTGCGTTTCATAATAACTTACTCACCTAAAAACGGAAAACGGCCAAAATCACTGACCAACGGACCCCATTTTAGGATCTGTTTTTCATTTAAACTTAGCTCACCAACAAACGGATTTTGCCAACCCGCTGCATGCCACTTATCTAATGGATTAAGAATATGCATATTTTGCAAACCAAAATCACCTGGAATTTGTGCATCTGCCACAGCATTGTCACCCACATGGATAAACGTTTTGTCTGGGCTTAAGCCATCTTTGATATGCTGCCAAAGGCTGCCATTGTCTTTACGCTTACCGAGTTCACTCGACACAAGTAACTCATAACCTGCTGTTACACCCACTTTAGCCAACATCAAAGCGACTTGGTCTAAAGTGTAATAGGTGTCTGATGCTACCGTAATCTGTTTACCGCCGATGATGAGTTCATTAAACAAATCAACCATCTCATCTTTAGGTTCTATCATCTCTAAATCGTAAGCAAACTCATGTTCAGCATATTGCTTAGCTTGAGCGTCAGACCAATTTAATTGACTGGCCAATTGCTGGTAAATTTCAAAAATAGTCACGTCGCCGATAAAGTTTTTAGCTTGTCGTACTTCAAATTCAGCATTATTGCGCATTGTAACAAACTGATGAGCATCTTGTACCACGCCTTGCGCCACTAATGCTTTACCCAGTAATAATTTGGCGTAGTCTGGTACAAAGCAACGACGACGAACCAGTGTATCAAATACATCAAAACTCACATGGTCAAAGCCACCTAACTGGTTGCGTAAACCTTCTTGGCTGTTAACGTATTGCGTTAAAATGTAACTGTCATCGTGAGTAAATTGGCCTGTAGTAGGATAATAAAACAGTTGTTGATAACCATTTTTCTCCGCCAATAACCCTAGCATACGCTCTAGAGCATGCAGTTCTGAACCGTCATTAGGTAAAGGCTCTGCTGGGAAGTCATCATACTGATAGGTTTTATCTAAAAGTTGCTTTAATGCGTCAGGTCTTGCCCAAAACATACCACCAGCAGGGTAAGCTAAAAAGTCGTTACTTAATTCAATATCCCACTCTTGCGCCATCTTTTTAGCGTGATGCTTGTTTTTAAGCCAATGGTTAACCCAATTAGGCATCATCCAAAATGAGGTTGGGTAGTACATGCCGGTATTGGGGTTATCGCTAAAATGATTAAGCATTTGTTTAATCACATGCTGATCATTCAATAAATATTCGCCCAAATAGTCAGCCCATTGCGTTTGAGCTCGGCCCGAATACAAGGACTTTTTAGAATGCATATGACAAAATAAGTCATACGCTTGTAAATCTTGAGCAAACTCAACCAACATCGGGCCAAAATTACGCCCGTGGTTAGGGACTACCTTCACTGAGACATTATTAACCTTTGCGCATTCGGTAAATTGCGCTTGCGCTTTAGCAACTAAATCTTCACTACTGACGCTAACGAACACATCCACCGATTGCGGAAACTTAGCTAAAGCATTGCAATAGTAATCAATAAACTCACCATAAAAAACATGAAAACACATGGCTATTTTATGAGTGGTTGCTTCGCCATCAGCTGTGGTTGCAATGGCTTTAGGGTGCCATTTAGGCGTTGCAGGTGGCGACATTCGCCCTTCTGCTTTGCCGTGGTTTAAATAATGGACTAAAGCTTGTTCACCTTGTAAATAAATGTCGGTATTACATTTATAATAAAGCTCAGTATCAAATGCGGGGCTTGGGTTGACGCACGAAAAAGCCCCTTTTAATAAGTAATCTTCAAATGCCTCTTGCTCACAACTAAACACTCGACATTGATTAGCGCTATACCAAGCATAGTCAAATAAACCTTGAGCTTTAGCTAGGTTAAGTAAGTGTTGCACTTCATCTTGAGTGTAACCTTTATCGTCATTGTTAAGTTTAGCGTAAGCACGAGCGCTCAAGCGCCTATCAATGCCCTTGGCCACCCTAAAGAGAAATGGCTGCTGTTTAACAAAATTAAAGACTGCAGGCATTTTCGTTTTAATAAACTGTTTATTAATCATTATGCTAAACCAAAAAATTGAAGGGCATTTACCGTACCGTTACCAGTAACATCGTCATCGATATCAAAGATGTGTCTCACCGCATGAGGAACCATATTGGCCTTACCTAAATAGCTTGCCAACATCGTTTCTAACTCATCAGTCGTAAAACTAATATCGTGCTTAGCAGCATGCTGACAAAAAGACAGAGCGCCATTCATCACTTGCTCAAGCTCATGAAAGTAGCGTTGTGAAGCCACTTTACGGCCGTAATAAAAATCAAAATGAGACGAATCAAAAGTATTAAAACGTATACCCCTAAATTGACCAAAAGGTGCGGTAAGCAAAGACTCTAAAAACATTGAGCGATCAAGTGGTAGGTAGCCGTCACCAATTTTGACGTTTTCTTTCAAATATCCCTGCATGGTCGCATTGTGATTTTCAATAACGTGCTCACCAGGGTTAGAAGAAATTAAATAATGGCCATGGGTATCTTTATCAAGCAATATCCCCAGCAAAGACTGAATCGTGCCAGAATAACCTAAATCGACTAAGTGCAACTTATCTTGCTCAGTCACACCAATGCTTTTAAGGTAGCTAATATAGGCTTGTTTACTCGGAGAGATAATATCTTCAATACGGGTTGCGTGCTCTTCAAGTATGGCAACAATCTTCTTTTTATCTTCAGGTAAATACACTAACTCTTGAGTCAGTTCTTCATCAAAAATGTGTTTAATTTGTGCGTCTGACAATAAAAAACGAGTACGAATCAAATCGTAAAAGGCACCACTAAAGCTACTTTTGAGTGAATAGGCGTAACTACGACTGTCGTTACACATAATTTTAAATAAGAAAGCACGCGACACTAACAAGTAATGACTTTCTCTTTGTATATTTGCGCCGCTAAGATGATGTTGAAAGGCTTGTTCTAACCAATAGCCTTCACGTGCCAAAAAGTACAATGGGGCTTTATCAGGCACATTGTTAGTTAAGCTTTGTGAAAAAAAGCTCAACAACGGGCCCATAAAGGTCGTACCAAAAGACGTAAATCGTGCTTCATGCACTCTTGATTCTGTCACATTTGCCATTATTAACTAACACCATGATGTTTATGATAAAAAAATATACTCACCAGGACACAACAACTATCTTAAAGACAATGGCTTCAAATCCTTGAAAATGAGTCAGTAGTGTATGTTGCAGGCACGATGAAGTAAACATGAACATGTATTACTGCGAATATAATCGCCCACTCCTGCTGCTTTTACGTACAATGTGACGTTTTTTAAAGCCAGTAGGTACCAAAGAGCTGGATCCCCGATAAAAGCACTCGAGGATGACGGCTTTTTGCAGCGCAGCGACCTTGCAGCGCAGCGACCTTGAAGCAAAGCTAGAGCTGGATCCCCGATAAAACCACTCGAGGATGACGGCTTTTTAAAGCGAAGCGACCTTGAAGCGTAGCGACCTTGAAGCGTAGCGACCTTGAAGCAAAGCTAGAGCTGGATCCCCGATAAAATCACTCGAGGATGACAGCTTTTTGAAGCGAAGCGACCTTGCAGCGTAGCAACCTTGAAGCGCAATGACCTTGAAGCAAAGCTAGAGCTGGATCCCCGATAAAACCACTCGAGGATGACGGCTTTTTGAAGCGCAGCGACCTTGCAGCGCAGCGACCTTGCAGCGCAGCGACCTTGCAGCGCAGCGACCTTGCAGCGAAGCTAGAGCTGGATCCCCGATAAAAGCACTCGAGGATGACGGCTTTTTTAAGCGTAGCGACCTTGAAGCGAAGCGACCTTGAAGCAAAACTAGAGCTGGATCCCCGATAAAAGCACTCGAGGATGACGGCTTTTTTAAGCGTAGCGACCATGAAGCGCAGCGACCTTGAAGCGTAGCGCCTTGCAGCGAAGCGACCTTAATCACTACCAAACAAGTCGCGGGTGTACACTTTGTCGGTTACATCTGCGATTAAGTCATCAATACGGTTAGCAACAATGACATCTGCAATTTGTTTAAATTCATTAAGGTCATTAACCACTTTCGAGTGGAAAAACTCAGGTTCAGTCATGACCGGCTCATAAATCACAACTTCGATGCCTTTTGCTTTTATGCGCTTCATAATGCCTTGAATAGCAGAAGCTCTAAAATTATCTGAACCGGTTTTCATCACTAAACGGTAAATTCCCACAACGCTTGGGTTACGCTTTAAAATAGAGTCTGCAACAAAATCCTTACGGGTACGGTTCGCATCTACAATTGCGCCAATAATGCTGTTAGGTACATCGGCATAATTTGCACGTAACTGCTTAGTGTCCTTAGGTAAGCAATAGCCACCGTAACCAAATGATGGGTTATTATAATGGCCACCAATACGAGGGTCTAAGCTTACGCCTTCGATAATTTGTTTAGTATCCAAACCATGACTTTCTGCATAGCTGTCTAACTCATTAAAGTAGGCAACACGCATGGCTAGATAAGTATTAGAAAACAGCTTAACGGCTTCCGCTTCTGTTGAGTCGGTAAATAGCACTTCGATGTTTTCTTTTTTTGCACCTTGCACTAATAAACTCGCAAATTGTTTTGCCCGCTCAGAGCGTTCACCCACAATAATGCGCGACGGATACAAGTTATCGTGTAATGCTTTGCCCTCACGCAAAAATTCTGGTGAAAAAATAATATTATCAGTGCTAAATTTTTCACGTACACTTTTAGTATAACCCACTGGCACGGTAGATTTTATCACCATAACCGCGTTAGGGTTTATCGCTAACACATCAGCTATCACCGCTTCTACAGAGCTAGTATTAAAGTAGTTGTTGACCGAATCATAATCTGTGGGTGTTGCAATAATAACAAAGTCGGCATTTTGGTAGGCTAAATTTTTATCTAAAGTTGCAGTGAAGTCTAATACTTCATTTTGCAAATAATGTTCAATTTCATTATCAACAATAGGTGACACTTTATTGTTTAATAAATCGACTTTCTCTTGCATAATATCAAGTGCAATCACTTTATTATGTTGAGCGAGTAAAACTGCATTAGATAATCCTACATAACCTGTACCAGCAATTGTAACGTTCATAAAAACCTTCATAATCCTTTAATAAAAAATCAATTGCCATGCAATTGTATGAAATAAAAAATCTAAGATAACTTTTTACGGTACTCGAAAAGCTTATCTTTAATAAATGGCCCTTCAGGCCTGGCTTTGTGAGCTATTTCCATTAGCCTTAAAGCTTGTTCGAGATTACTACTTTCAAGCATCACGGCTTGATCGCGAATATAATCAACATCTAGCTGGCACTCAACATCTTCAAACGTAACAGTTGCTAAATTTAATCTTACTGGTGGTTTCATGCGCAGGTAACGGTAGCCGCGATGAACTAAATCATCAATGTTAGGTTGCTCTATTGACTTAATGGCTTCTACAAACTCTTGCTGATAGGGAGCTTGAGCGGTGATTTTGATTTGCTCTGAATTTATTGCGTTTAAAAGCCTACTTTTACGTTGCGAGGCCATTACAGCACCTAGGGATGCCTCAACGTTAATATCTATATCTGCATTTTTATCGATAATTAAAGGCGTAAAACCCTTGGTGTCGATAGTAACAAACCATTTTTTGTTTAAATCAGTAACAGAAATACTAATTATTTTCCCTTTACTTTGGTTGAGCGGTTTAGCCACAAGTAAATTCAGCGCTTTACAAATAGCTCTATGCTGCAGTTTATTAGGTATAATTTTTACCGCTGCGGTTAAAATTTTTGTATTCATAAGTGTGCTTTAATCTCTTTTACTCTTACATTAGTCTTTAACAAGTTGTCATATTTAAGTAGTTAAATACTTTACGCATTTTATCTTGAGCCTGACTAAAAGAATATTTTTCATTGGCAAGAGTGCGTTGATTTCTTGATAACCTTTCCCATAAAATATTGTCAGTGTTTAAACAAGTAATATACTCAGCCCATTGTTGCGGTGTCTCTGCAATTAAGGTACTGATATTATGCGACAACCCAGTACTTTCGGCAGCAACAGGCGATAACACGCTGGGTAAACCATAGGCTGCTGATTCAAGCACTTTACCTTTAATACCGGCACCAGATAGCAGTGGTGCAATAAATACGCGGTGACGTTGAAACACATCGTCAAGATTTTCAATATAACCAACCAGTTTAATTTGTGGGTGCTGGTATTGCTTAAAGGAATCAGGCATATGGCTACCGTAAAAATAAACAGTCACACTTGGATTCTGCTTAAGAAGTTCAGGAAAAATAGATTCCATAAAAAACTCAACCGCTTCAACATTGGGTTGGTGTTTATATCCGCCCAAAAAAGCAACACCTTCACGTAACTCAAATGGCTTCGGTTCAGGCTTATCCGTTAATACCCACGGACATTTAAAGATATTAGATTGTTTAAGCACATGGGAGGTCATAACCGCATGCTCTGCGTCATTATAAGACAGCACTGCATCGGCTTTGTTAATGACATCTAATTCTAATTGCTTCGTTCTTAAGGCATTCGTCAGTGCCGCTTCACTCTCTATCTTAGCTTGCTCGGTCCCTTTAGCGGCAATAGCAAGTGCAGAGCGAATTTCACGTAAAAAATGCAAATCAGCATTATTAAATATAATTGGCAAATTGGGCGCGGTTTCTTTTAAGAAATCGATATAATGTATCGCGACATTATATCGTGTGATGTAAATAGCGCTTAACTCAGGCAAACGTTGGCATAAAGCATCACCTACCGAAGGGTAATAAGGCGCATAACAAACCTCAACTCCCATATTTTGTAATTGGGTAGTGTACTTAGCTGAATGTACAAAATGCATTGGTAAAAAGATAACCTTATAACCCAATGACTGGATGAGCGTTATCTCTTGTATCGCCGCATAAGATCCAGCATCTTTATCTGGTGATGGGGTATATGCATCTAACATTAAGATAGTACCAAGCAATGGCTTTCCCGTTGCCACAGATAATAAAGAGCTTTCAATTGAAGCGTTAAACTCTAGTGTGGTATCCCGCAATAACGTTTCAGTATTAACGGTTAAGTTATGACGGTGTGAAAAACACTGGCTATTACCAAATACAACTCCCATCTGTTGCTTAGACAACGACGATTGTAAAAAAATTATCGATTGAATTAAGTGATTTTGCTCAACGGGAAAGCTTAAGGGTTTAATGTCACTAGCACGATAAACACTGGGGCCAACTAGCGCGTAATCAACATGCTTAGTAACGCAATTTCTGCTGTGAAGAGCAAGACCTTCTATATTATCGTTTGTAGAGTTAAAACCAGCATCGATAATTTGCCCAACACTATCGATAACTTTACTGGCAACAAACCCTATATGTTGTTGTGCTAATGGTTCAACTAAAAAATCTACTAAAGCAAACCCAAACTCTACATATTGTGGGCAAAGTATAATGAACTCGCCACGCGCCATCCTTAAAAGGTCAGATGAGCTTGTAGCTGAATTGAGATGACTACTGCTATCAACACGGATTAGATTGTTAACACTAGCTATCTCAGGATTGTCATCCAAACATAACACTTCATAATTTGCTGCTGGCATGCTCATCACGATAGATGACAGCATTGTCAAAGCCTCATCTTGGCTTAATCCACTCGGTAAAATCACAGAATAAACCGGCTTATCGACAATCGGTAAATCAATTGTGTTGTTAGAGATAGCGTGGTTAGCTGATGAAGTTAAATTGGCATAAGCTTTTGTATAAAGCTCAACATTAGCGGTAGTGTTATATTTGAGTTGATTGGATAGCAAAGATAATCTGTTTTGCTCAAGCAGACAATTGCTATTATTGATAGGGTCTACTACTAAATGACTCGCGGAGATCAAAGGGGCTAACTGGACATAGTCGGACCATACAAAGCAGGCGGCATGATCAGAAGCTAACTTATAATAGCCATTAAAAGGCCTAACAAATTGTGGTGGCAAGGTAATAGTAAAGTTATTTACACCAACAATACTTGGTACCATTTTTTTGGTAATGGCAACATTATCAATATACAAGGTAAAGTGATGCTGTAGCTCATCGGCACTATTTAATGTGAAATTAAATTGGTGTGATTTAGCACCAACAAAATCAACTTCAAGTGATTTGTTAGCAACAACAAAAGAAGCGCCAACAATAGCATCACCATGCTCATCAACTAAGGTTATCTCTTTGTTGGTAACAACATCAAATGGAAGGTCGAAAAAAATTTCAAAACCGCAATAACCTTCGCCAAAACCAGCTTCAGCTAAATCTTGACGAAATATATTAGCGCAGCCTTTAGTGACAACGTTACCATTAACAACGACATAAAAATCTACAGGTTTATTTGGTGATTGTGGGTTAAATACCCAACCTAATAATTTGCCCGCAGCTAATATATCAATATAACCTTTGGTTTTATCTTGTTGAACTTCAGTTGTCACTAATGCACCACCACAAATTGTATAAACATATCAACGAGAATAACGACTGAACTGATTAGGTTACTTTAGGTGTTTAACCATAACCGTTTCGATAACGTTCAATCGAGCAGAAATTTCTGCGATATTGTTAATTGCAACTTGTGCGACGGTATTAAGAGTCGTCTCTTCATTTGCAGGAGTGGCATCTTCAATTTGTTGATTAATGCGCTGCGTTTCTTTAGCCAGAATAGATTGAAAATCGTCTAGTTGGTCTGCAAACTGAGCTAAAAATTTGGCTTTTTCAATATCATTGGCAGCCACTTTTATTTCAAATGGTGCAATAGGTGTCAGTAAGCCATCGACATAGACCTGGCAAGAAACAACATCAGATGGAAAAGCAGCCAAGTTTAACCCAAGTTTAAACCCATACTGTCCATCACCAATCTCTGCTTGCTGCAGATCTTCACGAAAATCGGCCGCTAAGCCCGCCGAAATCACCACATCATTGTGTTTAACTTCGATATTAACTCTATGAGTATCTTTAGTTAAATGTTTTGCCCAACCAATAATAACGCCATTATCAATGGCATCTACGTGGCAGGTATAATCCTCAGCTTTGGGTGCCGTTAACACTAAAGCAAAAGGTGTAGCGTTGGCCTTGTGGCCATCAATAAAAATATCTACAGCATTAATATCGTCAGTTAATACCGATGCATCGGGCACGATATTAAAAGCCGCGTCACCAAACCCTGCAGCCTGCAAGTCTTCACGCGGAAATGTCGCATCACTTTGCCAAAGTAGCGTTGAGCCAGAAAACACTTCAACTTTTGGTTTTGCCGCGCCTGCCACTTTATTAACAGCCCACCCCGTAATCAGCTCTGGAGACACAATATCTATATGATATTGATAATCTTCAATCGATGCTGTTGGATTAATTTGTTGTTTCAATTTTTTCTCTAATTTTTTAAGCATTGTTTGTAAACTCTTTGTTTAAAGACTCTTGTTTATAGAATCAGGATAACTTTTATTTAATATACCACGCACTGCGTTTATGCACATCTGCACGGCTAAGCATTTCATCACGACTAAACCAACGATATTGATTGTGTTGCTGTTCCGGCAATGCATTTAAATCAATATCTAACAGTATTTTGTAGCCTAACACAACATAATGAGTCGATACCTCATCACCAAACACACTGTCGGTATAAAAATGCTCGAACGGCCCAAGACACGCCGCTTGGCTTCGGTTTATTGTAACACCTAATTCTTGTTGTCCGAGTCGAGTAAATGCATCATCCAGTATTTCATTTTTTAGCACCCGCCCACCAGGAACAAACCAAAAACCCTGAGCAGGTTTGTTATTCCGCAGGCCTAATAAAAATTGGCCTTGGCTGTTTTGAACAAGTAAATCGATAGACACTAACGGGGTTGAATCAATAACAGTTGTAAAGATACTTTTATCTAAAAACATAAATGACCAACTAGAAAGCGACAAGTAACAAGTAACAAGCGACAAGCGACAAGCGACAAGTAACAAGCGACAAGCGACAAGCGACAAGCGACAAGCGACAAGCGACAAGCGACAAGCGACAAGCGACAAGCGACAAGCGACAAGCGACAAGCGACAAGCGACAAGCGAAATTAAAGATGCCATGGATAACATGGCATAATTTAATGGTGAGTAATTTGGAAAGCAACGATAAGCAGCATCAGAATAATTAATGATATAACAGTTAACTTACTGCGATGGCATCCTTGCGAGGAAAATGTATGTCGAGAATTTTTTGTTTAATTTCTTCATAAATATGGGGTGTCGAACGTAAAAACTCACTAACATTATCACGACCTTGGCCAATTTTATTATCACCATAAGCATACCAAGAACCTGACTTCTCGATTATTTTACCATCAACAGCTAAATCTAATAATTCACCGTAACGATTAAAACCTTGCCCATAAATAATTTGCGTTTTTGCTTCTTTAAAAGGCGCTGCAATCTTATTCTTTGCAACTTTAATTTTAATTTCATTACCGATAACCTCTTCACCTCTTTTTATTTGCCCAGAAGAAGAGCTATAAG
Source organism: Shewanella saliphila (assembly GCF_014648295.1). Taxonomy (GTDB): domain Bacteria; phylum Pseudomonadota; class Gammaproteobacteria; order Enterobacterales; family Shewanellaceae; genus Shewanella; species Shewanella saliphila. The sequence goes on from NZ_BMQV01000012.1 coordinate 84,167, forward strand.
CACGCATCTCTAATCGAACAGAAGCATAAAACTTAAGTGCATTACCGCCAGTGGTCGTTTCAGGGTTACCAAACATCACACCAATTTTCATGCGGATTTGGTTAATGAAAATACACATGCAATTGGACTGTTTTAAGTTTCCGGCAAGTTTTCTCATGGCTTGAGACATCATTCGAGCTTGCAACCCCATGTGTGAATCGCCAATCTCCCCCTCTATTTCAGCTTTAGGGGTCAAAGCAGCAACAGAGTCAACAACAATTAGATCAATAGCACCTGAACGAGCTAAACTGTCACAAATTTCGAGTGCTTGTTCGCCATTATCTGGTTGCGATACGTATAACGAATTAATGTCCACACCAAGTTTTTGGGCATATATAGGATCTAAAGCATGTTCAGCATCTATAAATGCGCAAGTTTTACCTTCTCGTTGAGCTGATGCAATAATTTCTAAGGTAAGTGTTGTTTTACCCGATGCTTCTTGACCATAAATCTCAACTATCCTACCAATCGGTAATCCGCCAGCACCAAGGGCTATATCAAGCGCAAGTGACCCCGTTGGGATGGTTTCTACATCCATTGTTCGGTTCGCGCCCAAGCGCATAATAGACCCTTTGCCAAATTGCTTCTCAATTAGCTTAATAGCGGTATCTAATGCATTTTCTTTACTCACCACCAACCTCACAAATACTGTATGTAAAAACAGTGCGATTTTGGCTGTTTGTACTATTTTAAGCAAGGCTTTTATTTGAGCAATGAAATGAATGAGTTAATTGATAGCGGGTTTACCCACGAAAGTTATCTTGATTGACTAAAAACCAATGATATGCATTTTTCAATCCGGCTTCAAGGCTATACGAAAATTGCCAGCCTAATGCCGCAAGTCTATCAACATTCATTAATTTACGTGGAGCACCATCGGGTTTAGTGGTATCCCAAACGATGTTGCCATTAAACCCTGTCACTTTGGCTACCGTTTCAACTAACTCCCTAATGGTGCAATCAACACCAGTACCGACATTAATGTGGCTTAGCATTGGCTCAGTATTAGCATCATAAATGGTTTTATCTAACTCCATTACATGTATTGAAGCTGCGGCCATATCATCAACATGCAAAAACTCGCGCATTGGCTTACCACTGCCCCAGGCTATTACCTCACTATCACCACGAAGTGCTGCTTCATGAAAGCGTCGCAATAATGCAGGGATAACATGAGAGTTTTCTGGGTGAAAGTTATCATGGGGGCCATATAAATTGGTTGGCATCACGCAGCGGTAATCAACCCCATATTGGCGATTATACGATTCACATAACTTAATACCGGCAATTTTAGCAATGGCATACGGCTCGTTGGTTTCTTCTAATGTACCTGTTAACAAGGCCGTTTCTTGCATTGGCTGAGGCGCAAGTTTTGGGTAAATGCACGACGACCCTAAAAACAATAACTTTTGCACACCGGCTTTATAGGCACCATGAATGATATTGCATTCAATCATTAGGTTTTGGTAAATAAACTCAGCAGGGTAAGTATTGTTAGCATGAATGCCCCCCACTTTAGCTGCAGCGAGATAAACTTGATCGATACCTGAATCAGCAAAAAATTCGGATACAGCTTGCTGGTTAGTTAAATCAAGCTGTACACGGCTTCGGGTGGTGATTTCTACATCGCCTTGCGACTCTAACTGGCGAACTATCGCCGACCCAACCATACCATTATGGCCAGCAACAAATATTTTCTTCATTTAAAATCAGTTAATTATTTTTCACAATTGAGAATACTGGGAAGTACAGTAGTAAAAGAATTCCATTATCACTACAGATAACACCGAGAATAGATCAGAGAAAACAATAAATATCTTTACTCTGTGTAGCGCAAAGCGCCTCGGTGCCCTCGGTGGTAAAAAAGCTCTAGGTTTCACTACAAATAACCACAGTAGTAAAATATCCATTATCACCACAGAGACCACTAAGGAAGAATAAAACAATAAATGTCTTATCTTTACTCGGTGTAGCGCAAAGCGCCTCTGTGACCTCGGTGGTTAATATCTCTTGCTCTTGCTCTTGATCTTGCTACAAAGTAAACGGATTCAATTACCACCACAGAGGACACAGAGAGCACCGAGTAAGATAATCAATAGAAATTCTTTAGTCTTGACTCTGTGTAGTGTGAAGCACCTCTGTGTACTCAGTGGTAGATAGCTCTTGATCTCGCCTTCGTGGTAAAACGCTTAAAGTTTTTACCCTTTAGCCACAGACACATCATATCCATGCTGTTTTAAAATTGCACGTTGCTTGGCTTCCAAAAGGTCATGCTGAACCATCTCAGCACACATTTCCTCTACGGTTATTTCCGGTGTCCAACCTAACTTAGCTTTAGCTTTTGCAGGATTGCCTAACAAGCTCTCCACTTCCGCAGGACGGAAATAACGGGGATCGACTTTAACAATCACATCACCAACGCTAACACCAGGTGCATTATCGCCGTTTACAGCAATGACTGTTGCAATCTCATTTATACCTTTGCCAGTAAACTCAAGCTCAATACCCGCCTCTAAGGCTGACATTTTTACAAACTCACGCACAGAGATTTGCTTACCCGTGGCGATAACAAAATCATCTGCTACATCTTGTTGTAACATCATCCACTGCATACGCACGTAATCTCTAGCATGGCCCCAATCACGCAGCGCATCCATATTACCGAGGTACAAGCATGGATCTAACCCTTGTGCAATATTGGCAAATGCACGGGTGATTTTGCGGGTTACAAAGGTTTCACCACGACGTGGAGATTCATGGTTAAATAAAATACCGTTACAAGCATACATACCGTAAGACTCTCGGTAATTCACCGTTGCCCAATATGCATAAAGTTTCGCAACACCATATGGGCTGCGAGGATGAAATGGTGTCTTTTCGGTTTGCGGGCTCTCACTAACAAACCCATAAAGCTCTGAGGTTGATGCTTGATAAAAACGTGTCTTATTAGTTAACCCTAACAGTCGAATGGCTTCTAGAATTCTTAGCGTGCCTAAAGCATCTACATCAGCAGTATATTCAGGTTGCTCAAAACTTACCGCGACATGAGATTGTGCACCAAGGTTATAGATTTCATCTGGCTGTATATCACTAATAATTCTAACTAGGTTAGACGAATCAGTTAAATCACCATAATGTAAAATCAACTTAGGGTTTACATCATGGGGATCTTGATAAATATGATCAATTCGTCCGGTATTAAACGATGACGAACGACGCTTAATACCATGAACCTCGTATCCTTTAGAAAGTAAAAACTCAGCAAGATAAGAACCATCTTGCCCAGTAATTCCGGTGATTAATGCTTTTTTCATTATTGGTTGATCAACTTATAAATCGATAATTAAAGGGCTTTTTAACCATTATCACACTGAAATTAGTTTAGAATTGTTATGTTTAGAAGGGCTACACATACAATAATATGAACATCCTCACTATGTTGTAAGGCATCGTAAAAACCTAAAAAAGAAAGTATATGATCACACCTAAAGTGAGATTTTAATGAATCCTTTATCAGTGAAAAATTTTTTCGATCTGTTCCAGTCTTCCTAACAGTACTTTTAAAATATATCCGTATTTACTTTCATATAATAATTAATATAATTACGGCATCAGTGAGCATATGTAATTAATTGATAATTTATCGATCGCCATATCGATTTATATCAATTCAATTATATTAATATCAAAAATTAAGCGCCGAGTACCATTGCTCATCATCACCTTGCCATTCCTGGCTAGTTCCACTTTTAAAGCTTATAGAATCATCTACATATCTGGTAATAATGTTGGGGTGCTCCTGTTCCTTCTCTTTCTGGGCTATTTCAAGGATATTAACTAGCTCAAGTTTTCTACCGTACTTACTTTCATACAATATCACAAGTCGATTGAACTCTTCAATATCGACGACCCCATAGAACACGAGATATAAATCACGTTCATTTTTAAATGCAAGCTGTGTTTTCTCTGCTAGATATTCATATTTATTAATAGTGTCATCACAATTTTTAAGAAAATTACTTTCTGCACTTTTGCGATCGTTTACCCAACCACTTACGCCAAAGTCATGCAAAAATACATGATTTGAAAAAATATGTGAAGGTGCGAATTTCCCTTTATTTTCCACAATATTAAAATGTTCAAATTTTAGCTTAAAGTCATTTTCGACAAAATAATAAAAACCATTAAGCCCTCCCCACATCAACCAGTCGAAAAAAAACGAGTTCTTTTTATAATCAGGTAATTTAGCGAAACCGTATTTATCTATTTGATATCTAACTTTACAATTATCCCCTACCGATATAAATTTTTTCATATTACCTCTTCTTTTAAAGCACGCAGATTCAACTTCTTTCTTGCACTGTCATTTAGCTTCACAATTACACCTTCAAATTCTGATTGCGATACTTTTTAATAATAAATATCACCGAACTCTTTTAATGCAGAGCCATTCAGATCAGACTCCCTTCTTTCATTTGATAAAGTACCCTAGTGCTTCATCAAGTCGTCCACAATTTTTCAATGATTCAACAAACCCTTTATAATTAGTAACTTTTTCCTCACGTCGCGACAAATCTTGCTTTCTAAGTAGATTATTTCTAATTTCATTTTTTAAACTAGCCCCCCCAAAAACTTTTGAAATAAGACCTTGAAACCTTTCCACGCAATTTTGCTGACCAATGTCTATATCTTCTTCATATGTTATATGTCGAACCTTATCATTAGGCAAATTATTCACTAAAAATTGATACCAATATCTTCTAGGTTCAGACCAATTAAGATAAGAAGTTAAATCCAATTCAACTTTAAAGTCAGTATTATTTCTTGACTCCCAAACATTATGCTGCATAGCTTTTTTGAATGAAATGAAAGAATCAATATTTTTTCTTTGCAGAATCCAAGAGTAACAATCAAACGTTGATACCAGTTTTATTATATCAGGCTGATTTATCACATGCTCGTTAAAGACTTTAAAATAAATAGCTTTACGCCCTTTTCTTGCTGCAATCTCACATAAAAAACTAACAATCATAACAGGATTGCTTCTACAAAAATATATAAAGTCTGAATTTTTGGAATCTAAAGGCTTATCAGTTGCGATAGAATACCTTTCACAAAATTCAACAACCATATTTGACGATATAGAAAAAGCTTCATTAGGGTGGAAAATTTCAGAATATACATCTATGTCTTCAAATTTTCTCAAGATATTTGATAAAAAGTTTGAACCTGTCCGTGACACTGAAAAACAGCAAATAACTTTAACATCCGGTTGCTTCATCATTATTTCCTTTCTAAGACTAGTGTTATATAAGATTTGATTATGTCTCAGCTACTATCAAAAAAAACAGGCTGATTTTTATTTTAACCTATAACGAAAACTACACATTTATAAATCGATCAAAATCATCCCCAAAACCATCATTAATAGGGTTTACTAAAACCCACTTATCAGGCCCAAACTTTTCACACCATTCACTCACGCGTTTATAAAAGTCATCATAGTCGCTTCTATTTACTCCTTTAAGTAATTCAAAATCTGAACTAGTAAAAATAACCTTGCTTTCCGGGTATTTTGCTAAGATTTTTTCAAAATTATGAATTACACAACCGATATCACATATTGCATCATAAGCAGAGATACTTTCAATAGGATTATCATAATCAGAGTGAATTTTACCCATAATATCAGTGTGAATTCTTTTAGCGGTAGACTTTCTTTGCTCAATATTAGTGTCTTCAGGTGACCAAAGAATAGATTTAACATTTCTTGAAGTAAGATACTCGTGTATCAACTCACTGCCAGTTCCAGCTAAGCCGATTTGAAAGATAGGAAACCCGAATGTAATATTATCATTATCAGGTACATCGCTAACAGTAGAGAATACTGCAGTGGAATCAATAGCACTAACTAAATTTCGAAAAGGTGAATTATTTAGAATAAAACATATTGCATCATTAAAGGTTGGCGCAATAACTATGTTACCCCGAATAGATTCAACTGCTCCTTCATTATATAACAAAGTATGACCACTATAAGTAGGTACATTAATTTCGTCTTTAACTAGCGAGACATAGGAGTTATATGGTGTAGGAACCAAAAGAGGTGATATAAACTCAAAAGAAAATGGATTCAAAACACATTCTTTTATGATAGTGTTAAAGTTCTTGATAGCGCTCTCAATATTCCTCTTCGTATCATCATGATACTGAGCAATATTTTTTGCACTATCACCAGAGATTTGTGATGCAATTGACCTATATTTATAATGTCTAATAGGCATTAACTCAGTACTCTCAAGAGCGTTATAAGTACGTTTGTCTCCGTTTATAATTAAATCATGAAAACCTTGATTCAGGTGCATTTTAGATTCCCATTTAACGAGGGGGAACTTTCTCATTGAATCAAAAGTTTTATTTGTACGGTATCTAATATCAATTTGATAAGCCCAATCAGAATAAGCCCCATAACTCCACTTTGTTGTATTATGAGTATGATAATGTTCAAAGTCTGCTTTTGGTCTAAATTGATAGTGAGTGTATTTAGTTATTGGAGTTGATTCAACATTTTCAATATCTGTCAGATTATTCGGGTACAGATCAAGCATAAATCCAGAATAATATTTTCCTTTGTTTCTTTTCGTAAGATTTAATGTTGAATTTGGGCTTCTTAAATCAATATCTTTAAAGCAAGGTTCTGCATATTCATCACTATCAACAATATAAGTCCAAGAATCTAAACAGAACCTATTTAATAGACACTCTAGCCACATCGTTTTTGCGAATTTAAATTGACCAACTTTTGGCGAAAAAACAAACACATCATTATATTTTGATAGTAACTCATCCAATGGCTTTTCAGAGTTATCATCAACCAATAAAAAGAAGTTTACACCTAGCCTCCTATAGTGCTCTAACCAACCGTGAATATCATTCTCATCTTTAATACATGAAACCAACATGATAGAGTTTGGTTCAGGATTAAAATTACGTACACGGACGTCATCACAGCTCAAAAATAAAGATAAATTAACAGAGGGATCTATTTGCTCTGTGAAATCTTTTTGGCACTGTAATATTTCACTTAAATAAACTGATCGATTTACTTTATCTGTACTATTTTTTAGATATGAAAGTAAATGATTATATATAGAAGATAACCGCAAACGCGCATCATCTTCAACATATGAGTTATCATGTTCGCCTACTGCAGCATTTTCCATAAAAAAATTATTTTCTGACTCAGGTAAAGCAATTTGTTCAATTTCTATTGCATGCTCATCTAAATAACGTCGAAATGGATGACTTTTCTTTATAATGTTTTTACCTTCACCTGTATAGTGAATATATTTAACATTCTCTTTGTTAACAAGGACACTCAACATTGCGTCCATTTCATCCCATTGTCTTGGTAAAAAGTCCTCGTCGTACCCCCAACGAATATAATCTTCAGCATTAATAGAAATTCTGCCACACGTACCATCACCCCAATTACCCTGAAACTGATGAAGTACACAATTATAATCATACCTTTCAAATATTTCTACTATATGCTTTCCTGCACCCTTGCCCACAAAGTTATCACCGTCTAACGAAGCATATATTTTACCCTTTATATATTTTTTAAATGCATTTTTTGCCTTTCCAAAGTGCCAAACAGGTAAATCATCATGATAGTAATAACGAAGATAACCAGATTTTAATTCTTCTGGAAAATTTTCTTGTACCCACTTTGAAGTTTCATTTCCATCATCATCAAAACATATAACGATGAACTCTACTATATCGGAGTCTTTTACATTATCTAAAAGATTTTTTTTAAGTGTAGATTTAATATCGCCAAGTCTATTTTTAATGGGAATACAAAATGAAACTTTAAGATTGTTAGAAGACATTACGAACCTCGAATTAATTCTAAATATTTTTCTGAAAACTTTTCATAACTGTTTGAACATTTTTCATAAGACCTTTTACCAATTTCATTAATTTGTTCTTTAGGTAAGTTAGCTATTCTATTTATTACTTCCTTAAGCCCAGGAATTGATTGATCATATAAAAAACCATTCTCTTCGTTTACCATTTCTGTAAACATACCTATGTTTGGACAAATCGATGGTTTCTTATGAGTAGATGCCATATAATAACTACCAGAAATTAATATTTTTTGATATGTAAGCACTGACACTAAACAATTAGCATATAAGTAATGAACTTCCTCGTCGCTTAAGGAACGGTTAATATAAACAAAATTACCTGGGTACTTATTGACCATTGTTTTAGAGAAATCATCTACAGCAGGATCTAAGCAACGTCCAGCTACTACCAATTTAATATTTTTATTACTTCTTAGTGCAGACTCATATGCTGAGAGTAACTGGGCAACTCCTTTATACGGTCTAATCATCCCCAATGATAATAAATAATTTTCAAACTTCCTACCTTTCATTTCTGGGATTACTGTTTTTTTATATTTATATTCAACTGGATAAAGTGGATGTTCTAAATAATAGGCTTTATCTTTAAAGCTTACACCTAAAAACTCTTCCATAATTCCAATGGAGTTTAATGAATGAACGTGAATTTTATAAGTAACATCACATAAGTGCTTCATTAATTCAATAAGATATTTTGATATAAAATCGGGCTGATCATGATCAACTTTATTATGAATTGTCCATATTATTTTACAGCCTATTCCTATATATATTTTTAACTCATCTAAAAAACCTTCGTAACATAACTTTGCTTTTTCTTCACTATCGCAACCAACAAAAATTTCTTTTAACCAATGAATATGGAAAATTCTTTTTTTTGCCATTGACAAAAAACACAAGTCATCAATTATTTCTGTTCCCTTTTCTTTTTTATCACTATTTAAACTCGAATACATTATATTTTGGTATGGGTTTGCTGCATAGTTTGGGAAATAAACTACTCTTACATCACTTTGAATAAAATTCTTATACTTTATTATTTTTGAGTTTACGTTGAACCAATTTACAGCTTCCCACCAATACTTTTTACGTTTATACGAAAGATAGATTAAATCTCTATTTTTTTTATAATCCAAAATACTACTAGCCATTTACTTTCCCTAATAAACTCATAAAACTTTAGTTCTAAAAACTAACATTAACTCTTCGATAAAGCGCTCTGCCTTTAAGCAACTATTTTCTTGCATAAAAAATATAGAGTGATTCAAATCTATATGTCCCAAATCTAAAGTATCACTTATAACTACCGGAACACACTCAAACTCTATAGCCTCCCATAATCTTATTGAATTTGGTCCACTCCCAGAGGGGCACAAACAAAATACGGTATCTTCCATCACTCCTATATATTCAATTTCATTCTTCTCTCTAATCCGTCTTTTTGCATCAGCTTCACTTTCACCTAGTAGCTGATGTCGATAAACATCCTGCTCAAAATGCCATTCACTCCTCTCAATTACAATTGCATCATCGCGCTTAGGCAGTTCAAATATCCATTGTCTAACTGGGGTTAAATACAAATCTGGTTGGTAGGCACCAATAAAACTATACAAATACTTACGCTCACTCAACGGCTTATTGACTCGGGGTGGTGGACGTTTATAGTGCATAACTGGGTAGAGAGAATAAGGATGCAATTTAATCCCGTCTAGCTCGTCCTGCCCGATTATTTTATGTGACCAGTATATATCCGTTATCCCAAGCATTTTAAAGTAAGGTAACAACTTTAACGCATAAATGTGCTGACAATAAGTCACTACTCTTATTGACATTTTAGGAGGGTGCAGGTGTAACGCTGCTAACAATTTTTGTGCTTTAGAGGGATTATGATCCAGATAATCAATTAAACTCGCCCAAGGAAAACAAATATACTGAGTAAACATGTCTGGCTTAGGTGACTCAAGCAATTGCTCGTATGCCCACAGCTCAGTTTTAGCCGGTAACTGCCAATCATACGGGAAAGCGAATACGTTATCTGTTCTTACCCAACCATTATCGTATTTTATGGTATGCATATTATGGGTTAACACGACAAAACCATGCCCCTTTTTCACAAGGGACTATCTCTTCTTCAATATCAATAAACCTTGCTTTGATTGTTTCTTTCCATCGCTCTGCAATGGTTTTTTCTTCTTCGCGGTTATAATCATCTAATACTAAATCCATTTGATGACTACCAAGGTGATTAAGCAATTTTGTCACTGCAGGTAAACGCGCTAGCGGCCCTGTGGCACCTGGGGGACCATCGATTAATACTAAAATTTTAGCCGTTCTTCCCTCGAATAAATCGGCAATATGTTTAAGGGCATTGTCGCAACTGTAATATAAATAATCGTCGTTGTTAATTTTACAGTCTACTAGCGGGGCATGTACTAGATTAACAATATTATCTAGCCCGTTTTGCTGAAGTGATGCTAAGGTTTTGTCGTAGTATTTTTTATTATGTTCAAATGTGAGCACGCGTTGTGGTAAGTCTTGTAAGTAATCAACAAGCTCTATCTCATTTTTCCTGGTGTCTTTTCCTATTCTTTTAGGGGCAAGATCTTCAATATGTGGTTGAGTGCCAATTATGTCATGCTGCATAGCTTGGGCAAATAAGCGTGTTGATGTGCCACTGCCAAACTCTATGATTAAATCATAATTATTGGATTTAATCTTACCTAGCAAAAACAAAGCTATGTCACTACTTATTGGCCAGCCATGGTACTCCATAGTTAATGAACCGCTCTCTAAAAAGCTTTGCACACCAATAAAGGACTCAATTTGCTTGGTTGAGTTTTCTGCTTGTTTTTGAATATGCCAAGCCAACCTATTTTTTAAGTTATCTAATTCTTTTGATTGGCTTGCAGTAATTTTTTCAACGAGTGAATCAAGTGCTTTATCGTTAATATGCAAGCTTTTTTCTAATGCTTGATTTGTCAACTCTAGCGCTGTAACTTTTAATTTTAATGCATTAACTTCTGCATTGTTTTTTTCTACCAATGCTTGATTATCACTTTGCAACTGTTCAATTTTATTTTTTAACTGAGCGATATTTACTTCGTTCTTCTCAATCTGATTTTTACTGTCCAACTCAACTTGTTTTCTATCTATTTCTAACTGCTTTATCGCATTTTCGAGTTGAATTATTTTTTCATTTAGTTCTGCAATATTTTCCGTTGCATGTTCACGCTGTTTCTTAGCGTCAGTTTCAAGCTTTGTCTTAATTTCAATAAGCTGTTTATTACGCTCTTCTAATTTACTAACTTTTGTCGTTAGCGCTGCAGTGTCCGAAGCAACCTTTTCGCTCTGTTGCTTTTTATCAGCTTCCAGTTTGGTTTTCGTTTCAATGAGTTGTTTATTATTCGCTTCTAATTCACTGACTTTAGTCGTTAATGCTGCTGTGTCCGCTGCCGCTTGTTCGCTCTGTTTCTTTTTATCAGTTTCCAGCTTTGTTTTCGTTTCAATGAGTTGTTTATTATTCGCTTCTAATTCACTGACTTTAGTCGTTAATGCTGCAGTGTCCGCTGCCGCTTTTTCGCTCTGTTGCTTTTTATCAGTTTCAAGCTTTAATTTAATTGCAGTAAGTTGCCTGCTGTTAGTCTCAAGTTCAAGAACAATATCTGATAACCTTTGTTTATCATCATTTAATGAGGAAATTTCTTCGGTCAGTGTTAAAAATTCTTGTTTGATTGTCTGCTCATACTGTTCTGATTTTGTAATTTGTTGAGCTAGCGCTTGTTGTGCTGTGTTTAACTCCTCTTGTAAAGAGCCGTTATTAACGACAATTGCTTCAATTGAATTAGACAGATTACTCAATGCACTTTGTTCTTGTAAAAATTTGAACTCATAATTTACAAAAACAGAATCGAAGTTTATCGAATCTAAAACAAACCCTAATTTTAATAGGCTTGAGATGGTATCATTTTTACTTTTTTCGTAATCAACAGACGTGCAATCCTTTAACGCCTGAATATTAATATTTTTGAAAAGCAACAACTCATCAGCACTTGCATTATTTAACAAATCAAATTCAATACCATTGAGTTTTAAATCTAGCACCACTGTACTGCTTTTAAATGCATCGCTATGCCGCTTAATTAATTCACTCAACCCAAAACGCATCACTTTCTTTTTTTCTTGTACTTTTAGGTTTTTAAATTTTTTCCTAAAATACTCTACAGAGCCTAAACTACTAAATTGAGCTGGTGATGTAATTAAAAATTTAGCCGACTCTTTTTGGGGAGATATAACATCTGAATATATCGTCACATCAGCAAGTGATTTATACTCATTGGATAAAAAAGTAAAAGTGTCTGGATTACCCTCATAGAGAAAAATCTGCTTCGACTGAAGCGCTTGATATTTTATAATATCGACTCCAACGCCCGCGCCTAAATGAAAAACATAGTCAACTTTATTACTAACAACTTTGTTATCAGCTGTATCATTCAAATCTTTGTTAGCCATTGATATCCCTTAATGTATCTTACCCATACACTATTATAATAAAGTATATATTACGGTTTATGTGCTGTTTACAGAAATATCTTCTTGACCCAGTCCCCAATAGGTTCAAAAAGTTTTTTCTTGTACGACAGAGTATCTTCTGTAGAATTGTGACTGTTATATATTTTTTGCTTGTTACAATGTCTAGAAGCATCTAAACATTTAACGATACCATTAACATCATCACTATATCGGTATTCTAAATTAAGGCGTGCAGATTCACGCTCTATCCAGTTTTTTGTCATACTGATAACGCTGAGACCGTGGTAAGCTGCTAACCATAAAACACCTGAGCTTTGAAGTTTATATATTTCAGAGTCGTAGTTGAAAAAAATAGTATCACTCGACTTAAATAACCCCATTAAATCATTATGTTCAATAAACTTATTTTCTATTGTGACATTTTTGTTTTTTTCTGTTACACGTTCTAATTCTTTAGCAATATCCCTTAGCAATTTCGACTCATTTGATATTGAGTATTGTATAAAAAAATCATAATTAGGCTTACTCTTTGCCAAATGCTCTGTAATAAGAGGTAATGATGCAAAACCTTTATTTAGCTTTGCATCGCCAGTATATAAGATGCATTTACCTCTACAATTAGTATTACCGTGATTTTTTGAAGAAGCAGTGTTATTTTTTCCTTCTTCAGCATTACATCTTTCATCACCCAACAATAAACATGGCTGAATATCTACTTCAATATTTAAGAGTTTTTTGTAAATTATTTGCAACTCATAGTCTGTTGCAAAAAACTTGATGCTATCGTGTTTGGCTAAATGCCTAAAGGCCAACTCATAATCAGGGGCTGATCATACTCGATCGCTTTTCATACATCCTTTTTAAAAACAAAGAGATAAAAAATAGCTTGATTGATCTCGCCAGTGTGATCAAATAGCGCTCTTTTTCTTTGTCTTTATACTTAAT
>NZ_BMQV01000013.1 GCF_014648295.1 Shewanella saliphila
TATAACGATATCGTGGAGCAGTGTTGTAAAGCCTGGAATATATTTATTCAGTGCAAGGATAGGGTAAAAAGTTTGTGTACACGAGACTGGGCTAATATGGGCAAAGTCTAATGCGGATTGGTATAAGCTAGCGGATGATCATTTTGATGTTGATGGCCGTATAATTGAGTTCTATCGGCATACTATATTGGGGGTGATATGAAAATATTAATCACTGGCGCCACCGGCTTTGTAGGCCAACAGTTAGTGGGCTCGCTCACACAGCATCAATTGGTGATATTAAGCCGCAATATTAGTGCCGCCAAAGCCAAATTGGGCGAGCAACATCAATACTGGTCAAGCCTGGCTGACAAAACCGACCTCAACGACATTGATGCGGTGATCAATTTAGCTGGCGAACCCATAGTTGCAAAACGTTGGTCTACTAAACAAAAGCAGCTTATTTGCAATAGCCGCTGGGATATTACCGCCGCCATTAGCCAGCTTATTCGCAACAGCAGTAACCCGCCTCATACCTTTATTAGCGGCTCAGCAATAGGTTATTACGGTGCTCAAAGTGCAACGCCTGTTGATGAAAAAAGCGGATTCCACGCCGAATTTGGCCACGATATTTGCCAAAAATGGGAAGACCTCGCCCTGCAAGCACAATCGCAACAAACCCGCGTGTGCATTACTCGCATAGGGATTGTATTGGGTAAAAATGGCGGCGCGTTAGCCAAAATGTTACCACCGTTTAAGCTCGGCGTTGGTGGTCCCATCGGTAAAGGCGATCAAGGCATGAGCTGGATCCACATCAGCGACTTGGTGGGCTTAATTAACTATTTACTCGAGCACCCACCCTTGCAAGGCGTGTTCAATGCCACGGCACCAAATCCGGTAAGTAATAAAGTATTTTCACAAACATTAGGCAAAGTGCTTAACCGCCCAGCGATTATCACCACGCCACCGTTAGCACTGAGACTGGCTATGGGTGAAATGTCACAGTTACTTATTGAAGGCCAATTTGTACTGCCCACCAATGCGATCAAAGCCGGTTATGAGTTCAACTATACCAATATTGAAGCGGCACTTACTGATGTGGTGAGTTAAAAGCGTGGTGAGTTGAATGCGTGGCGAATTAAATGGGATTGGTTTTTGGGTTGAGTTTTGCAGTGAGAGTGCAGTGAGTAAATAAATGCTGGACGGTGGTACAGCGGTAATTTAAGTTGTCACTTTTGTGCTTTGTCGTTATGGCTTAGGTCACTAATGCTTAACATCTCAAGGTTTCCCAGCGGGCATAACAAAACAATGTCCCATCTTTACAGCCATTCATCATATAGCCATGTCAATGATTGATAATTTTCAATAATAAAAACACTGACTGTTGCCACAATCAGTGTTTTTATATCTTTCAACTTATTAATTAGTGATAGAATTTTTTACCGTTAGTGTTGTGCTTTCAATCATTGCGATTTCAAGGTCGTTCCACTCATCACCATTAGCCACAAACCCATTAGCATCATTAAAATCATTGATGGTATCAGGGGTGTCACCTAGAGTAACTTTGTCTATATTTTGTCCCATTAAATATTGGACTGCATCATCAGAATCGGCACTTGAACTGATTAAGTTTATTTCTATTTTATCCACCGTACCTAATGTGAGCACATATTGAGAGTTATCGAGAAGTATGGGTGAAGTACTTACCGGCGCATAAATTGACTGATAAATAATATTGTTTGAATTATCAATCATGCGTACTTGGGTTCGTTGCAACTTATAACCTTCAGTATCGTAACTCTCATCGGTATCAACACGATAATAGGGCGTTGTACTGCCCTCTCTATAATAGCTCTCAAGCGTTGCTGAACTCATCTCACTTAATGAGGGTAATGTTAGATTTACATCTATATCAGAGTCGATTGACACAAATCCTTCGAAGTCCCAACCGGATTCATTTCCGCTAAAGTAGCCAGCCCAACGGTCATCTACAGTTTCAGTATCTGGCACTGTTAATACATTACTCGCGTATAGAGACTGCCAAAAATAAATCACATCGTTATGTTCTACAACAACGCTACTTTCATTAGGAGTAACTGAAGTTCCAGCATAGTTTTCAATACTCCAGTTCAAATAAACTAAATCATCATTAATTAAATCACCCGATGTCTCGTAATCATCGATATTATTTTCAACGTCGTATTCATAAATAAAACTAGAATCGAGAAAATTGTAATAACTTAATAGGTTCTTTTCCCCTGTCGCATCATCATAATCATCAAAAGCTGTCACTAATAAATCGCGAGTTGTGGAAAGAGGAGAAATGACAGGTATTCGTGAAGAAAAATCTTGCCCTGTCACAGAATCTATATCGTAACTCGTCTGATAATAGTTAACAGTACTGCTAGGTTGGTTTATGCTAATAGTTGCATAATCATTGGCAGCATCGTCTCTATAATCATCATTACCATCTACGCTATAGCAGCTATTACTTGTACTTTGTGTTTGACGAACATTAACAACTAAATCTGAAAGCAATGATTTACCCACACTAAACATATAAACATCAGCATAAGTACTTAATGAACCATCTACTTCCTCAAGAGAGACAAAACCATCATCAGGTACATCATTTGCGTTAATAACGACTTCACCATCACTAAACTCTGCGGACGAAAAGCTCTCAAAAATACTGCCGTCTGAGTTATGATAAAGAATATTATAGTCATCAGTGGCGACTACTGCAGTAATCACTTCATCATCATTAACAGTCGAATTAGCATAAATAGCGCAACCATCATCTACTGCTGTTTCTTCATCTATTGAAACGAGTTGTACAATTTGCCACGTATAATTTACCGGCGTACTTGAGCTGCTACTTGATGAGCCGCACCCTGAAAGTAAAACTGGAATGATCAGTGAAGCAACAATGGTTTTATTCATATCTGGAACCCTTAAATAATTAAATTATTGTTTAGTACAACATCCATATACAATCTAAAGCGGTATTTATTAGGTTATTATGTAAAATTTATGTTCAAAAAATTAACAAATAAACCATGAACACACTGTCAAAAAACTTATTATCTACATGAATATTCGAATAAATATCGAGCAAAAAAAACAGACTTATCATACTAGACTGCCATTTTTATGACATTTGTACTCAAATCATAGAAATGAAATGTATTTCAAACGTCTATAACACAAAACTTGAAGTGTTAATGACTAACAAAGCATTTTGTATGCCACATTTATTATCTGAATTCGGAGCTTAACAATTGTTAAAATATAAATAACATGCGATTTATAAGCCGCAGAGCAAAGATATATCAGGGCGAAATAACAAATATTTTTATAACTGCATTTGTTCAGTAACTTGTGGAAACGGCCAAAGTTAATGGACTAACAGTGAAGAGTAGACTTAATGAAACTGCGAGATAGGTTGCAACTCACCAAGACCGATACTATTCGATGTGCCGATAGCGCAGTCTTCTTCGCAGTATTAAATCCAATGAAAATAAAAAGAAGAAATGATGTTTAACAAAGCCCCTTAACGATTAAATAAGCCAGTTTGAGATTTCAACTGGTTTAATCAAACCGTTAAGGGATGGATAAAGTAGAAGTTAAAACTAATGACCGATACGATCCAGCTTTTGTATCAGCTCCATCTTTATATCTTGAGGAGTTTGGCTGTGCCAGTAACCACTTACATAGGCAAATAATGGCACCATAAACATCAGCGTAAACAGTAAGATCATCAATCCTCTTGCAGAAAGTTTAATGCCATTACGGGTGCTAAATTGCAGTGCCTCTTTTTTAGGGCAAGCTGACATACAACGCATACAGGCTTGGCATTCGTCTGAGTGGATATTTTTTTGAGTATGAACCGATATATTAGCAGGGCAAGCTCGGGTACATTTATCACAACTCATGCCTTTAGTTTCAATTAAGCAATGTTGTGTACTCCGGCGAATTTTAAACGGGCTAGCAAAGCTCACTATCCCTAACATCGCGCCGTAAGGGCAAATGTAGCGACAGAACCCTTGACGACGCCATGCTGCTAACGCAAATATGAAGCTGAAACCAATCAAGGCACCTATTGATGGCATCATAAAAAACACAGCCATTTTTAAGTCAGCGACTTTGTGGTAATTGCCTGTCAAGTAGTGAGGAAGCGTTGCGGTTGGCATTGAAATAACCAAATACATGAGTGCGGCTAATAATAAGTATTTAAGCATTCTCAGTGGCCAGTCTAACCATGCAGGAGGCAGAAGTTCAGCAGAGATAAAACGTTTTCTGAGTTTATAAAGGTATTCACCTGCTAAGCCTAATGGACAAGCCCAGCCACAAAAAGCGCGTTTGCAAATAAGCCCTGTTAATAACACCACACACAACATTACAACGGCCGCTGGATGATTTTGATCCCACAAACCTAACGTTAAAATGGCTTTAAGTTCAATACCGCCAGCAATGGGTAAAAAGGCATCACCTACATCTGGTCGCATTAACCAAGGTGTTTTTCCGGCATACAGCATTGCTGCATTAATGGCGTATTGCACGCCAACCAATAACATGGAAAGGGCAAAAAAATGTTGGCAAATCTCGCGTATTTTATTCGGCCTACCTTCAGCATTAGCAAAGGCAGGTTGGTATTGACCCAATGTGATAACAACGACGACGGCGCCAAACAAAATAAGTAATAACGGCCAGAAAAAACTGGCGATAGTCGCGCCGAGCAATAATGTCCCGCTGACCAATGCGCCCCATTTTTTCCCACCCCAGTACAATAAGCTGGTGCTATATACTAGGGCTAGCATTAAGGTGATTGATTCAATTGTACTCATAGAGGATCCCTATATTATTTTGTTTGCTGCCAATAATGGATAAAGGTTCTGCCTAAAGGCAATTGCAACCACAACACTCTGTTACAGTTGCCATTTTGTATCTTGTTGCCATGAGCCTGCAGTCAAGTCGATGATGATAAGAAATACGTTGCAGTTTACTTAGTTCAGTTAGTGTTATTATTCAACAACCCCTTAAGGTCATCTAATCTGTTGATAATAAAGTATTTCCTTCCGTCTCGACTTAAGTAGCCATTACGAATGAGGTTATTCATCAATGACGACGTGGTTTGGCGTGTCGTCCCAATCAGTAGTGAAATATCTTCCATGCTTAAATCGCATTCAAATCGGAGTCCTTCTGCCGTTTGTTCACCCGATGTTTGTCCCCATGACAGTACAAACTCGATTAATCGATACCTCGCATCATGAAATATTAGCCCCTCGATAAGATCTAACGTACTGCCTAATGCTTCACCTAAAATGCCTGTCATCACGATTGATAATTCAGGAAATTTAGCGATTTTATCGCGAAAAATATCAGCCCCAACAAGCATCAAGGTTGAATCCTTGCATGTCTCCAAAAATGCTCGAGTATGTGTGCTGAATATGTCGCCAGGCTCAAGAAAACAGAGGGTAAACTCACGCCCTTCATAAGAAAGATAAACGCGTACCCGGCCTGAATGCACAATAAACACTTCATTGTTTCCCATACTCGGGATGCTAAATAGTTGTCCTTTAGGAAAGCTTTTGCATCTGAATTCATCCAGAAACCCTTCGTATTGAGGTTCTCTAAGTTTCTCAATGATATTTATTCGTGACATTCTCATTTTCGATTGCATGTCGCGCTCTCCATAATATTTACGATAGAAATTGTTGTTAACGGTCTAATTAACGATTTTATGTTATTTATCAATAACTATTAAGCTGTTGATTCACAGGGCTAAACACCTTAAGTAACGCGAGCCTCATCGTGAATATTAACTTGATACCGACTCAGCGTTAAGCGCTTATTTTGAAATATTCATACCTGATATCAATAAGTTAGCGATTAAACATACAATTCTATTTTTTGTACAAAAATACATTGAACAATGCTATTAGCAATCAAAGATACACTTGACACCTTGCCCTTCATCATCACGAGTTATGCAATCCTAATTTTGATAATTTGGTACATACCATTTCATGCGTTCAGGTTAACCATCTCTATCGGCAATCATTTTAAGATAATCGTTTTTAAAACATTGAACATTCTTTAATGTCCAGATCTCGCCAAGTAGTGACAACAACACCTCAACCGACATTAAAATCGAATAATTAAGCATGTCATTAGCCGTTGTAATTGCTCGAGAGTGAATATGATTCGGGCCAAATTTAATTCAGATGGGAGGTTCGATCTGTCGCCTTGCTGACAGTAGAGCATCATTAAATTTCGTTGCATCGCTTTGCATTAACGATTCTCGCGATAAAAGAAGCCATTTCACACCGCTTTACTGTCAGCAAATTTTTTTGAGGTACAATTAACCAATTGAAAATAAAAGGTAAGATGATTTTGTCCTTGTTTTTTAAAAGAAGACCGTGTGTATATACGCAGTTTTAAAGTAATAAATATGAATTCGTATTTTTATGACGTAACGCACAGTTGCTAAAAAGCTCAGGTTACAAATACAACTTATGCAGGCTGTGGCAGGGGCATATTTCCAATCATTTCCGAGATACAGCGCAGATTAGTAACGAGCAGTTGCCCATGTTGTCAGCAACCAATGTGCTTTATGGGCGTAGGGGCACGACCGACGAACGTAATGACCTCAACCTAATGTTGAAAATGATAATAAGGATAATGGCTTAACGGAATACCGTGGAGGATTAATTTAACGCACTGAAATGAGTAGAGTTAAACAACTAGCAAAGGGGCTAAGGTCGCTTGCTGACTACAGAAAAGTTGCCAGATAACCATCACATCAAACAGCGCGTTTTCTCGAGCTGATATTTACATAATAAAGAGTCACTCTCAGCTGTTCGGGCTATTCTCCTACCAAAGTACACTTGGTATAAGGACGCGGCTTCGCGCGGCCTATCCTTATTAGTTATATGCTCTTAACACCAATAACCTCGCCCGACATTAAAACAGCAACGAAATTTTTTGAACCATACATTTTGTTGCCGTCTAGAAGAGGATCGTACTCAACAACGTAATACCAATACTCTTCTTTAGAAAAGCCAACGAGACAATGATACTTAACTAATTCTACACTTCTAATTTCGATGCCATCGAACTTAGGCAAATTATTTACAGCCCAATCTTGGACTATAGAATATGCTTTGTAGGTAGCTAAAGGTGGTGAAACCATTTCTTTAGGTGACCACGAACCAGCTTTTTTAACTTTGCTTCCAGGAACAATAAGACCATACTTTTCACCGCCATTAGTTGCAGTAGTTCTGGGAGTATGATCCTCACAAAATTCAGTATTCGCTTGCGCAAATAAAGGTAGTAAAATTAATAGAGAAACTATAAATTTAATCACAATTCTTCCTTGAGCATATAACGCCTGCATTTGCGGCGGTTTTGTAGCGAGGCACGAGCGGAAAAACCGTCCAAGCCACGCAGTGGCTGATGCAACATGCACTTGTTACATGTTGATGAGCGATGAGTCTTGCCATACATCCTCATAATCATCAGCGATTAAAAATCTATACCCTGTGGGCAATGCTAAATACTGCTCTATTTCAGGTAAGTATTCTTTTATATGGCTAACGTGTAACGGTTTAAAAAAATCGGGGTCTTGACTCAGTTCTTCACCGCACCAAATATACCAGCCACATGTTCCATTTTCTGCTTTATGACGCAGACCATTTATTGGAAGTTTACCTAGCGTCTCTACAGCAAGGCCAAGCTTCTCTATTTCAGAGCAAGGTATGAAGTCGGCCTTAAATTTTTCGCACACTTCCTTTTGACTAGACACGATATTCCTTAAGACATGTAACAGCTTATTGAAGGGCTTGCGCTGTAAAGCCAGTCCCTTAACTTATTGATTAATATCATCCTACATTTGCTATCTTATTGAAGTAAAGCAATTAATTGCCTCTAACAGACAAAAGCAAACCGTGCTTGCAGATAAAGTAGGCTTCGGTGTCACGGTAGCAAAAATTAAAGATAACAATATCAGATAATTACGATTTTTTATTTCTCAACAGTTACAACTAACGCACGATTTTCAATCATTTTTTATCATAAACTGATGGAAAATCATTATAACTGTACATAAAACCAGCACGTCCCATATAAAAATACTCAAGCTGATTGTATCGTTAACGCTTTTGATTTTTTCACATGTGCAACTGGTGGCTTGGGTTCAAATAAAGCTTGTTTGCAACGCTAAAGTACATTGTGTTTATGAGGGGCATTCGGGTCATGCTGCAACAACGGCCAAAGCTAATTACACCACGATGTTAGTGGTCGTAGGCAATAGACTAAATACCCAATAAGACAAAAATGAGCCAGCAATGCCCCCTCCAAACCCAATAGCCCTAAAAACACCTAAATAATAAAATCATAAACAGACTCAAACCAAATTATGAATAATATCGATGATGGGTTGGTAGCGTTTTGCCAACGGGCGGTGCTTCTTGTTGATTAAAAATAATGGCTCACTGACGCCCTGCTTTGGATCCTCTATACCATCGAGCTTGGCAATGCATATTTGGGCTTGCTGGGCAAAACTGTCTACGGCAAATTGTGGCAACACGGCAAAGGCTAAGCCTTTTGCTACTGGTACCAGTATCTGATTCAGCTGGTTAACATAACTTCTTATTGGCACTTGTTGTGCCATGGCTTGCTTGTCATTAAAGTAATGATTCACAATTTGTTGCCAATAATGCATACCATCGGGATGCGCTACCATGCCAAGTGCCATTAATTGTTCAAAGTTTAAGGTGGTTTCTTGATACTTTTTCGGCATCACAATACATAAAGCTTGCTGCCCAAGAGGTGTGAGTTCGAGCTCATCCATATGCACAGCTTGGGTGATAATGCCAAGCTCAACCTGGTTGGCTAACACATTGTCAATGATGCGCTTATTAGGCGCAGCTTCGAGTGAGATTTGTAATTGCTGGTGCGGCTGTTGGTAATCAATTAAATGCGGATAAAGTAATAACGCCAGCGAGCCAGAACATGCCACTCGGCACTCGCCAACATAAACATCATCAACAGCCAGTTGTGATAACAGTTGTTGCTGCTGTTGCTGCCAAAGTAAGGCTTGTTGATGTAGTTGAATGCCCGCTTCAGTCAGCTCAAAACGTTTTCCAACACGATATAACAATGCCACCCCCACTTGCTCTTCCAACTTTTTAATGTGTTGGCTCACCCCGGGTTGGGTCATAAACAGTTGTTCTGCGGTGTGGGTAAAGTGCCCGACTTCAACTAACTTAATAAAGGTGGTTAACCATTGCTGATTTAACATGCCAAACTCCAACGCTAAATGATGTCGATAGCATAACAGCTTTGATAATTTTAGATTATCGATAAGTCTATTTTTGATAAGTCTTTTATTGATACGTCTTTTATTGATAATTCTTGTATTGATAAGAAATGTTGAAAAACGAGTTTTATGTTGATGTTAGCTAAGAGCCGCTCCATCTTCGCTATTTACCGTGTAAAAAGAGCTGATCTCCTCTGCGGTTAAATAGCGCCACTGACCTTCAGGCACATCGAGTTCTACTGCACCAATACGTTGCCGATGCAGCGCTACCACTTTATTGCCCACGGCGGCAAACATGCGTTTAACCTGATGAAACTTACCTTCAGTGAGTGTAAGCAACACCTGTTGTGCTGAGATAATCTCTAACCTTGCAGGTAATGTTAAGCCCTTTTCGCCCTGTAATGCGATCCCATTGGCAAAGCGCTCGGCGACATCCTCTTTAATCGGTTTTGCCAAATTAACCCGATAAGTTTTATAACACGCGTATTTGGGCGAGGTGATATTAAATGTCCAACGGCCATCGTCGGTTATTAACACCAATCCTGTAGTATCAGCATCTAAGCGCCCGGCAATATGAAGCTCTGACGGCCGCTCAATATCCAGTAACGAGAATACCGATGGATGAACTCCATCGACGTTTGAACACAAGGTTTGCTGCGGCTTATGTAATAACAGATAACGAAAAGGACGCGGTACTAAGGTTTGCCCATTGAATTGCACCAGATTATTTTCATGCACTTGAGTGGCTTCATCGGTAACGGCAACGCCATTCACCGACACATTGGCTTGAGCGATACAGTCACTCACTTGCTGTTGCGTTAATTCGGTACTTTTACTGACAAAACGGTCAAGACGCATGTGATAGTGATACCCAGGATAATGATTTAAACCATCGTTAAACTATTTATAAACACGCTATAAACTAAGTCAGGCTGTTTAACGTATGTATTGGCAAACCCAATAACGACATCATACGCAATGCTTTCAGCGCAAGATACCTCAAGAATTATTGAAATGGCCTGGGAAGATCGTACGCCATTTGAAGCCATTGAACACTTATATAGCTTAAACGAATCTGCCGTCATCAAATTGATGCGCAGTACCATGAAACCAGGTAGCTTTAAACTGTGGCGAGCACGCGTTACAGGCC
Source organism: Shewanella saliphila (assembly GCF_014648295.1). GTDB lineage: Bacteria > Pseudomonadota > Gammaproteobacteria > Enterobacterales > Shewanellaceae > Shewanella > Shewanella saliphila. Next base: position 10,452 of record NZ_BMQV01000013.1, read on the forward strand.
GAAAAACCAAACACCTTAAGTTACGACCTGAGGGAGTTGATCGTGGTTACTGCCCTACTCAATATAAGCCGCGATCTAAATAGCCTGAGTTCGGGATCTATGAAGTAAAAAACAAAAGGGAGATGACAATGCATCTCCCTTCGCTCATTTAGCGGTTATTGAGGTCAGTGTGTGCTAACCCGCTTTTAACATATCACTGCACGACTTATTCAATAATTGTCTGCAACGCCACACGCCGAGTATTGAAACAATGGCGGCGCCAGCCACAGGTGCGATTCCCCACCATGGCCAATGCATATACACAACCAACTCAAACACCTGAGTTTTAAGCATGTACAAGGCAAACTCAGCCACGATGACCGCTAACAAGCCAGCAATGGCACCCAGTAGGGCAAACTCAAAGCCGGTTGATGCCCGCAATAACCAACCCGATGCGCCAAAGGTGCGTAATACCGCTAACTCACGTTGACGAGTGGCCATACCGGCCTCCGTTTGGGCAATCAGCACTAGCGCACTGGCCAACAACACCAATGCTAAGACTAACGACAAAGACAAAGACACTTGCTCAATAATTTGCCTTAACTGCCCTACCATGGCGCCAACATCAATAATCGACACCGTCGGGAATTGCCTAATTAATTGCAACACCACCTGGTCTGCCGTTAATAGGCTGCCGTCTGCGGCCAATAGTTGATCATTAAGATGAAAACTGGCCATAGAGGTATACGCAAAAGGCTCAAGTGCTTTAGGGGTAAAAATCATATAAAAGTTTGGCTGTAAGGTTTCCCACTGTACCTGTCTAATACTGGCAACAGTGACCGACAAATCCTGGTTATCGATTCGATAAGTCAGTTTATCACCCAGTTTAAGTTCCAAACGCTCAGCCACACCAGATTCAACAGACACCTCATCGTCGGTTTGATTAAACTGACCCTCAAGCAATTTGTTATTGGGCGGCAAGGTATCACGATAAGTTAAGTTTAACTCACGAGAGATCCCCACTCGACCTTCTTCGCCATCTTCTGATTGGCGACGAGAAATTAACTCTTCATCATTAATGTGGGTTAAACGTCCACGCACAACCGGATATATATCGGTAGCTTTAATATGATTGAGGGTTAAAAAGTCATCGAGCGGTTTGCTGTCTTCAGGGGCAATGTTCACCAAAAAGTAATTAGGCGCATTTTCTGGTAACTGCTTTTGCCACTCGTTAAGCAAATCTTGTCTTAGTGCCAAGATAGTCAGCAACAACACCAAAGCACTGCTAAAACCGACTAATTGCACCGCATTTTGACGAGCGCGACGACGCAGCCCAGCCAAAGCAAGTTGCAATGGGTTGGTGGTTCTCATGCCAATGCCGTGACCGAGGCGGATCATCACAAACCCTAATAGGCTCAGTAACACGCCAAGTAACATGACCGCTAACACTACCGTCATGGTGAGTGCGAGGCTTTTAGAATACAAATAACCTAAAAGCGCCATCGCCGCTAAGCTGAGGAGCAAATGCAACCACATGCCGAGTTGTAAACCCTCAAGCTGACGTTGCAGCACCCGCAGTGGCGGGATCGCCAATAAACGCATTAACGGATAAGCCGAAAACATAAACGCACTGATTAACCCGGTACTGACACCGAGTAATACAGGGCGTAAGTAAGGCGGCGAATACGCAGCGATTTCGGGCGGTAAAAACGCCGTGATACCAAGATCGAGTAACAAGCCACCGATTAAACCAAGCGCAATACCCAATATGGTCACTAATGAAAGATGCAAACCAAATAACACGCGGATTTGTTTACCCGACGCGCCAAAGGTTTTTAGCATCGCGACCACATCATAATGGCGTTGACAATAACGCTGCGCCGCAATACCGATAGCCGCACACGCCAATGCAATACCCAATAAACTGGCCAGTAATAAAAAGCGCTCTGCACGCTGTACCGCTGAGGCAATAGGTGAATCGCCCGACTGCACATCAACCCAACGTTGGCTGTTATTGAGTAACGGTTTAGCTTGTTGCTCAAATGCGCTTAATTGCTCAGCATTACCGGTAAACTGGTACAGGTAAGTTACGCGGCTGCCCGGCTGAATAATCCCTGTTGCAGCAACATCATTTAGGTGAATAAGCAACACTGGTGATGAGGCAAACGGATTAAAACCGGCGTCGGGTAAGCGACTGATTTCTTCGGTTAGTGATAACTCACTGTTACCTAATTCAATGCTTTTAGGGTAATTAAGCAAGCCGCCTAAACGATTTTCATACCAGGCTTGGCCTGTTTGCGGTAACGCGCGCGTTGTGCCGGTGCTGAGCTCAATATCGCCTTTTAGTGGGTAACCATCACCCACTGCTTTTACGGTCACTAATTGAAATTTATCGCCAGAATACACCATAGAGTTAAATTGCATATTAGTGACATGGGCAAGGCCAATGTCGTCTGCAATGGTTAACACTTTAGGGTCTAACTCAACGGGTGAATCGATAATACGGTCGGCAGCAATAAAGTTAGCGGCTTCACCATTAATGGCCACTTGTAAACGCTCGCTAACCCGAGCAAGCCCAGTGACCGACAATACGGCTAGTGTTATCGCTAACACAATTAAAACTAATTGGCCTTGTGCAAGCTCACGCTTAAACAAACGCCAAGCAATGCGCCATTCCATTAGTTTGCCTCCACTAGTTGTGGATCAGATGCACTTTCGCGCTGGGTCGCTTCTGCTGCAGGCTCAGATAAATGACCGCTTTCCATCACTAACTGCCTTGCACAACGCTGGGCAAGGTGTAAGTCATGAGTAACCAGTACCAAAGTGGTGTCGCTTTCTTGGTTGAGGACAAATAACATGTCGGCAATTTTGTCGCCATTTACACTGTCTAAGTTACCGGTCGGCTCATCGGCAAACAGCACTTTAGGTTCACAAATAAATGCTCTGGCAATCGCAACACGTTGCTGCTCACCGCCCGATAATTGTTTCGGTAAGTGGTTTAAGCGATGCGACAAGCCAACACGTTCAAGCATCGCTTGCGCTTTTTGTTTCGCATCGGTAACGCCAGCAAGCTCAGCAGGCAACATCACGTTTTCTAACGCGGTTAAGGTGTCGACCAACATAAAGGATTGAAAAATAAAACTGACTTTTTGTTTACGCAGCGCTGCTTTTTGTTCTTCATTGAGTCCTGATAATGCCACCCCATCAAGGACAATTTCACCTGAAGTTGGTGTGTCTAATGCTGCTAATAATCCAAGCAAGGTTGATTTACCCGAACCCGACGGTCCAAGAATAGCAATACTGTCGCCCTGCTTGACTTCTATATTAATGCCGTTGAGGATAGACAACTCTCCCTCTTGGGTCACCACAGTTTTATTAAGGTTAGTTACCGTTATGGCACTGGTATTTAGAACGCTATTATTAGACATACAATCCTTCTTATTTTTGTCGCTTAAACGCATATTAGCAGCTGCATTTACGTTAATGTTGATGTGCGCGCCTACCTATGCTGCCACGGTTTTGATACTAGGCGATAGCCTAAGTGCAGGCTATGGCATGCCAGAAAACCAAGGCTGGGTGCAATTGCTGCGCGATGAACTGCCGCAACACACTATTGTTAACGGCTCTGTTAGTGGTGAAACAACCGCTGGAGGATTGCGCAGACTCCCGAATTTACTGGCCTCCAGCCAACCTGACCTAGTGGTTGTTGAGCTAGGTGGCAATGATGGCCTACGTGGTTTCCCACCAAACCAGCTGAAATCAAATCTTACAAAAATCATTACGCTAGCAGAAGATCAAGGCGCAAAAGTGTTATTAACTGAAATCATGGTGCCGCCTAATTATGGCCCTCGTTATAGCAAAATGTTCACTGAGGTCTATCATCAATTAGCTGGCGAATACGCTATCAACTTAGCGCCATTCTTTATGCAAGAGATTGCCGCCGATAAAAGCCTAATGCAACGCGATGGTATTCACCCTAATGAGCAGGCTCAAAGTAAAATTACGCAATGGATGCTCCCTTGGATCACTGAAGCGCTAGATAAGTAACTATTTAAATTTTATGACTTTCACAGCAAATGTTAAAAAGATTTTAATAAAATCAATAAAAGTCATATTAATTTCAGTTTCAATGTTTAAAATGGATGCCAGCAAGCAATTAAATAACGATAAACTTTAGACAACACTAGACAATTTAAGGAAATAATATGTCCGTCAGTCGTCAAAAAAAAGTATATTTACCTAGTGCGACCCGTAAAAACCAATACATCACGATCGGATTCCCATTAACCGACGAATACCTAAGCAAATACAGTAGTTTAGAAAATTGTTACGATGAATTCAGTAAATTAGTATACCAACTCGCTGAAAAACAAGAATTGTATAACGTTCATGTTGTGACTACCGATAAATTGCCTATGGTGCGCTTTCACAGTGAAGCTTACTCTTTAAGTTCAAACGAACAACTGCGTTTCTTTTATAACCCGGCCTATCATGAAGCAAACAGTTTGCACAGCACACCAGGTTTCAGGGCGCGTAAATTACGTATTGTCTTTTTAGCCACAGGTGCAGATTTACGCAGTAATGCGGCCGGTTTTCATAATAAAGTGAAGCAATTTATTGCTGAACTTGCGCCGCTGTTACCTGTTCAAGATGTACCAATTAAAATTCGTGACCATCAGCATATTTCTTATGACTTTTTTGCCAAAGCAAAGGGCTTAAAAGAAACATACGGTTATAAACTGCGCGCGGTAGACAGCCGTTATCAGCGTCGTCACTGCGAGCTACCAGAAAACGTCAGTACCTTAAACTACGTCACCATCAACATTCCTGTTGACCGCCGGATTAAAAAGCAATTACTGGCCAATGACAACGTCGATTTTGATTCGATTTATCAAAATGTGTATGACAAATTTGTCGACGCAACCAAAAGTAAGCAATTAAAACGTGTTGCAATGGTCGCCAATGGTAAGTTGCCGCTGGTGCGTAACAGTAAATACGAACAGCTCACCAGCACAGATGAGTTTCAGATGATTGGTTTTGACCCTCACGCTCAATCTCCAGATCCTATTGGCCACTGGGACAGCAGTAAATTAGTCGATGTGTTCCGTTTTGTGATTGTTGCGGGCAAGAGTGATGAAACAGATGAAGGTTACGGACGCTTTATGAACCAGGTAGAAGATGCACTGCGAGTTTTCACTCAAGCATTTGATATCGATAAAGAACATGTCGATGTGACTTTACGCTTCCACCAGCACATCAGTTATAAAGCTCAATAATAATGGCATCATTATGATGCTGACCTAAAACAAAAACGACAGCCTAGGCTGTCGTTTTTATGAGTACCAATATTACACCGATTGATTACGCTCAATGAGCTTGTTCATCACGGCATTAACAGATAACGATGCACCATGAGCTATTTTATCTGCCAGCTTCTTCTTCATTTGATATCTGATTTTGATCACTTGATGGCTGCTAGCTAGATTTAAAATCACATCATCGCTAGTCGAAATCTCATCAATCAACCCTAAATCAATGGCTTGTTGGCCATACCAATGTTCGCCTGTTGCCACTTTACTAATGTCCATTTCAGGACGGTAGCGGCCAACAAACTCTTTAAACAACACATGTGTCTCTTCAAGTTCTTGCTGAAACTTAGCACGGCCTTCATCGGTATTTTCACCAAAAATGGTTAATGTGCGCTTAAAGTCGCCCGCAGTATGTTGCTCATAATCAATATCGTGCTTTTTGAGCAAACGGTTAAAGTTTGGCACTTGCGCCACAACCCCAATAGAGCCAACAATAGCAAACGGCGCGGCATACACTTTATTTGCCACACAGGCCATCATATAGCCACCACTGGCAGCGACTTTATCAATACATATAGACAACGGAATATTCGCTTGGCGAAGACGGTCTAATTGGCTTGATGCTAAACCATAACCATGCACCATACCGCCACCACTTTCTACATTCACCAACACTTGGTCGTCTTTATCGGCGATAGTTAAAATAGCGGTGACTTCTTCACGCAGCGATGCCACTTCACTGGCATCAATGCTGCCTTTAAAGTCGATAACAAAGACTTTTCCTTTGGTGACATCTGATTTTTCAGCCGCTTTCTCATCTGCCTTAACTTGCTTTTCATAGGCTTTAAATTGCTTTTTAGAGAGCAATTCTTCTTTTAATTGATGCTTTAGCTGAATGAGTTCATCTGAAATATCAGTGAGTCGTAATTCACCTTTGTCAGCTTTATTTTTTATGTTACTGGCAAGTACCAATACCACGACGGCCAATATCGCGACTACGATTGTGACGGCTTTTGCTAAAAATAAGCCGTATTCATATAAAAATTCCAAATCTCGCTCCATATAGGGAAAACTAACTCATGCTATTTTATCAGTATTTATCGATTAATAGAGAATAAAAAACCCAGCATTTGCTGGGTTTTGAATGAATACTGTCACTAAATAGTAAGTATTAGTTACAGCCTTGGATTACATCGCTGTTTGATACTGCAATCGTTGCTTGTCCAGCACCGGCAGTCATTGCAAAACCAGCGACTTGAGATTGCATTTCTGCTGTTGCTGCTGCAGCCATACCGTCGGTAACGCCTTCAACTTCACTCGGGCTCACAATAGAACTGTGATGACCTTTAGAGAAGCGCACCGCACCAGAACCCGGCGTTGTTGCATCAACACAATCTAAACCTATGGCGGTAATTAATGGCTCAGTACCTGACAGTGGGAAACCGTCAACACTGTTCGGTAACGTTTGGTCAGGTAAGTTACCTGCGCCATCACCTGCAATTTCAATTAAATGCACTGGCACTTCTGTCGCAGCTAACATACTTGCATGGTTAAGTGGGTCGGCTGAATCAACCGCGGTTTGCACTGCCAGCGCAAACGATGGAATAAACCCAGCATAAACCGCTTGCACTAATGCTTCATATTCAGCGCTGCCAACTTCATAACCTGCAGTATTTGCCTCAGCAACTAACTCAGCAAATGTGTCAGATGCGGTTACGTTTGCAAACAGTTGTGGACCAAATGCCGCAGAACCGGCGAACGCACCCGCTAAACCACCCGCTGGAGCCACTAACGAGCTTGCGTTAATTGCATAGGCATTTGGTAAGCTTTCGCCTGATGTTGGGTCAACTAAGCCTGTGCTTGCATAAGTTGAGAACGTGGTACCCACAATCGCACCTAAGCTCAAACCTTGAGCGCTAATTTTTGACACATCAAACACTTGAGGTTGCTCTGCAGCCGCTAATTGCCCTGCCATACCCTGTAACAATAAGCGCAATGCTAAATGATCAAGTGTTGCTTGGCGGAAGTTATCACGTACCGTTAATGAACTGGCAATGTTTACAAACACAAGCGGATTACCGTTAGCGTAAGCTTCTGGTTGCCCCACTAAAGCACCATAGCTTGGCGCTGTTGCAGAAATCTCATAAGCACCGCCATTACCGATTTCAAATGAACGCTCACCATGCAGTGGCATATCCATTGAAATAGTGGCAACGCCTGCCGCTGCATAAGTGCCCGCGTAAGCCAGGTTCATTTCTTTACCGCCGCCAAGACCATGCATGGTAATGGTCGTTGGCCAACCATTGGTAGGAGGAACAAACGTGCCACCTTGAGCAGTCGTAAATGCTGCTAACTTGGCTGCATTAGGCAAGGTAATTTGTACTGGGATTGTTTCATAACTCTGAATCGCAGGAATTGGATTTAAGCGAGTTAAATGCTTAGAAATATCAGCCGATGTGCCATCGTCAAGCAACCATTGCTTACCCGCAAGTAATGTTGGATTGGTTAGCGCGGCTTGTGCGTCAACGCCTTGCTCAGTAGCCTGGGCAAAGAAGTTTTCCTGGCTTAATGTGCCAGCCTGTAGTGCTAATAGAACTGATACTGGGCTGTCACCTTGAGCAAACCAACGGCCGTTAGGTGCGGTTGCTGCACCGTCAACCACAGGAATCACACAACTACTTGATGAACAGTCACCATAAAATGGCAGTTTAATTTCGGCTGTATACACATCGGCCATATCAGCAAGGGTATAAGCTAAGCCGCTGTCAGAGGTTAATCCTAATGCTTGCGCTGCGGTATAACCTGCTGGCGTTGGCGTTTGTACAAATTCAGGCATATACGCTTCACTTGAGGCCATAAGTAATTTAGCGGTCTCATACACGTTTGCTACTGATTGCGTGGTAAATAGACCAGAAAAAATTATGCCTTCAGCGTCAACACCGTGCTCTGCAGCCACACCTTTCTCGTAACTATTCACTAGGCCTTGCAACTGTAATTGTGCTGCGGTTTCTAGTGGTTTAGTTTCAATATCTAACTTAAGTAAGTTATAGGTCGTCGATGCTGCAACGCTGCGGCCTAAAGAGTCTTGAATTAAGTCGGTAGCAACGTATAAATAAGATTGAATAGGTTTTAACGGTTTAAGCGGCACAATAACCACGTTATCACCCGATACTGTGGTGACAAAATCAACTCCAAAAGTTAACTCTTCGCCCACTTTACATGCCGATACAGATGCCATTGAAGTACATTCAGGATCGGTAGACAGTGATCCACCCACGGTGGCTTCAAATACGCGTATCGCACCTGGTTGGGAGACTGATGTGGCATCAAGTGTTAATACATTGCCTTGAAGGTCAGTTGCTAGCTCCATTGTTATTGAAATTGGTGAGCTAGTTGACCAACCATCTAAACCGCCAAGGGCGATTGAAGGATCGGTGTAATCGACGCCGGTTTCACCGGGCATCTCAAGGGTGCCATCAAGGGTACCACTAAACAGTAAATCGTTTGGTACAGGAAGCAATCCGTTTGCTGGATCAAATTGAACATGCGACACAGGCACCAAAGGTTCGGCTTTTTCTTTTGCTTCGTTAAAACTATCGCCACCACATGCCGTTAAACCGAGAGCAGATGTTATTGCAACACCCAAAATGAGTCTTTTCATCTTTTTTCCCCAAATCTTGTTTTAATAATTTTGTTTTCCCCAAGAATTGGTCACAATAGTCCTATCATGCGACCAAAAGGACTTATGTTAGTCCTTAACTATTCTCAAGTTAACGCAAAATTATAGAGTTAGCTACAAGTTTGTTACATACAAATGACGTATTCGCATACAATTATCAATCATTTGTTTCAAACGGTCGTTTAAATTATAGTCGATTCTAGATTTGACGGGCGATTGCGCTCAGAGGAAATAATCAATCATGTTGGAATATCAAGCGGTAAAAGATTCACTCAATAACAAAACTATCTTGGTTACAGGTGCAGGTGCCGGCATTGGTCGCACCGCCGCAATTGAATATGCTAAGCATGGCGCTACGGTCATTTTGTTAGGCAAAACGGTTAAAAAGCTTGAGACCGTATATGATGAAATCGTTAATGCCGGTTACCCAATGCCTGCCATTGTGCCGCTTGACCTAAAAGGCGCGACTGAACAAAACTATATTGATATGGCTGAAACCATTGCTGAACAGTTTGGCCACCTTGACGGTCTTTTGCATAATGCATCAGAACTTGGTGCGCTAGGGCCATTTGAGCACATTGATTTAGCTTCATTAGACGCCATCATGAAAGTCAACGTCACCGCTCAAGCTATTATGACTAAAGCCTTGTTGCCGATTATGCGCAAAGCTCCTAATGCCTCAATCATCTTTACCTCTAGTAGCGTTGGCCGTAAAGGACGTGCATATTGGGGGCCTTATGCATTTTCTAAATTTGCTACCGAAGGCATGATGCAAGTACTTGCCGATGAGTGTGATGGTACTTCTGTGAGAGTCAATACCATTAATCCAGGCGCAACCCGTACTGAAATGCGTGCAAAAGCTTACCCAGGTGAAGATCCACAGACATTAAAAACGGCACAAGAAATTATGCCAACGTACCTGTTTTTAATGACTAATGAATCCATTAATACCAATGGTCAGGCGCTTAACGCTCAATAATCTTTACGCTAATAAAAAACGGAAGCCAAGGCTTCCGTTTTTATTAGCCGATTAGCGCAGGCTAAAATTTGATGGTTTTGGCATTTTGACTCACCAGTTTTTCTCCCACACCTTTAACCATGGTCAATTGTTGTAAGTTTTTAAACTTACCATTTTTAGCACGGTAATCGACAATCGCTTGTGCTTTGGCTTTGCCAATCCCCTTGAGCGACTGCAACTCAGTCACGCTAGCCTTATTCACATTGATGTTTTGTACTTTGGTGGATTGTTTCTCAACGGCTTTGGTTGTTTTTTTGGATACTTCGGCAACCGATTTGGTTTTAGTTGAGTCTGCAGCAAAAGATGAGGTGCTAAAAAAACAACATAAGCACATGAATACTGCAGTTAATGTTAATGATGACTTCATTAGAGTCTCCTTGTTTCGTATTTTGCTGGTGTCGGTCCTATTTTTTACGACATAGTCCATAATCCAGCGCGAAGATTCAGAACGCTATTCCGTTTCCGAATCGGAGACTAACTCTAGTCAACAACCCTCAATTGTACATAAAAAACACAATTCGCTAATATTAACGCTTCACTTTGTCCTCAGACTTTGCTTTTTTACTGGCCATTATTGATGAGGTAAACTGAGTTAACTCACCCAATAAATGCTGATGCACCTGAGTTAATTTAGGTTTGTTGTTTGAGGTAAACGCAATGGGACGGCATAAATTCATGGCCTGATACCCTAGCCTAGCGGTTAATAAGCCGCCACCAAGACCTTGAGCGATGCGAGTTGATAGTTTGCCGGTCATTTCTACTGACAATAACTGGGTTCCCAAATCGGTAATTACTTCAGTGCTACCTGCATAGATGACATTAACAATGATACTGCGAATAAGTTTAATCCGGCTCCAATAACCTAACTCAATGCCATAAATAGCAGCCACTTCATTGATCATTTTTTGATTGCGCCACAAAATAATCGCCATATCCAGCGCTGCCAAAGGACTTGCAGCCAAGAGTAATGCCGATTCAGCAGCAAATCGATTGACCCTTTTTTTCGCTAATAAATCACGTTCACTCAAAACAATCTTGTCAAACAGCATCACCATTTCGGCATCATTGTGTTCTTTATTGCTGGCCTGAATATACTGTTGTTTTGCTTCTGAATTGGGATATTTCGCCAAAATTGGCGAAATAAACTTATTGGCTTCGCCCATTTGCATACTTTGCGACAATCGCTCTGCCCTTGCCTGATGATCAGCGACTTTTTTTAGATTGGCTAACTTGCGCCATTCTTTAATCACACCGACCCCAGCCCATAAGCTCACAATGCCTAACACTGTGGCATAAAAACCAAATAACCAGGGGCTTTGATTAAATGATTCCATTAACCCTAATGCTGTTTGTACCACAGCTAAAAGCCCTACACTGATTAGCGATAACACCGCTAGTTTTGACCAACGTTTAGGTTTGCTGGGCGCAATACTGTCGCTAATAGACTCGGGTAATTCCGCTAAGGTTTGCTCACACACAAACTCAACCTCACTGAAAGATTGAGTGGGTTTGATTGTCTCTGCTGATTGATTGGCTTGTGGCTCATCGATAAGATCGGTGTCATTAAAGACTTGCGATTTTTTTAGCCCTGAAGCGTTATTTGCCTGATTCATAAAAGATACTCACACTCATGCCACTAGGTTAATTTGTCGCCTAATAAAAACTCTAAAAGATGGTCAAGACGTATATGCTCAAACTTAGGATGAGCTTCATTTAAATGACTGATATTAGGTGGTAAAAATGAATTAAAATTAAATCCCTGTTGCTGCCAAAATGCGGTATCTGGCAAGGTTGTCGGCACATCTCCCGGATAAACGGTAATTTGCTTACCCTCTAAGCCCGTACCTTTAACCACCTCTTGCTGACCATTGTCGGTATTGACCATGCCGTGCTGCGTCGCCTTAATCGCACTGATGGCCATGGTTTCCACTTCACTGCCTTCAAAATTGGCGTAATGCTGACTTTGCTGCAGCATGGCCGTTAATAAACTCAACACATGGCTTTGCTGATCTCGTGTCACCCGGTCTACCTGGCTCGCGGCAAATAATACTTTGTCGATACGGGGTGAAAACAACCGCTTAATCAAGCTCGACTGACCAAACTGAAAGCTTTCCATAATGCTATTTAATGCACGCCCCATATCATTAAATTGTGCTTGGCCATGATTTAACGCATTTAAGCAATCCACCAGCACTAACTGACGGTCAAAACGTGAAAAATAATCGCGATAAAATGGCTTAACCACCTGAGAGACATACTGCTCATAACGGCGCTTTAATACGTGATAATTAGAGTCATTAGGGCTTGCTGCCAACTCTGAATGGTTTAATGGGCTCAGTGACAATAACGGAAAAAAAGCCAGTAATGGCGTGTTTTCATACTCGCCGGGTAACAGCATACGCCCTGGCTGAGCATGATAAAATCCTTGCTCTCGAACTAAATCAACCAGCAGAGCTTGGTACAAATCGGCTAGGTACTTTAGTTGTTGTTCGTCTGCAACTTGGGCTAAATCTAAGTTGTTAATCGCTTGAGTGAACGCCTCATAACAAGGTGATTGACTTAAGCTGGCAACATTTTGCTGCTGTGAAAGACACCAATGAGTAAAGTCATGTTTGAGCATCGGCAAATCGAGCAGCCACTCACCAGGATAATCAACAATATCGACATACAAAGTGGCGGTGTCTGTTAATTTGGCCAAGATGCCTTGTTGCGGCTGGTATTTGATGGCTAAACGTAATTCGGTGATCGTGCGAGTCGATGCAGGCCATTTAGGCGGTGATGAATTTAATGCATTCATTGAGCCTTGATAGTCAAAACTGGCAATGTCTAAGTCGGGTTGCATTGCCCGCTGCACGCCAATTAATCGGCCTTCTCTGGCAACTTGCCATAATGGTAATGGATTGTGCTTATTGCCTTTACCGGCATGTAATAATTGATTCACTAGACCACTGATGAATGCGGTTTTTCCTGCGCCAGATAAACCTGTAACCGCCAATCTAACGTGGCGATCGGTACTACGGTGTACAAGAGATTGTGCAGTTTGGCTGACTTTGAACAAGGAACGATCTAAAAATTTCATGGTGGCTGACAGCTCCTAAATCTAGGTTAATCATAAAACTAGGGCGGTAAACCGCCCATTTAGAATCATTAAAGACTATTGATTTCCCGTTTTAAGTCAAAGCTATCTGACGTAACGTGTTTCTCTAGTCGCTGTAATCGAGTTTCAAGTCCATTAAACTGGCGACTGACATCAAATAAGGCACGTTTTGCTGGCTCACCTGCTTGCCATACCTTCTTTTTAACTTCGATATCTTTGTGTTGTTCGTCATATTCTAATGCCTGTGGTTTAACATCGAGTATCATCCACAGCGCAATATAAATCACAAACACCACACCGGTACCACCAAGGAGAAATATCGATACCGCTAACACGCGCACTAACCAGGTTTCAAAGTTAAAATAGTCAGCAATACCCGAACATACTCCCGCTATTTTACCACTCTTAGGATTGCGGTATAGCGTACGACCGTTAGTTGTGCCCATGTTTCGCCCTCCACTCTGGTGAATCAGTATCTAAAATTGCTTCTAAGGTTTCTATGCGATGGCTCATTTTTTCAGCTTTCGCAATTAAATCATTAAGCTGGCCAAATTCTTCCTCTGTGAGTCCTTGGCTCACTTGTCGCTTACTGCGGTAGTGAAGAATCAACCAAATGGGCGCCACAATTACTAAAAATATGATAATTGGTGCAATAAGAAGATCCATGTCCATAACTCACCTCTGAAAAATTATTATGCTTTTGATTTAGGTTGTTTTTTTGCGTTTACTTTGGCTTTAAGTGCAGCTAACTCATCATTAACAGCATCTTCAGCTTCAAGGGCAGCAAATTCATCTGCAAGTGAATCTTTTTTACCTAAGTCATATGATTCTACTTGAGCTTCTAGGCCTTCTACACGGCGCTCGTATTGCTCAAACTTCATCATTGCATCATCAATTTTGCTTGAATCAAGCTGCTTTTTAACTTCTAAACGCGAAGTCGCAGTTTGCTTACGCATAATAATGGTCTTTTGACGAGCACGGGCATCATTCAATTTTTCTTGAAGTTGCGCGACTTCATCTTTTAAACGGGTGATATGTTCTTCAACGACTTGCAATTCCATTTCAAGTGTTTCAAGCAAACCAACGGTTTTTTGCTTTTCAATTAAGGCGGCTTTAGCTAAGTCTTCACGATCTTTCGATAATGCTAACTCTGCTTTGTCTTGCCAATCTTGCACTTGTTCTTGTACTCGACCGATACGACGAAGTAATTCTTTTTTCTCGGCCAACACTCGGGCTGAGGTTGAACGAACTTCGACTAGCGTGTCTTCCATTTCTTGAATGATCAGACGTACCATTTTTTCTGGATCTTCTGCTTTATCAAGTATTGCACTGATATTTGAATTAACGATATCTGCAAAGCGAGAGAAAATTCCCATAATATATTCCTCAAAAATTAACGTGGATGTCGCAATAGGTATTACACATTGCGTGCCAACTTTTAAAAACTAAACTATATTAGTGAGTTATACAAATATTTAACTTTTACTTTCATTTATTAACTAAGCCATCTATTATGATTTTCACCAATTATTAGTCTAATTCACTAACAATTTTGCGAGTAAGCCACTGTGAGCAAACAATACCAACAAGATAATCTCATCGGCCAGTCTAATGCATTACTCGAAGTATTAGAGCATGTGTCTAAAATTGCGCCCCTCTCAAAACCGGTACTTATCATTGGTGAGCGCGGCACAGGTAAAGAGTTAATTGCCGAGCGGCTACATTATTTGTCAGCGCGCTGGGATCAAAGCTTTATTAAGCTTAATTGCTCATCGTTAAGTGAAAACTTACTTGAAAGTGAACTGTTTGGCCATGAGTCTGGTGCATTTACCGGTGCAAAAGGTAAGCATGAAGGCCGCTTTGAGCGAGCCGATGGTGGCACATTGTTTTTAGATGAGCTGGCCAATACCTCAGGGCTTATTCAAGAGAAACTATTACGGGTCATTGAATACGGTGAGTTTGAGCGTGTCGGTGGCAGTAAAACAGTACAGTCTGATGTGCGACTCATTTGCGCAGCCAACGAAGACTTACCGTCATTAGCCGACAGCGGCGAATTTAGAGCCGATTTATTAGACCGCTTAGCGTTTGATGTAATTACCTTACCGCCGCTTCGCTGCCGTACTGAAGATATTATGCCTTTAGCACAACACTTTGCCGTGAGTATGGCCAGACAACTCGGGCTTGAATATTTTGGCGGATTTGGCGCCATCGCCATTGAGCAACTAATGATGCATAATTGGCCCGGTAATATCCGCGAATTAAAAAACGTGGTTGAACGCAGTGTGTACCGCGAAGGCTCTGAAGGCCAAGAAATTGACCAGATTATTTTAGACCCTTTTGCATCACCTTATCGCCCAACGGGTCGAGTTAAAACCCGCGAACGCCAAGTGCAACCAGTAGAATTGCCTGCAGCATCTGTCGATACAGACGAAGAAACTCTGCCAGTTCCTCTTACTCACAGCAATATTGAGTTTCCGATAAACTTTAAAGAATACACTGAAAATGCAGAAATAGACTTGCTGCAACGCGCTCTAGCTGAAGGGCAATACAACCAGAAAAAAACCGCAGATTTATTAGGATTAAGCTACCATCAGCTCAGGGGCATTTTGAAAAAGTACAACTTGCTAGACAAGTCGTAAATGAACTCATGCATCTGCGATTGCTCAGCTCGTATGAACACTGTTAAAATGAACCCTCAAAGTCGAAAAAAAATGATCACACCATGCCTGTTATAGTAAAACGCTGGTATCAGCTGATTTCCTTATGTATTTCTAGCACCTTGCTGGCAGCATGCGGACAAGCACAATTGCCTTCTGGGTTAGTATATTGCAGCGAAGGTAACCCTGAGACCTTTAATCCCCAGCTAGTCACCTCTGGCACCACTATCGATGCGACTTCACACCAAATCTATAGCCAGCTAGTGAATTACAGCCAGGCCAAAACGGAGATAATCCCAGGGCTGGCCACGCAATGGTCAATCTCAGAAGATGGTCTCAGTTACCAATTTACCTTACGTGAGCATGTGAGTTTTCATAAAACGAGTCGCTTTGCCCCATCAAGGGACTTTAATGCTGACGATGTGTTGTTTTCGTTTAATCGTATTATTGACCCATTACACCCTTACCATTTAGTCAGCAGAACCGGTTATCCGTTTTTTCAAAGCATTGGTTTTGATAACCTTATCGAGTCGATAGAGAAGGTAAATGATTATCAGGTAATCTTTCATTTAACACGTAAAGATGCGTCATTCTTAGCTAATTTGGCCACCGACTTTGCGGTCATTTTATCTGCCGAATACGGTTATCAATTACTGACCCAAGGCACACCAGAAGACATAGATTATTATGCGGTAGGCACTGGGCCGTTTCAGCTTACTCAATATGTCAAAAATGAATATATTCGCTTTAAGAAGCATCCTGTATATTGGGGCCCCACGGTCGAACTTGACCAGTTAGTGTTTGATATCACTCCAAGAAGCACGTCACGAATAGCTAAACTCATTACTGGAGATTGCAGCGTATCGGCGTTGCCTAAAGCGGCCGAATTAACGGTTGTGGCTGAACATCCCGATGTGGTGGTTGATGCGAAACCGGGCTTAAATGTGTCATTTTGGGCATTCAACACTCAAAAGCCACCATTAGATGATGTCCGTGTAAGACGTGCACTAGCCCATGCCATTGATAAGAAAAACATTCTCGAAGCGGTATACAACGACACTGCTGTTGAAGCCACAGGCGTATTACCTCCGGCGTCGTGGGCCTATTCTAAAAACTTATCACCGAATGAATATAACCCTCAAAAAGCCATTGAGCTGCTCAAACAAGCTGGGATTAATAAGTTATCCATTAATGTATGGGCAATGCCGGTTGCACGAATTTATAACCCAAGCGCGCTGAAAACTGCTGAACTTATCCAAGCTGATTTAGCTCGAATAGGCGTAAAGCTTAATATCATTAGCTATGATTGGAGTGTATTTGTTCAAAAGCTATCTGCTTCTAACTACGACTCTGTCCTAATTGGTTGGAATGCCGATAACAGTGACCCTGATAACTTTTTTACGCCATTATTAAGTTGTGCAGCACTGGCCTCGAACAATAACCGTTCTCGCTGGTGTCATAAAGACTTTGAACATTTACTCACCCAGGCGCAAAGTGTTACCTCACAGCCAGAACGCAAAGCATTTTATCAGTCTGCTGAAGCCATTATTAGCGATCAAGTTCCTATGGTGACGTTAGCCCATGCCAAAAAAGTAGTGTTGAAAAAGAACAATATTACTGCAATGCAAATTCGCCCTTATGGTGGAATTTCATTTGCCAAGGCAATACAAACAACAGAGGAAGGCGAATAAATGTGGCGTTATTTTTTTAGACGCATCACCCTGTTTTTGGCGACCTCTTTGGTGATGATAGCGGTATTGTTTATTGCTACAGGGTTATTTCCAGCCAATAAAGCCTATTCGTTGTCGGGAATTCAATATCCTACCGCTGAGCAGCAACGCCAAATTGAAGCCGACTATCAACTTAATGATAATCAACTATTGCAGTTTACCGCTTATCTTCGCCAACGATTGTCAGGTAATTTAGGCATTTCAAGCAATTCACAGCAAGCGGTAGCCGATGAATTAGCGTCGGTGTTACCCGCATCGCTTGAACTGTCACTTTTTTCAGGCTTCATTGCAGTGGTTTTTGGTGTGCCTTTAGGGGTAGTTGCAGCATTAAGCCGTAACAAAGCGCTACAGCACAGTATTTTAGCTTTTACTCTAACCGGTTATTCTATCCCGGTATTTTGGCTAGGACTCACGCTCGCCATGTGGTTTGGGGTAAATTTAGGCTGGCTACCCATTTCAGGCCAAATCAACTTATTATACGAAATAGAACCCGTAACAGGGTTTATGCTAATTGATACATTAATGTCAGAGTCAACGTATCGCATACCGGCTTTTCATGACGCGATATTACACTTAATTTTACCCGCGGTAACACTCGCGTTACTGCCATTTACACTCGTGGTTCGTATTACACGCCAAGCTGTCATTAATGTGATGAATCAAACTTACATTCGTGCGGCTGAAGCGCGCGGATTACACACATTTAAAATTTTAGTCCGCCATGCCATGCCCAATGCTTTAATTCCGGTACTAAAGAGCATTGGCTTAATGCTGGGCTCATTTGCCAGCTATGGCATCGTGGTTGAAGTGATATTTTCATGGCCTGGTGTCGGCAGCTGGTTAGTGTCAGGTATTTATCAGCGCGACTATACTGTGATTCAAGCAGGTATCTTATCTGTGTCGTTATTGATTATCTTTTTAAGTATTTTAATTGACTTAATGCACACTATAATCAATCCGATAAGTAGAAAGGACTTATATGCCGCGCATTAAAATCTACCACGAAGACCATATCGAATCGCCCATGTGGCGCTTATGGAACAGCTTCTCGGCAAATCCATTTGCGGTGATTGGCTTATGGGCCGTGATTTTTTTATTGGTTCTGACCATTTTTGCACCGCTTATTGCCCCTTACTCTGCAGAAGCACAAGACCAGCAAGTCTTGCTATTACCGCCGTCTTGGGATCCTGCTGGCAGTGTTGAACACTTTTTGGGTACCGATGATTTAGGCCGTGATATTTTTAGCCGTATTTTACATGGGGTACAACTGACTTTTGGCATGTCATTACTGATTGTGGCAGTGTCGTTATTTTTTGGATTTATCATTGGCTCTCTATCAGGCATGATGCGCGGCATCAAATCGAGTGTATTAAGCCACTTGCTTGATGCGCTACTTTCTATCCCTTCACTACTGATGGCCATTTTAGTGGTTGCGGTGATGGGGCCGGGACTGAACAATGTATTTTGGGGTGTCTGTATTGCAATGATCCCGCAATTTGTGCGCTCCATTCATCAAGCGGTTCACGAAGAGCTACAAAAAGAATACGTTACCGCAGCAAAATTAGACGGTGCCAATTCGTTCCAGGTTTTTTTGTATGTCATTATGCCTAACGTTTGGGATGTAGTGATTATTCAGGTCACAATGGCAATCTCTGCAGCCATACTCGACATCGCGGCACTGGGTTTTTTAAATTTAGGCGCCCAGGCGCCAAGCCCAGAATGGGGCGCCATGGTGGCACAAGGGCTGGATAATTTATTACTTGCGCCCTGGACAGTGACCATACCTGGAGTGACCATTTTATTTACGGTGTTGTCGGTAAATTTAGTCGGCGACGGTTTACGCTCAGCTCTTGCGCCAATAAGAAATTAACTATGCCATTACTCGACGTGCGTAACCTTACCATCGAACTTGATACCCCACAGGGTAGAGTCAAAGTACTCGAAAAAGTCAGTTTGACCATCAATCCCGGTGAAATTCATGGTTTGCTTGGTGAGTCAGGCTCGGGACGCAGCTTATTTGCAAAAGCGATTTTAGGGGTACTTGGCCCTAATTGGCACATCTTTGCAGATCGAATGATGTGGGACGGCCGCAACTTACTTGAAATGACAGCCAAAGAACGACGTTGTTTAATGGGCTGCGACATGGCAATGATATTTCAAGATCCTTCAGGCAGTTTAGACCCAGTTAAAACCATTGGCAGCCAACTTATTGAAGCCATGATGCCCAATAAGAACGTGCCCTTTTGGCGACGTAACCGCGATACTTATTTAAATGCACAAAAGTGGTTACATAAAGTAGGCATTAAAACCCCTAAAAAATTGATGACGTGTTATCCATGGGAGCTTTCTGAAGGCGAATGCCAAAAAGTCATGATTGCCATGGCGGTGGCTAACCATCCAAAATTGTTAATTGCCGACGAGCCAACCAACTCAATGGAGTTAAATACTCAAGCGCAGATTTTTAGGTTGTTATCACAGTTAAATCAATTGCAAAATGTGTCGATATTGCTGGTAAGCCACGAACTTGAAATTATGGTGAATTGGTGTGATAACCTAACCATTCTATACAGCGGTCAGGTAATGGAGTCGGGCCCTGCTGCGGCGATGGCCGAGCAGCCTTTTCATCCTTATACCCGGGCATTGTTGAAAAACTTACCCGACCATACCCAAAAAATGCGCCACAAAGCAGATTTACCCACATTGCAAGGGTCGTCGCCATCAATGCAGCACTTACCTGCTGGATGTCGTCTCGGTCCACGCTGCCCAGAAGCACAACGTAAGTGTGTAAAACAGCCACATCTTGAACACATAAAAGATCGCTATTTTGCCTGCCATTTCCCTTATCAAAGTGAGCAAGAAGATGACGACGCCATTGCTTAAAGTCACCGATTTAAGTAAACAATACTTAACCGGTTATAAACGTTTCAAACCACAATACTATCAAGCTTTATCACCAATATCATTTGAGCTTGGTCGCGGTGAAACGATGGCAATTGTCGGCTCAGTGGGCTCTGGTAAAAGCACCTTAGCTCGCATTCTAGTGGGTGCTGAACGACGCAGCGGTGGTGACATTTTCTTTGAAGGTGAAGCATTAGAAACTCGTAACCAGAAACAACGTTGTCGCTTAATTAGGATGATCTTCCAAGATCCAACCACCTCGTTAAATCCACGCTTATCGATTGGTAACTTATTAAAAGAACCTCTGCGCTTTAATACCCAACTGAGCTCAAATGAACGTAAAACGTTGGTTTTTGAAACACTGCGTAAAGTAGGACTGTTGCCAGAGCATGCCGATTTTTATCCGCATATGGTGTCTGAAGGTCAAAAACAACGTGTTGCGGTCGCGCGGGCATTAATGCTCAACCCTAAAATTATTATTGCTGACGAAGCATTAACAGCATTGGATATGTCGGTACGTTCTCAAATCATTAACCTACTGTTGAAGCTACAAAAAGAGTTGGGCTTATCGTATATTTTTGTTTCACACAATCTGAATATCATCCGCCATGTCAGTGATAAGATTATGGTGCTACAAAATGGTCAAATGGTGGAAAAAACCACCACTGAAGCACTGTTTAATTCCCCTCAGCATGAGTACACACAACGCCTGATCCAAGAGCAAAGTCAATTTATGCAACGACGCTAAACTGCTCCAACCACTGCGGTTTTGCCCTGTTTTTTGCAAAAATCAGTGCCATTTAGGCGTCGAACTAATTATCCTAGAGCCAATGTTAAAGGAAGAAACCAAAATATGATTATTAAACCTAAGATCCGTGGCTTTATTTGTACAACAACTCACCCTGTTGGCTGTGAAGCGAATGTCAAAGAGCAAATTGAACTCACTAAAGCCAAAGGCAAAATAGCCAATGGCCCTAAAAAAGTCCTCGTTGTAGGCTCTTCTAGTGGTTATGGCTTGTCATCACGTATTGCCTCAGCATTTGGTAGTGACGCTGCGACTATCGGGGTGTTTTTTGAAAAACCAAGCTCAGAAACCAAACCTGGAACGGCTGGTTGGTACAATACAGCGGCATTCGATAAATTTGCCAAAGCTGAAGGCTTATACTCTAAAAGCATTAACTGTGACGCCTTTAGTCATGAAGCTAAGCAACAAGTCATTGAGCTGATTAAGCAAGATTTAGGTCAAATCGACATGGTGGTGTATTCATTAGCTTCACCTGTACGTAAATTACCAGACACTGGCGAAGTCATTCGTTCATCACTAAAACCAATTGGTCAAACCTACTCTGCAACAGCAGTTGATACCAATAAAAATGCCATTATCGAAACCTCGGTAGAGCCAGCAACTGAGCAAGAGATTGCCGACACTGTAACCGTAATGGGTGGACAGGATTGGGAATTATGGATGAGCGCATTAAGTGATGCTGGCGTTTTAGCTGACGGTTGCAAAACCGTGGCTTACAGCTACATTGGTACTGAGTTAACCTGGCCAATTTACTGGCATGGTGCGTTAGGTCAAGCCAAGATGGATTTAGACCGTGCTGCTCATGCGTTAAATAACCAATTAGCTGCAAAAGGTGGTTCAGCTAACGTCGCGGTACTAAAAAGTGTCGTCACTCAAGCCAGCTCAGCCATTCCTGTGATGCCACTGTACATTGCCATGGTATTTAAAAAGATGCGTGAAGAAGGCCTTCACGAAGGCTGCATGGAGCAAATCTACCGTTTGTTTACCGAACGTTTATACCGTGAAGACGGCCAAGCCCCTGTGGTTGATAGCGAAAATCGCTTGCGTTTAGACGATTGGGAATTACGTGAAGATATTCAGCAACATTGCCGCGATTTGTGGCCACAAGTGACCACTGAAAACTTGAGCGAATTGACCGATTACAATGAATACAAAGAAGAGTTTTTAAAACTGTTCGGTTTTGGTATTGATGGTATCGATTACGAAGCTGATGTCGATCCTAACGTTAAATTTGATGTTATTGAGCTGTAATTATCAACTAGTCTCTCGTTAATTCAAGCCAGTTAACAAAAGCCGCAATGCACTGCATAGCGGCTTTTTTTATACTAGATACCACACGCCCGCCAATACTTATCTTCTTTGTATGCTCGCTTGCTACTTGCCGTAAAGCCATTTACTCGGACTCACAGCTTTTATGTTTGAGTTTAATCAAACATAAAAAAAGGGTTAAGCCAGATGGCTTAACCCAAAGTAACGCAAGGGATAAAAGATGGAGTGTTACGGTTTACTATTTTTTCTCTAAAGCATGCTTAGCAGCATTTTCACCTGCAATACGACCAAACACAACTGTGTCAGCAATCGCATTACCACCTAGGCGGTTAAAGCCATGTAAACCACCAGTCACTTCGCCTGCAGCAAATAGACCAGACATTTTCCAGCTTTGTAGGTTTAATACGTTCGCATCAGTATCTACTGCTACACCACCCATAGTGTGGTGAATACCAGGTGCGACTTTTACAGCGTAGAAAGGAGGCTTAGTTAAGTTAAGTGGCATATCGTCACGACCAAACGCGTCGTCTTTACCCGCTGCTTGATACTTATTGTAGTCACTTGCAGTTTTAGGTAATTTGCTCATACCAGTGATTTTAGCTAGCTCTTCGATAGTGTTACCTTTACTTAGCATGCCTAAGTGATCATAACCACGTACCATTTTCTTCTTAGCAACAAGCTGCTCGTCAAATACTAACCAAGCATATTGATCTTTTTGCTTTAAGATGGCATCAGATGCACGGTCACGAGTGGTTAATTCATCGATGAAACGCTCACCATCAGTGTTTACCATGATTGCGCCAACACCACGTACGGTTTCAGAGATTAAGATACGGCTGTCTTTACCGATGGTAGGATGCGCTTGAACCCAGTCAATATCAGTCATTGACGCACCAATTTCTTTAGCCAGTAATATACCGTCACCCGTTGCGGTTACGTTGTTAGAGCTGGTCATGTCTTTCATTGTTGGACGGTAGTAAGCAATCATTTCTTTGTTCATGCCATAACCACCGGTTGCTAGTACGACAGAATCTGCAGCAACCATATTGTAACCAGAGTGACGACCGTGAACCACAACACCGGCAACTGACTTATCGTCATTTAAGACAATTTTTTCAATTCTAGAGTTTACGCGAACATCAATGTCACGCTCTACTGCGGCTTTACGTAATGTGTCAATGATGTGTGGCCCTACTGACGCTCCACCTGATGGACGGTGAGTACGTTCAACACGAGCACCACCAGAACGTTTTAAGTCGTTCATGTTTGCGCCTAAAGACTCAAGCCATTTAACAGCACCTGCTGACTCTTCTGCTAAGATTTGAACTAATTTAGGGTCATTTTTGTAACGACCACCTTTCATCGCATCTTCGAAGTACCATTCAACTTTGTCTTCAATGCCTTTTTTCTTCTGCTGTGGTGTACCAACGGCGTTAATACCACCAGCAGCTAGCATTGAGTTACCACCTGTGTATGCTGCTTTTTCAAATAAAACCACTTTTGCACCGGCCATTTTGGCAGAGATAGCAGCGTTAAAACCAGCAGAACCTGCACCGACAACAATCACATCAACGGTTTCTACAGGGCCTTTATCAATGGCTTTTTGGATTTTGTCTTGATCCCAAGCACCGTCCCACTTCTTCTTCGCTTTGGTTTCTGCAAAAGGCATTTCCATTTCGAAGTTGTGGCAGTTGTTACAAGTTAACTGAGGCTTATCGTGACCAGAGTGGCAAGACGTACAGTTAATGTCACCAAGGTGAGATGTGTGTGGATCAAAATGTAATTTGTCATTTGCGAGTTCAGCATAATCACCATGGCATGATTTACACTGGGCATTTTCATGAGTTTCGCTGTCGCTCACTTTTAACGGTTTAGTGTGGCATGACTGACAGCTGTCCATTTCGGCATGAAATGACGCTAAGTTGTCAGACTTCGCCACTGCAGCACCAGAAGATAGCATCATCACCGCCATCGCTGAGACTAAGTATTTTAGTTTCATTGTTCGTTCCTTTTCTTATTTAGATTTTTACTTGCTGTTGTTGAGTGCAAGATTACCCACAAAGAGATATCAAAACTTAGACGCACATCAAACTTGGAATTTGGTTAAGTTATTGTGAAACCCTGTTCAGTGTTTCTTAAAATGCTGCTTAAAAATTCGGGCTGTGACCCACGTTCATGTTCCCCCTAAAGTTAATCTTTAGCATTAGCCCATGCTTTCAACACAACAAGAAAGCCCACTCATTCCAAAAACATTAAATTAATGAGAAGAGATGACCATGAACACAAAAAATCATTACTATCAGTAGCTTTGCTTTCAGTCCTATCAGTAACCTCAATCAGTGCGCTAGCTGATTCACCTACTGGGTATGGCCGTTTAGACATTACATTAACCAATTCAGAGCATGGTTTTACCACGCAGAACAGAAAAGAAGGCACCGTTTTAGAGAACAACTTTAGCCGTGTGGGTGTTAAAGGAAGTGAGAAAATCAATGATGATTACGAACTACTTTATCAGATGGAAGTGCAAGTCAACGGCGCTACAAATGAAGGTGATGATGAGGTATTTAAATCAAGAAGTACCTACTTCGGCATAGCATCAAAAACGATGGATACCGTATTGGTCGGTCGTAATGACACGGTAATGAAATCATCTAAAGGTAATGTTGAAGCATTCGATCTTACCAACGCGGCCTATAACCGTATGATTGCCAGCCAAGACAGAAAAGCAGACGGTATTACTTATTACTCACCAACTATTGCTGGCGCATTTACTATTAACGGAACTTATTTAGTCGATGACAACTACGAAGGCAGTGATGAAACCCAATATGCTATCAGTGTGATTTCGGGTGACAAAAAACTCAAAAAACAAAATTATTATGTAGCAGGTGCGTACAATACTATCGGTGGTGTTGACGCCTACCGTGCTGTTGGCCAAGTTAAAATGGGCGACTTTAAAGTGGCCTGTTCTAAAACACAGAAAGCCAAACCAACGCTGACAAAGAAGGTAATTCGTACTTTTTTACTGTGACATATGATTTAAATGGCGTTGATTTAAAAGTCGAGTACGGCCGTGACGAAGCTGGATTTGGTAAATTCATCAAATACAACTCAGAAGTAGCATCTACAGCTGATTATAATTCAGCAACTGATGTTGAAGTGACCTCATTGGTATTTGGTGCTGAATATAAATTATCAAAATCAACCATGCTACAAGTGCATTACGCTATGTATGACGGTGAGTACCAAATCGACAACTCAGGTACTGTTATCGACTTGCAAGACGATAACATTGCCACTGTTGGGGTAAGATTTAACTTCTAATCTCAAACATTATATACCGCTCCCCGCAAAGCCAGGTTAAACAATTGATTACTGTTTAAGCTGGCTTTTTATAACGCAAATACGTTGGGAACTTGCTCTTGCTAACGTTTCTAACATTTTCACTAACCTTTGTGTGCGAGTGCAAAATGTGCGAGGTATACTTTGTATATCAACCATTACCGATATGCTTATGCGAATTACTTTAAAACAACTAGCTATTTTTAAAGCCATCCATAATTGTGGCAAATTTCTAAAGCAGCGAAAGAACTACATATGTCAGTGCCAGCCGTCAGTATGGCGCTGCGTGATTTAGAAGACTCATTGGGCAGCCGCTTGTTTGAACGCTGCAGTACTGGACTCACCATTAATGACAATGGTGCGGTTATTTTACCTTACGCCAATGAAATGCTGTCTAAAGGCAAAGAATTAGAACATGTATTCGCGCAAGGTGCGGCCATTAGAGGCACGATTAAAGTCGGTTGCAGTAAAACCGCAGGGAATTACGTATTATCACGCAAGATCCCATTATTTAAACAGCAACATCCTTCTGTTGATGTAAAATTAGTCATCAATAACAGCTTAACCATTGAACAAATGGTCGCCGAAAAAGAACTCGATCTTGGCTTTGTTGACGCCAAACCTGTGCATAAAAATTTATCCCATGAGGCTTGGTTAAAAGACCGCTTGTGTATCGTCACGGGTGTTAACAATCCATTAGTGTCAGAACTCATCACCAGTGAATTACTGTCACAGCAATTGTGGGTCATGGATGAAACCATCTCGGTGTCACGACTCAGAAATACTCAATTACTCCAAAGTGCCAATATTACCATTAACCAAGAACTGTCAATGAACACCATGGGAGCGATAAAACGGGCAATCGGCACCGGGGTTGGCGTGAGTGTGTTACCACTTTTAGCCGTTGAAGAAGAAATCATTCGAGGCGACTTAGTCGAGCTGCCTCTAAACTGTTGGGACTATTCTCGCCATTATTGGTCAATTTTTCGCTCTGAAGCACCATTAGACCGCTTAACCCGAGAGTTTTTAGACTTTAGCCTACCTAAATGAATTTCTACGCCCAATGATTAATCAAGACCCTGTTATTTTAGGCCTACTTGCCATTACATTAGGGCTTATTTTCTACACCAGCGCCAGTACTCATCGTTACTGGCAAACCTTTTATCGTTATGTGCCTGTCATGGTGGCATGCTATGTGGTGCCATCACTGTTTAACACCTTCGGGCTAGTTGATACCTCAGCAAGTCAACTGAGCAGTATTGCCTCGCGCTATATCATGCCAGCGTGTCTCACCTTGCTTATTATTAGCGTCGATATTAAGTCGATGTTAATGCTTGGCCCCAAAATAATTGTACTGTTTATTGTCGGCAGTATTGGGATTATTCTAGGTGGGCCTTTTTCACTGTATGTGTTTTCAATACTGTCACCTGAGTTAGTAAACTGGCATGGCACGGAAGCAGCTTGGCGTGCGATGGCAACGCTAGCGGGTAACTGGGTGGGTGGTACAGCTAATCAACTGACCATGAAAGAAGTGTATACCGTTGATGACAATATGTTTGCCATCATGATTTCTGTGAACGTGGTGTTTTCAGCGCTTTGGATGTCATTTTTACTCTTTTGTACCAATCACGCTAATGCCATTGATAGCAAACTCAAGGCTGACAATAATGGCATAAACAAGCTGATCGAAAGTATTAACTTGCGCGATAAAGCATTGTCGAAGTTTAAGTTACCCATACCCACCCTATCGAGCTATATGGCTATTTTTGCGGTGGCATTTGGTGTTACCGGTTTGGCCCATTTGGGCGCAGATCTCTTGGTGCCATTTTTTAGTCATCACTACCCTCAATCGGAAAAACTCAGCTTCACATCGCACTTTTTTTGGATTGTCATCATTGTCACCAGCGTCAGTATTATATTGTCTTACACCAAAGTCAGGCGACTAGAGCGCCAGGGCGCATCGAAAATATCAACCGTATTACTGTACCTATTAATCGCCACCATGGGATTAAAAATGGACTTAACCATGATCAATGACTTCCCTATTTATTTTGCAATTGGCTTTGTCTGGCTTGGCTTTCACGCCTTACTGATTTTGATTGCAGGATTAATCATGAAAGCGCCATTAGCGTATATGGCCATTAGCAGCCAATGTTGTATTGGCGGCGCGGCATCATCGCCAATAGTGGCTATGGCGTTTAATCGCCACCTAGCACCAGTCGCGGTGATGTTCTCGGTGTTTGGCTATGCTTGGGCCAATTACATGGTGTGGATTTGTGCCGAGTTAATGCGCATGATCAATCAATAATTCAATCATAAATGACCGCCAATCATTAACGACGGCTCATTGACTAAAAACGCTAAAACTATTGTAAAGGTAAGTAGATATCGACTGCTTGTTGCAGTTCGGTGCCGGGCTCAGCAACTTGGCCAACGTTAAGGCGTTCAAACATCAATGGGCTATTGCGTAATGAATATAACTGCTCGTTTAACCAAATACGGTAAAGGTAATCAACGCCAGCATGCAACAGCGCATTGATATTGTTATTTTGCTTATCGGTTGTTACCGATAACTTTGCATAACGACCAGCAACAATAATGTTGGTCTCAATACCCTCTTGTGTTAAGCCCGTTGACGCTAATCTCGAATATGTTGCTTCATCAAGTGAGACGCCAATATCCATATGATATGGCTGCGCTTGTGGCAGACTGTGCACTAGATTAAACGTTCGACCAACGTTAGGCCCCACTGCGTATTTTTGCCGCCATTGAATAAAACGTTCGATCGTCTTAGGCATTGCCCTGGCAGGGCCATTGTGCGTAACGCTAGCCAGCGTTAAGGCATCCATTGACACTATCTCAACATCAGCGGTGAGCATTCCATCCTGAGGCGACTGGAACGATTTAAGCGGTTGTTGTTTGGCAAAGAAATTGTTCCAATCGGGCGCTTGCCTGAATGACTGTGGGCTTTGACCAATACTATGGGTGAACGAGTCAACAAAGTCTGCTTCATTGTTATAACCTAAATTTGTCGCGATAGCCTCAAGTGAAATTTGTTCGCCAAACCCCAATTGATGAGCTGCCTGCAAACTTTTAAGTAACTCGACGTATTCCTCAATCGACAAACGGTATAGCGAGTAAAACAAGTGTTGAAAATGACACGATGGCAGGTCTGCAATCGTTGCCAGGGTATCAATATTCAGTGGCGCTGCAATATTAGAATCGATATAGGCGAGTGCTTTTTCAAATGCTTGATCGAGTTTATGGCTCACTTGTTTTCCTTATGACCTAAAATAAAAAGACCTAGACAGTATGCCTAGGTCTTTACTATTTCACTAATTTAACTAACTAAAACGAATTGACGTTAATGAGATTAACGCAATTCATTGTCATTTAATTATTCAACTACTGGATACTCAATTTCAGCATCAGCTTTAAGTGTAGCAATCACAGCACGGTAATCTGCTTCGCTGTTTTGTGGTGCTAAGCGTTGCTTAAGGGTATTAATTAAATTGTCGTTAATGCCTTGAGCTTCATTCACTTTATCAACCACAATCACTGCGTAACCTGTTGCTAATGCAGCAGTATCAATTGATACACTGTTTTCAGCTGGCGCGGCAATCTTGAAAGCTTTGTTAGTGATGGCTTGGTCAATATCTTGATTAAAACGGCCAAGACCAGGTAACGATGTTAATGTTGCACCCGTTAATGTGTCGTTACCCGCTTTTAACTGAGCCATAAACTCTGCTGCATTTTCGCGTGCAGTTTCGTTTGCTTTATCTTGTTTTAAGCGATCTACGATAGCCGTTTTAACGTCAGCAAATGGTTGCGTTCCAGCCATGTTATGTTGTTTAACACGAATAACAACCACATGGTTAGGCGCTAACTCAATCACGTCACTGTTCATGCCACTGGCCAATACTTGGTCAGAGAATGCCGCTTTAATAAACTCAGGGTTATTGAATTTAGCTGGCACGTTATCACGCGAGAACAACGCTGTCGTTTGTACTTTAGCATCGACTGCTTCCGCAGTATCAATTAAGGTATCTGGGATCTCATAGCTGGTGTCAGCCAGTTTGCTTTGTAGACCATAAAACACGTCTAAAGCTTGCTTCTCTTGAAGCTGAGCAACTATTTTAGCTTTTACATCATCAAAAGCAGTCGCTTGGCTTGCTTGCACGTCAAGTAACTTGATGATGTGGTAACCAAACTCAGTTTTAACAACCGGTGAAACTTGGTCTAGCTGTAGCGCAAATAATGCTTCATCAAATGCAGGATCCATCACGCCTTGCTCAAACCAGTCTAATTGACCGCCTTGTTCAGCACTTAACTGGTCGTCAGAATCAGTTTTAGCCACCTCAGCGTAATCTTCGCCTTGATTTAATTTTGCAACAATCGCATCAGCCTTGGCTTTGTCAGCACTTTCATCGTCTGTTGCCGCAACAAAAATATGTGCCGCTAAACGTTTTTCAGGCGTTTGGTATTGTGATTGGTGTTCGTCATAATACGCTTGCACTTCTTCGTCTGTTATTTGGCTATTTTGAGCCATATCAGCAGCGTTAAGTTCAACATACTCTACGCTGACTTGTTCAGGGCTCATAAATTGAGCTAAGTTAGCATCATAATAAGTTTTAGCTTCTTCATCTGACACTGAAACACTTGATAAGTATGGTGTAGAATCAACCACTAAGTAACGAATGTCGCGGGTTTGACCTTGTACTTGGGCAAGCTGTTTAGCTTCGCCGTCTAATACAAACTCACTGCCTACAAGCGCATTTAATAACTGGCGACGTGTCATATCAACGCGCATCATGTTTCTAAAACTGGTGGTTTGATAACCTAATTGACGAAGTACCGCTAAGTAACGTTCGTTATCAAATTTACCATCAGTTTGAAATGCAGGTTCTTCAATAATGGCTTTTTTGATTTGCTCATCAGATACACGTAAACCTAATTTGGTTGCAGCTTGATCAATTAACTTGTCTGCCACTAAACGGTCTAAAACACCTTGTTTAATGCCATTCATGTAATTGTCATCAGCGGCTAATGCATTAAACATTTCACCTAACTGCTGCTCAATGCGAGAGCGTTCATTTTGGAAAGCATTTTCCAATTCGCTAGCGCTGACTTCTTCACCATTAACGATTGCAGCAGGAACACCAGTATTAGAGCCTAAATAGCTACTGACACCGGCAAAAGCAAAAGAAAGTATCACAAGGACAAGAATTGTTTTAGCAACAATTCCTTGTGAGCCTTCACGGATTTTTTCTAACATCTGAATTCTCGCTTGTTGCGATTAATAAAATAAAAAGGCGCATCACCTTGTGGATGCGCCTTAATGTAAATTATATGGAGTTATCAGACGCTACCACGGGTATGACCCAATACTCCCAATATTCATTATGCCTTACATAACAATATTGCTTTTCGTAAAAAGCACTGCATAAGCAGTGCTTGTATTACGAATGCCTTACAAAGGCTACGTTGCTAAGGTTTAGTTAACAGCGTCTTTTAGCGCTTTGCCAGCTTTGAACGCAGGAATGTTCGCAGCAGCAATTTTAATTTCTTTACCCGTTTGTGGGTTACGGCCAGTACGCTCAGCACGCTGACGTACTTCAAATGTACCAAAACCAACTAGAGAAATCTTATCGCCTTCTTTAAGACCTTCAGTAACAGCAGCGATAAAAGAATCTAGTGCGCGGCCAGCAGCAGCTTTAGAAATATCAGCACCAGATGCGATTTTCTCGATTAGTTCAGATTTGTTCATGTCATCCCCTTGAATGTTATTGTCGCGCCGCAACCAAATCCGTGTTTAGAGCGGTCTGCGGAGGCTTTATTGTAATAAGTTTGATAACACATCAAACTTAGTATGAAAACCAAAAAAATGAAATTGGATACAGCTCAAAGTCAGATGCCCCAAGGGCTTGGTGCGCCTGACTCTCCACAGACCTAGGCTACCACAGGTCAGCGTTTTGTTAAGCCCCTTTTTTCATTTTTTTTATGCTCTACAGCAATTTTTTAACTAATAAGCTATTTTTTAACCACTTCGAAGCCTTCAACGGGTCGTTCGAGCGCCAGTTTCAAGACTTCATCGACCCAGCGCACTGGATGAATGGTTAAATCTGCAATCACATTGGCTGGAATTTCTTCCAGATCGCGCTCATTCTCTTTAGGAATCAACACGTGTTTAATGCCACCGCGATGTGCTGCGAGTAATTTCTCTTTTAATCCACCAATTGGAAGTACTTCACCACGCAAGGTTATTTCACCTGTCATGGCAACATCACTGCGCACAGGATTACCGGTTAAACTCGATACTAACGCAGTACACATTGCCGCACCGGCTGAAGGACCATCTTTTGGTGTTGCCCCTTCTGGTACATGCACGTGAATATCACGTTTTTCATAAAAGTCGCCGTTGATGCCTAAGTTTTCAGCGCGAGCACGCACAACCGTCATCGCAGCTTGAATAGATTCTTTCATAACATCGCCAAGCGAACCGGTATAGGTTAGCTTACCTTTACCTGCTACCGAGGTAGCTTCGATTGTTAATAAATCACCGCCAACCTGTGTCCAAGCAAGCCCAGTTACCTGGCCGATTTGGTTGCTTGATTCTGCTTTACCAAAGTCAAAACGTTGCACGCCTAGGAATGACTTAAGGTTGTCTTGATTGACCTCAACCACTTTAACGGTTTTGTCTAACAAGATTTGCTTAACCACTTTGCGGCATATCTTCGAAAGTTCACGCTCTAATGAACGTACACCAGCTTCGCGGGTGTAATAACGAATAATGCCTAAAATAGCGCTGTCATCAACGTTGATTTCTTTAGCTTTAAGTCCATTACGTTCAACTTGCTTAGGCAATAAATGTTGCTTAGCAATGTTCAGCTTTTCGTCTTCGGTGTAGCCCGCTAAGCGGATCACTTCCATACGGTCAAGTAACGGACCTGGAATATCCATCGAGTTCGACGTTGCCACGAACATCACATCAGATAAATCGTAATCGACTTCTAAGTAATGGTCGTTAAAGGTCGCGTTTTGCTCTGGGTCGAGTACTTCTAATAATGCCGACGATGGGTCGCCGCGCATGTCAGAACTCATTTTATCGATTTCATCGAGTAAGAATAATGGGTTTTTAACCCCAACTTTAGCCATTTTTTGAATGACTTTACCCGGCATAGAACCGATATAAGTTCGGCGATGACCACGAATTTCAGCTTCATCACGCACGCCACCTAATGCTACGCGTACATACTTACGACCCGTCGCTTTTGCAATTGATTGGCCCAGCGAGGTTTTACCGACACCTGGAGGTCCCACTAAACACAAGATTGGGCCTTTAAGTTGTTTAACTCGGCTTTGTACTGCTAAATACTCAAGAATACGCTCTTTGACCTTTTCAAGACCATGATGGTCAGTGTCGAGTACTTCTTGCGCTTTAGCTAAGTCACGCTTAATTTTAGAGCGTTGTTTCCAAGGCACTGATGTCATCCAGTCTACATAGCTACGAACTACCGTGGCTTCTGCTGACATCGGTGACATCATTTTAAGTTTATTCAATTCAGCACTGGCTTTTTCTTTGGCGTCGCTTGGCATGCCCGCGTCTTCAATTTTACGCGCCAGTACTTCAAATTCATCGTGGCTTTCGTCAATGTCGCCTAATTCTTTTTGAATCGCTTTCATTTGCTCATTCAAATAGTATTCACGCTGACTTTTTTCCATCTGTTTTTTAACGCGGGTACGGATACGTTTTTCAACTTGCAGTAAGTCGATTTCCGATTCCATCATCGCCATTAAATATTCTAGACGTTCGCCGACATTGATCATTTCTAATACCGATTGCTTGTCTTCAAGCTTTAACGGCATATGCGCAGCCATGGTATCGGCTAAACGCGCGGCTTCATCAATACCCGACAATGAAGTAAGTACTTCAGGTGGGATTTTCTTATTGAGTTTGATGTAGCCTTCAAACTGACCGATAGCACTGCGAACCAGTACTTCTTCTTCTTTGTCGCTTAATGCTTGCGATTCAAGGTATTCGGCAGTTGCTGCAAAGAATTCTTCTTCTTGAGTGTAGCGAGTAATTTTTGCGCGCTGACCACCTTCAACGAGCACTTTAACTGTGCCGTCAGGAAGTTTTAGTAGCTGCAGAATAGACGCTACAGTACCGATATCAAAAATATCGTCTTTGCCTGGCTCGTCTAAATCAGCATCACGCTGAGCGACCAGTAAAATTTGTTTGTCTTGTTCCATTGCCGATTCTAGGCAACGAATGGATTTTTCCCGTCCTACGAATAGCGGAATTACCATATGCGGATAAACCACCACATCTCGCAGTGGTAATACGGGGAGTTCGATATGCGCTTCACGCTCTTGGGTCATGGCTCGATTCCGTTTAATGAAATAGACTAATACTGAGTATATTGGGGTGTTGTTGTCAGTTTCAATGGCCAATACGAAAAAAGGAGCCCAATGGACTCCTTATTTTTCAGTTTACTAGCTTTTAGAACAATTATTGTTCGCCTGAAGCAGCCTGAGTGTCGGTGTTTTCGTAAATTAAGATTGGTGCAGATTCGCCTTTAACTACAGACTCATCAATAACCGCTTTAATGACACCCTCTGTTGATGGAATGTCATACATGGTATCAAGCAAGATGCTTTCAACAATTGAACGCAATCCACGCGCACCGGTTTTACGTGACATGGCTTTATGAGCAATGGCTTGTAATGCATCTTCGCGGAACTCAAGTTCTACATTTTCCATTTCAAACAATGCACCATACTGTTTAGTCAACGCATTTTTAGGCTCAGATAAAATCTGTACTAGTGCTGCTTCGTCTAACTCTGTTAGTGTTGCAAGAACAGGTAAACGGCCAATAAATTCAGGAATTAAACCAAATTTAACTAAATCGCCTGGTTCTACTTTGCCCAAGATCTGTGAAATCGTTGCCTTGTCAGCTTCGCCTTTTACTTCAGCGCCAAAACCAATACCTGTGCCTGTGTGAGCACGTTGCTCAATCACTTTTTCAAGTCCTGCAAATGCACCACCACAAATGAACAGAATTTTAGAGGTATCAACCTGTAAAAACTCTTGTTGTGGGTGTTTACGGCCGCCTTGTGGTGGCACTGAAGCAACAGTGCCTTCAATAAGCTTAAGCAAGGCTTGCTGTACACCTTCACCAGACACGTCACGGGTGATCGATGGATTGTCTGATTTACGGCTAATTTTATCGATTTCATCGATATAAACAATGCCACGCTCAGCTTTTTCAACGTCGTAATCACATTTTTGCAGAAGCTTCTGAATGATGTTTTCTACATCTTCACCCACATAACCGGCTTCGGTTAATGTGGTTGCATCTGCCATGGTAAACGGCACGTTAAGTGACCGAGCTAAAGTTTCAGCCAGCAAGGTTTTACCACTACCGGTAGGACCAATAAGCAAAATGTTACTTTTACCAAGCTCTACACCATCTTTGACCGTGCCATTACGTAAGCGTTTGTAGTGATTGTATACCGCAACAGCCAATACTTTTTTAGCCTGGTCTTGGCCAATGACGTAGTCGTCTAAATGCTGGCGCAGCTCATGTGGTGTCGGTAATTTATCTTCATCACGCTTAGGCGAAATCTCTTTGATTTCCTCTCGGATGATGTCATTACATAAATCAACACATTCATCGCACACGTATACCGATGGGCCAGCAATCAGTTTTCTCACTTCATGCTGACTTTTTCCGCAAAAAGAGCAGTACAGCAATTTGCCGCTGTCACCGTTATTTTTGTTATCGCCCATTATTCTACCTCTGGTTGCAGCCTAGACCTTACATCTGAGCTCTGCTTGTCGATATGCATACTGGCTGTATATCTAAATTATTCGTTCATTAGAATGAAGAATAACCCAGTCACAGCAAAAAATCAGCCTGTATTAACTACGAGTCGTTAATACAGAGTCCACGAGACCATATTCTACCGCTTGTGACGCACTCATGAAGTTATCACGGTCTGTGTCACGCTCAACAATTTCAAGCGGTTGGCCTGTGTGTTCAGCTAACATTTGGTTTAACTTATTTTTAATGCCTAAAATTTCTTGGGCATGAATAGCGATGTCTGATGCTTGACCTTGGAAACCACCTAGTGGTTGGTGGATCATCACACGTGAGTTAGGTAAACAATGACGCTTTCCTTCTGCACCGCCAGCTAATAAGAATGCGCCCATACTTGCCGCTTGGCCAATACATACTGTACTGACGTTTGGCTTAATAAATTGCATGGTGTCATAAATAGCCATACCCGCTGTGACTGAGCCACCTGGCGAGTTGATATAAAGATAGATATCTTTGTCTGGGCTTTCAGACTCTAGGAATAATAACTGGGCCACAATGAGGTTAGCCATATGTTCTTCAACCTGGCCAACTAAAAAAATAACACGTTCTTTTAATAAACGAGAATAGATATCGTAAGAACGTTCACCTTTCGCTGTTTGTTCAACAACCATAGGTACAAGCGCATTGAGTACTGATTCTGGTGCTTTATGCATTATTCATTTCCCTAAAAATAAAAATGGCCCGCATGAGGAACCTCATACGAGCCATTATAAATGGCGAACGCCTTGTTAAGTCAAGCTAAGCTTACGCTTTGCCTGTAGCCTTGTTCATAAATTCTTCAAAAGCAACTTCTTTTGTCGTTACTTGAGCCGATTTTAGTAGGGCTTCAACAGCTTGCTCTTCAAGCGCTACATTGCGCATGTTTTGCATGAGTTCTTTGTTTGAGTTGTAGTAAGCGACAACTTCAGATGGATCTTCATACGCAGAAGCCATAGATTCGATCAATGCATTAACGCGATCGTCTTCAGCTTTAAGCTCGTTAGTTTTGATTACTTCGCCTAATAACAAACCAATCTTAACGCGGCGCTCTGCTTGCTCAGTGAACAATTCAGCTGGAAGCTCAGGCATGTTTTCAGTTTGGCCACCAAAGCGTTGCATAGCTTGCTGACGTAAAACGTCAACTTCGCCATCAACTAGCGCTTTAGGGATAGCAATTTCATTAGCGGCTAGTAAACCAGTAATCACTTGCTCTTTAACGTTAGCTTTAAGCGCTTGCTCTAGCTCGCGAGTCATGTTTTTACGGATTTCAGCTTTAAGCGCTTCTAAGCCGCCTTCAGCAATACCAAATAGTGAAGCAAATTCGTCATTCACTTCTGGTAAGCTTGCGCCTTGAACTTCAGTTAAGGTAATAGCGAATTTAGCCGCTTTGCCTTTCAAGTTTTCAGCGTGGTAATCTTCTGGGAATGACACTTCGATTTCGAATTCGTCACCCGCTTTATGACCCACAACACCTGTTTCAAAACCAGGGATCATACGGTTTGAACCGATTTGAAGTTCGAAATCGTTAGCTTTGCCGCCTTCAAACTCTTCACCGTCGATAGAGCCCACAAAGTTCATTTTCACTTTGTCGCTATCAGCAGCTTCACGTTCAACAACAGCATAAGTTGCATGTTGCTTACGTAATGTTTCAATCATTGTATCAACGTCTGCTTCGTTTACGTCAGCGTGTGGCTGTTCAACGGCAATCGTATCTAAACCCGTTAAGGCAACTTCTGGGTAGACTTCAAACGTAGCAACGAATTCAAACGTGTCACCTTCAGTAGCACCTGGTGTAAATACTGGCGCGCCTGCTGGGTTTAATTTTTCAGCTACGATTGCTTCAATAAAGTTACGTTGCATCACTTCACCAGTGATGTCTTGACGAATCGCTTTACCGTAACGCTTGTTGATTTCAGTGACTGGTACTTTGCCAGGACGGAAACCAGGAAGACGTGCACGCTTAGCTTCGCGTAATACGTTGTCTTTAACCAATTTCTCGATTTGCTCAGCAGGTACAGAAATAGTTAGGCGACGCTCTAGGCCTTGAGTTGTTTCAACAGAAACTTGCATTGTTTTACCTCGAAATATGTCTAACGTTCTTTGTAATAGTCGACAACTCAACTATTTGATATTCGTTTCTTGACCGTGTGTTTAGCTAAGGCCGCCAGCACAGCGATATTAATGATGCTGAAGACGCTGTTGGTTCAGGTAGCTTATTTTTGATATTTATCAAGACGCGACATTATAGCTACCGTTTTTCGCATAGTCGAGCCTGAAAAGGTCGATTTAAGCGATAAAAGGGCCGACTTTGAGCCATTTTGACGTGTTTGCACGTTTAATGTGCTAATTGCTTTATGAGGTAGCCGATGAATTATTTTGCACGAGGGTTTCTTTGATGATGGGTGTCACACTCTGGCGAATTACAGCCTAAAGATAGATTTAATCAAAGAAAAATGGGGTGACTGATGGGGCTCGAACCCACGACAACCGGAATCACAATCCGGGACTCTACCAACTGAGCTACAATCACCACTGAAATGGTACGCCCGGCAGGGCTCGAACCTGCGACCACCCGCTTAGAAGGCGGGTGCTCTATCCAACTGAGCTACGGGCGCATGGTACAGCAATTTGCTGTTTCCTGTCTGGCTAAACAAGCTTAACACTTGTTTGATTATTTGTTTAGTTAACACATAAACAAATAATTGAATTTGGTCGGTGATAGAGGATTCGAACCTCTGACCCTCTCGTCCCAAACGAGATGCGCTACCGGGCTGCGCTAATCACCGAGTTTATCTATTCTCAACATATCGCAGCAATACACTGTAACCATGTTGTCTCGAGAACGGAGCGCATCTTAACGAGTCACTTTGTTATCGTCAACGATTTTTTTGAGCTAATTGTCTATATGTTGAATTTAACAGCAAAAAGAGTGATTAGCATCAAAGCGCGAATAGTTTATTCACCGTATTTCCTTGTCTAGCAAATGACACTCTTTTAATCGCCTGTTAGAATACTCCCGATTTACACACCAGCCACAAGCCGCGCCATTCAAAGGAAACTCTACAGCCATGACTGCTCAACTTATTGACGGTAAAGCCATTGCACAATCTATTCGCAGTACCCTTAAACAAAAAGTCGCCGCGAGAAAAGAAGCTGGCCTTCGGGCACCAGGACTCGCAGTTATTTTAGTGGGTAGCGATGCTGCGTCACAGGTTTATGTAGGTAGTAAGCGCCGCGCTTGTGAAGAAGTCGGTTTTGAATCGCAATCGTTTGACCTTGATGCATCAACATCAGAAGCTGAGTTATTGGCAGTAATAGACCAGTGCAATGATAATCCTGCTATCGATGGCATATTGGTTCAGCTGCCGCTCCCTGGACATATTGATGACTCAAAAGTCATTGAGCATATTCGACCAGATAAAGACGTAGATGGTTTTCACCCTTACAACGTTGGGCGTTTAGCTCAACGTATCCCCGTGCTGCGCTCATGCACACCGATGGGTATCATGACATTAATCAAGTCGACTGGTGTAGATACATATGGATTAGACGCAACAGTTGTTGGGGCTTCTAACATTGTTGGCCGCCCAATGACATTAGAGCTTTTATTAGCAGGTTGCACCACAACAACATGTCATCGTTTTACTAAAAACCTCGAACAAAAAGTTCGCCAAGCTGATTTATTAGTGGTTGCGGTAGGCAAGCCAGGGTTTATACCGGGTGAATGGATTAAACCAGGTGCAATTGTGATTGATGTTGGTATTAACCGTACAGAAGATGGCCGTTTAGTCGGAGATGTTGAATATGATGTGGCGGCACAAAATGCGGCATTTATTACCCCCGTCCCTGGCGGCGTAGGTCCTATGACGATTGCAAGCTTATTAGAAAACACGTTATATGCTTGCGAGAAATACCATAGCTAATTGACTCCTTATCAGTTGAGCCATAGCTGATATACAAAAAAGCCTGCAATTTTTGCAGGCTTTTTGTTTATGACAATTTAGAACTATTTTTTACGCCACGTGGTGCCTGCTGGGCCGTCTTCTAAAATCACCCCAAGTTCATTTAAGCGATCACGTGCTACATCGGCTGCTGGCCAATCTTTTTCCGTACGGGCGCGGTTACGCTCAACGATTAATGCCTCGATTTCAGCCACTTCATCGTCTGTACCCTCACCTTTAAAGAATGCCTCAGGTGTTTGACTCACAAGGCCTAATACATCGGTTAATTGCTTAAGGCTAACGCCTAAGGCTGATGCTGCTGCCATATCAGTCAATTTAAGACGGTTGATTTCACGAACCATATCAAATAGCACTGAGTATGCTTCTGGCGTATTAAAATCATCGTCCATTGCTTGTGTAAACTTAGCCACATATTGCTCAGCATCCGCTGGAGCTACAGTTAAATCTAAATCTTTAAATGCGTTATATAAACGCTCTAGCGCTGCCCGTGCTTGCTTTAAATTGTCTTCAGAATAATTTAACTGGCTACGGTAATGGCCTGACAACAAAAAGTAACGCACTGTTTCTGGGTCGTAATGCTCAAGCACGTCACGAATGGTAAAGAAATTACCTAATGATTTAGACATTTTCTCGCGATCAACCATCACCATGCCTGAATGCATCCAATAGTTAACGTATGGCGTATCATGGGCACAGCAAGACTGCGCAATTTCGTTTTCATGATGCGGGAACTGCAAATCACTGCCACCACCATGAATATCAAAATGCACACCTAAATGTTTGCTGTTCATTGCTGAACATTCAATGTGCCACCCTGGGCGACCTGGTCCCCATGGCGAATCCCAAGTAGGTTCACCCGGCTTAGACATTTTCCACAAGACAAAATCCATTGGGTTTTGTTTGCTTTGGTCAACTTCAACTCGGGCGCCGGCTTGCAACTGATCAAGATTCTGGCCAGATAAGCGGCCATAATCTTTGTATGACGCCACGCTGAACAACACATCACCATCAGGAGCAACATAGGCATGACCGCGGTCAAGAAGGAGTTGCACCATGTCGATAATTTCGGGCATGTGCAAGGTTGCGCGAGGCTCAAAATCGGGGCGTAACATGTTTAACGAATCAAAGTCGCGGTGCATTTCAGCGGTCAAACGCTCTGTTAGCGCTTCACATGACTCGTTGTTTTCAGCGGCACGCTTGATAATTTTGTCATCAACATCGGTAATGTTACGTTGAAAATTAACCTCGTAACCACTGTAGCGTAAGTAACGGACTATCATGTCAAACGATACAAAAGTACGTCCGTGACCAATATGACATAAATCGTAAATTGTCACGCCACATACGTACATGCCAATTTTGCCAGGATTTATTGGTTTAAATTCTTGTTTTTCACGACTAATACTATTGTAAATCTTTAACATCGAAAGTTCTCTTTTACACTAATTTATTATGGTAAATGCTAGCCGTGAGTCTACCATGTTGTCACCTGTTTTGAACACTGCACTTTATGCCGCAACTAAGATAAGTTAGAATCGCGCAAATTATTTTTTCTAGGTGAATACGAATGGTTACTTTACACACAAATTTTGGCGACATTACTTTACAACTTGAT
Organism: Shewanella saliphila; assembly: GCF_014648295.1. Lineage (GTDB taxonomy): Bacteria > Pseudomonadota > Gammaproteobacteria > Enterobacterales > Shewanellaceae > Shewanella > Shewanella saliphila. Next base: position 51,675 of record NZ_BMQV01000013.1, read on the forward strand.
GCAGAAAAAGCTCCTTTGACTGTGGCTAACTTCATGAAATATGTTGAAGACGGCTTTTATGACAGCACCATTTTTCACCGTGTTATCGATGGTTTCATGATCCAAGGTGGTGGTTTTACCGAAGATATGGGGCAAAAGCGTAATAACGAAGCTGTGAAAAACGAAGCAAACAACGGTTTATCAAACCGTAAAGGCACTGTTGCGATGGCACGTACTTCAGATCCGCACTCTGCTACAGCGCAATTTTTCATTAACATCAACGACAACACTTTCCTTGATTTTAAATCAGAAACAAGCCAAGGCTGGGGTTACTGTGTGTTTGGTGAAGTTGTTGAAGGCTTAGATGTGGTTGAAAAAATTAAAGCCGTTGCGACTGGTAACCGTGGCATGCACCAAGATGTGCCATTAGAAGCCGTTATTATCAACAATGTTAGTGTAAAAGCATAATTTTGCGCCGCACTGTCTTTGTGGGCGATTTGCACTTAAGTGCAGATCGTCCAGATATTACCCATGCTTTTGTAGACTTTCTCGCGAACGGTTTAGACGATGCCGAGGCGCTGTATATTATTGGTGATTTATTTGAAGTGTGGATGGGCGATGATATTGCTGAACCATTTACCAATGATATTGCTAAAGCAATAAAAGTCGTTTCCGCTAAAATGCCAGTGTATTTCATTCATGGCAATCGTGATTTTATGATCGGTCGCGCTTTCTGCAAACGAGCGGGCATGCAAATTTTACCTGAAGTGCACTGTATCGATTTATATGGCACGCGCACAGTGATTTTACACGGCGACAGTTTATGTACGCTTGATGAAGCTTATCAGCGCTTTAGACGTTTTCGTAGCATTGCGATGGTGAGGTGGATCTACGCACATATACTGCCTAAACAAACCCGATTAAACATTGCTGCAAAAATTAGACAAAAAAGTGTCCAGGGTAATCAGCAAAAGCACTATGAAATCATGGACGTTGAACCTACAGCCGTCGATGAACTCCTGACTAAAACTAACTGCCAACGTATGATCCATGGTCATACCCATCGCCCCGATATTCATCAACTTAGCAGCAATAAACAACGTGTCGTTGTCGGAGATTGGTACACTCAGGGCAGTGTGTTATCGGTGACACCACAAGGTTGTGAGCTTGAACAAAGGCCTTTTTTAGAAGCCTAGCGTTGTAAATACTAGTCTATCCGCATTTGGACTCTACACTGGAGTCCCGCTGTGAAAGCGAAACTCATTATCTTCAGACAATATCAATGCCGCTTCTTGTTGCCTGAAATAAGCAATTCTGTCGCTAATATCTTTACCTGCTACATCTTGTGCTAAAGCAAGGTAATCTTGATAATGGCGAGCTTCAGAGCGAAGTAGAGACACATAAAACTTATTAAGTTCATCATCTAAGTGCGGAGCTAATTTGGCAAAGCGTTCACAAGAACGCGCTTCAATAAATGCACCAATAATCAATTTATCGATAATCGTTAATGGCTCATGAGTTCGAACATGAGTGATTAATTGTTTGGCATAGTGCCCTGCTCTCATATTATTGTATTCAATCCCACGCGCGGTCATGATTTGCAGGACTTGCTCAAAGTGATGAAACTCTTCTTTAATCAAACGGATCATTTTAGTCATTAAGTCCGCACTAATTGATAATGACTGACTAGCAACAAGCTCACTTGTTATGTCATTTTTCTTAACGTCTCGATTCAAAAAAGCATTAGCATCGCGATCTTTGCTATATACAAATGTTTCGTAAGGTTTAGCCCAAGCTAATAATATAGCTGCACTCGATTTATCGATTGCATACTTGCGGATCATCATCATCGCAGTTTGAGCCGCTTTAAGCTCACAATTACAGTGATCAATTAATAATGCATTCAGTTGCTCGGGCTGCTTGGCGAAATTGACCCAGGCATCTGGTGTTTCACAACCTAAAAATTGATTAATTGGTTCAAGTAATTGCTGCATGTTGCTATAGACCCTTTATAAAACATCTATCGCTATTTTACCGTTTGGCTGATCTTTTCTAAAGCTCAAACGTAATACAACTTGACGAATTAAGATTTATGTACAATAAATGTGCAATATTCAGGTTGTGAATTTCAATATCTAAATATTGTGTGTCATCAAACGAAATTCCAGGTTTGTGCTAAACTGAAAAAGTAAGGTCAATCTCCTTTAAACACCTCCTGTTGGGATGAGGTGAGCACTGAGCAATAACGGGTTAGCAAGGAGTCTGCTAACCGTTAATTGTAAAGTACTGTGAACTGATGAAGGCGATTGATTAAAAGCTGTAGTCAGTTCGTCTGTTGTTTGGCGAGCTAGGTTGAGAAATGCTAAACAAGGATAATTATAATGGTACTGAATCACTTAATGGGGCTATACACTCATCCGAAACAAGAGTGGCAAACAATTGAAAAAAACCATGAAGCGCTGAAAAGCAGCTTAAGTCATGTATTACTTATCGCGCTCATTCCTGCTATTTGCTCTTATTTTGCCACCGCACACATTGGTTGGCATCCAGGGGCTGGCGAATTGCTATTTTTAACACCTAAAAGCGCCATGTTTATGTCGATTGGCATGTACTTTGGCTTAATATTTGGGGTGTTAGCATTGGCTTACTTAGCCTATTGGATGGGTAAAACCTTTGATGCAGACCCAACCTACACTCAAGCATTAGAACTAGCCGCTTATACTGCAACCCCTTTATTTATGGTGGGATTAGCCGCGTTATACCCTGTATTGTGGTTTATTATGGTCGTAGGATTAATAGGCTTAACCTATTCGGTCTATCTTCTATACGCGGGCGTGCCAATCATCATGAACATACCTGAAGAAAAAGGCTTCATTTATGCTAGTTCAGTTGTCACGGCAGGTTTAGTGTTGCTAGTTGCACTGATGGCAAGTAGTGTTATTTTATGGAGCGTAGGCTTTGGCCCTATGTTGCAATAGCTGGTTTCAATACAATAAAAAAGGCGCTTTGAGCGCCTTTTTTATTGGGTTATTTAACGGTAAACACTAAGAGAAAGTATCACGTAGTGGTACGGTTAAATTAAAGACTAAATGTTCAGCAGAAGAATCTTTACTGTCGGCACAGAAGTAACCTTCACGCTCAAACTGATACGCTTTTTCAGCAGGCGCATTGACCAAACTAGGCTCAACTAAACCGTGAACAACCACTAACGATTGTGGATTAATCACTTCATCTACGGTTTCAAATGCTGCAGGGTTTACATCTGTAAATAAACGGTCATATAGACGGAACTCAGCAGGTTTTGCCGTGCTTGCTTCCACCCAATGGATAACGCCTTTTACTTTGCGTCCATCAGCAGGATTTTTGCCTAACGTATCTGCATCATAAGTACAGTAGACTGTCGTCACATTACCCTCAGCATCTTTGTCACAGCGTTCTGCTTTAATGATGTAGGCATTACGTAAACGAACTTCTTTACCTAATACAAGACGTTTAAAGTGTTTATTGGCTTCTTCTTTGAAGTCTTCAACATCAATAAATAATTCACGACCAAAAGACAGCTCACGGGTACCCATAGCTTGATTATTTGGGTGCGCTGGTGCGGTGATGGCTTCTGGCTGTGCATTAGGGTAGTTTTCAATAACCACTTTAATGGGTCTTAACACTGCCATTGCACGAGGTGCATGTTCGTTTAACTCTTCACGAATACACGCATCTAACATGCCGACTTCAACTAAGTTTTCTTGCTTAGTGACACCAATACGTAAACAAAACTCGCGAATAGAAGCAGGTGTATAACCGCGACGACGTAAACCTGCAATAGTTGGCATACGTGGGTCATCCCAACCGTCAACTAATTTGCGGGTCACTAAATCATTTAGCTTACGTTTAGACATCAATGTGTATTCAAGATTTAAACGAGAAAACTCATATTGACGAGTGCGGTTTGGCGCTTGAAAATCATCTAAATGATCTAACACCCAATCGTACAAACGGCGGTTATCTTGAAACTCTAACGTACAAATTGAGTGAGTAATGTTTTCAATCGCATCAGAGATACAATGAGTAAAATCGTACATTGGGTAAATACACCACTTGTCACCGGTTTGGTGATGATGTGCAAAACGGATACGGTATATCACCGGATCACGCATACACATAAAGGGTGATGCCATATCGATTTTTGCGCGCAGTGCACATTCACCCTCTTTGAATTCACCTTTACGCATTTTTTCAAACAGTGCGAGGTTTTCTTCAGGGGTGGTGTCACGGTAAGGGCTATTTTTACCAGGCTCTTTTAAAGTGCCACGGTACTCACGAGTTTGTTCGCTATTTAAAAAGCAAACATAAGCAAGCCCTTTGCTAATAAGTTCAACAGCATATTGATGCAATTGATCAAAGTAATTCGATGAATAACGTATATCGCCAGCCCATTCGAAGCCCAACCAATGCACATCTTCCTGAATAGACTTCACATAGTTGATGTCTTCTTTTTCAGGATTAGTATCATCAAAACGTAAGTTACATTGACCTTGGTAATCTTTCGCAATACCAAAATTTAAGCATATAGACTTAGCGTGTCCAATATGCAAAAAACCGTTAGGTTCTGGCGGGAAACGAGTATGAACATGGTTGTGCTTACCGCTACTTAGGTCTTCGTCTATGATATTACGAATGAAGTTACTAGGACGTACTTCGGTGTCCACATGACTCATGGAATTCCTCTTGGCACACAATGGCAATATGAATAAAAAACAGATGATCCTACAGATCTTCAGTAGTTACAACTACTAGTATCGAAAAAGTTAGTCAGATAAACAAAAAATGCCAAATAGCGTAAAACAAACTCGCGCTGTGAGTGTATTTACTACGAATATAAACAAAAAACCCAGCAATGCTGGGTTTTAGAAGAATCATTCAGATCAACAAGGACTATTCAGTGACAATACGAATGCCAGGAATAATTTGCTGTGCTTGTCTGCCTTTTTTACTCAACCACATGTAAAAACCGACCAAGGCTACCGCAAAAAAGCCGATCCAACAGGCCGATTGTAGCGGGTGCGCTGAGAACGTCGCACCTTGATAAATCACCGTTGCTGAACCGTATGCTAAAGAGAAAGTCCAAACTGCGGCAAATCGCGCCCATTTAGCACCAAACTCATTCACTAATGCGCCCATAGCAGCCACACAAGGGGTGTACAATAAAATGAACAGTAGATAAGAGAATGCAGCTAACTGACTCTTAAAGCCTGTCTGTAGAGCACTGAATGTTGATGAGTCAACCGACAACTCAACAGCAGCCTCATCTAAGTCAGTAATACTGGCAATGGCAATCGACAATGGGTCATCAGGCTCAATACCTAACAAGTTAGTGGGTATGGTGGCTAAGCCGACTTTCACACTATCCCATATTGATAGCATTTCTTCTTCATCACCTTCGCTGCTGCTGTACAAACTATTTAATGTACCCACGACGGCTTCTTTCGCGAAAATACCGGTAATAATCCCTACCGTCGCAGCCCAGTTGTCTTGCTCAATACCCATTGGCGCAAATAACGGTGTAACTTGCTGACTTGCCACACTCAATAGCGATTCTTTACTGTCTTCGTGACCAAAAGAGCCATCGGTACCAATTGCATTAACAAAGTTAAGCAAGGTAACAACGATAATAATGGTTTTACCGGCACCTTTAATAAAACTTTTGGTACGTTTAGTGGTGCGAGAGAATACCGCTTTAGCTTTAGGCATTTCATAACTAGGCAGCTCCATAACGACTGCACTGCTTGTGCCAGGCAATACCGTTTTACGTAATAACAAACCGGTCCCAATCGCCGCAAAAATACCGATAATATAAAGTAAAAAGACTAAGTTTTGTCCTGACTGTGGGAAAAACGCTGCAGCGAATAACGCGTATACAGGTAAGCGTGCACTGCATGACATAAAGGGTGCCATCATGCCAGTCACAATACGCTCACGTTCACTGCCTAGGGTTCTGGTAGCCATAATCGCGGGTACAGAACAGCCAAAACCGACAATCATAGGGACGAATGCTTTACCAGGTAGACCAATGCGGCGCATTAAACCATCAACCACAAAGGCTGCACGGGCCATATAACCTGATGCTTCTAACACTGATAATGCTAAAAATAGTGCGGCTACAACAGGAATAAACGTCGCAACTGTTTGGATACCTTGCCCTACACCACCAGCTAAAATCGTCACTAGCCAATCGGGTGAGCCCATAGAGACCAATAATGCCCCAAAGTGGTCAACAAATATCGCTCCGGCAGTAATATCGAAAAAGTCGATAAACGAATTACCCACGTTGATACTGAATAGAAACATCAAGTACATAACGAACAGGAATACAGGAATACCCAGAACAGGATGCAGAACCGCATTATCTAATCGGTCTGACACACTGATGTGTTTGCCTTGATTAACTGCAGCTTCAAATGCTTGTTGTACAAAATCATAACGCGTAGTCGCAATCATAATTTCGATATCATCACCGTTTTGCTCTGCACGTTGAGAGCATTGCTGTACAGTGTCGTGCAGTTGTACTTCACTTGTACCACATGCATTGCCATGGCAATTGGCTAGAATAGATAATGCTTGGCCGCGACTTAACGCGCCAAGGCCTTGATTGCCATTTTGAAGCTGTAACGCTTTGATACTGGCTTCAATGTCAGCAGGGTATTGCAACGCAAGAGGCTCTGTCGCGGTATCGCTTTGCAATAGCGTAAGAATTTTAGCTTGGACTTGTTCAACATCTGCTTGACGACGAGAGCAAATCGCAATTACAGGGCAACCTAAACGAGCAGACATCTGCTCGACATCGATAGTGATCCCAAGCCTTTTAGCCGCATCAATTTTATTAATCACCACAATAACGGGGATGCCTAACTCACGTAGCTGCGTGGTCAGGTAAAGATGACGCTCTACGTTTGTGGCATCAACTAAGTTAATAATCGCATCGACTTGTTGGTTCGCTAAGTAGTTTTGTGCAATTTGTTCATCTAACGAACAATCACAGCTGTTACCGGCAGGAAGCAAATCATAAATACCGGGTAAATCGGTTAATAAAATATCGTTGCCTGAATAGCTAAATTGACCGGTTTTTTTCTCAACGGTCACGCCAGACCAATTACCCACTTGCTGGCTTGAACCAGTTAATGCATTAAAAAGGGTTGATTTACCGGCATTTGGATTACCGACGGTGACGCAATGGAATTGTTTAGTCATTCGTTATTACTACCTCAATGATATCGGCTAAATCGCGACGCATGCATAATTTACTGCCACGTAAATTAAGTTCAACACCTGTGCCCATTGGTGCTCGGCGGATAAAAGAAAAATGCGTGTTGGGAGTGATGCCCATTGATAACAACTTACGCTTTACGGTTTGAGGTAACGTTAATTGACCTATTTGAGAGATGATTGCGCGATCTCCGGGTTTGAGTTCACTCAGTTTCATATAGCACTACCTTCAACAACATTAATAACGTCTGAAATTTTATCTGAGCTTTGCATGTTAAACTCGAATCTAGATCAAAGTTTAAGCTGCTAACGAGAATAGTTTTCACTTGTATTACGTATTATGTGACAAATGCCCAATAGAAAACAGTCCATAGAGCAAATATTTTTATATTCTGAAATGTGTTAACTAAAAATTTACACTCGTTGCGACGTTAATAAACCGAAGTAACAATCGTCAAACCATTGCTTGTTGATACAGGTATTTTGTCTTAACGTGCCCTCTTGGACAAAGCCAACGTTTTCGAGCACTTTACGAGACGCTTGGTTTTCATGGCAACAAAGAGCAATATATTTATGCATGTCAAATTGTAACGCCCCCCAGTCAATAACAGCGCGTAAACTCTCAGTTGCATAACCGTTCCCCTGCTGTTCAGGTGCAATAAGGTAACCGACCTCTGCCCGTTTTAACGCTAAATCGTCACATCGAAACCCAATCAACCCAACAAATTGCTGATTATCGAGACGCTCAATAACCAATGATAACCATTGACCGCATTCAAACTGATAAGGTCGATTGCGTTGATCGAAGCTCTTTTTTAGGTTGTCTTCAGTATCGACAGGCCGTATATATTGCTGAACGCTCTCATCTAATTGCAGACGTAAAAAATTAGGCCAATCAGCAGACGTTAAGTCCCGTAACTGCAACCTGTCACTATAAAGTATGGTTTTCATCATCGGATCATTACTTTTTAAATGGAATAAATAAAAGGATAAAAAAAATGGCAGCCTAAGCTGCCATTTAAACAGTCAATGCTTTACGCATTAACCACGGCTAGTCACTTCAAGTAAGTGATAACCAAATTGAGTTTTTACCGGGCCTTGTACAACGTTTAACGGCGCACTGAACACAACTTCATCAAACTCTTTAACCATCATACCTGGGCCAAATGAACCTAACTCACCACCTTGCGCACCAGAAGGACAAGAAGAGTTCGCTTTTGCAACATCAGCAAAATCAGCACCTGCTTCGATTTGTTGTTTTAACGTTTCGCATTGCTCTTGCGTGCTAACCAGTAAATGTCTTGCTGTTGCTTGTACCATATGACGGCTCCTAAACGAATATTTACAAATTAAAAAATAACACTAACATAATGACACTAAGATGACATACTGCCTACTACAGTTATTTAGCCAACTCAGTTTTTATCCAATCTGCAATTTTATCTTCCATCACAGCCATCGGTAATGAACCTGTCGTTAATAGCTGATCGTGGAAACCTTTTAAGTCAAACTTATCACCCAAGGCTTTTTCAGCATCTGCGCGTAAGCGTAAAATGGTTAACTGACCCACTTTGTACGACAAAGCTTGACCCGGTATCGCCATGTAGCGCTCTACTTCGGCAACGATATCAGACTCTGCCATAGGTGAGTTATCTTTCATATATTGAATCGCTTGTTCACGACTCCACCCTTTAGCATGCAGACCGGTATCGACAACCAAACGCATGGCACGCAGCATTTCATCAGAAAGCTTACCAAAGTATTGGTACGGGTCATTAAACACGCCCATTTCAATACCTAAGTATTCAGCATACAAAGCCCAACCTTCTTCAAAAGCGGTATAGCCTTGAAAACGTTGGAACTCAGGCACATCGGTTAACTCTTGCTTAATCGCAATTTGGAAGTGATGACCCGGCGCTGCTTCATGTAATGATAGCGTTGTCATGCCCCACTTAGGCTGAGCTTTTAAATTATAGGTGTTGATATAGAAGATACCAGGACGAGAGCCATCAACTGCAGGGCTTTCATAAGATGCTCCAGCCGCCGATTTTTCTCTAAATGCTTCAACCGGTTTGACGATATAATCAGCTTTTGGCATAACATCGAAATATTGCGGTAATACGGCGTTAATTTTATCTTTAATGGTCATATAACCATCAATCAAATCTTGTTTATCGGTGAAGAAATATTGCGGTTCAGACGATAACGATGCAAAAAATGCGGTCAAATCACCTTTAAAGCCAACTTGCTCTCTGACTTTATCCATTTCAGATAAAATACGTGCCACTTCAGACAAACCTATTTGATGAATTTCATCTACTGGAAGTGTGGTTGTGGTATGGCTATTCGCAAGGTGTTGATACCAATCTTTGCCATTGGGTAATCCCCACCATCCGTCAGATGCACGTGATTTAGGTAAATACACTTGTTGAATATAATCACGTAGCCCTTTCAAGGCAGGTAATAACTCATCGTCAATAATTGCAGTGTATTGTTGTGTAAGTTCGGCTTTTTGCTCTGCAGTAAAACTGTCTGGCAATAAATTGATTGGTGAATAAAATAAGCTATTTTGAGCCGAGTCGACTAGCTGAGCATCTAATTGAGGAATGATCCGCTCAACCAATACTTTAGGCAACACCACTTTACTGGCAATACCTTCATCCATACGCTGTTGAGCTAATTCAGTCCATTTAATGAAACCACGTAAACGAGATAACCAATGTTGATAATCTTCAACCGTTTTAAAAGGCTGTGCACTTTCACCGGTACCAAGTTGCACCATGGTAAATACCGTGCTGTAGAACTGGTTAATCGGTAAAAAATGTTCAGGATAAGATTCGCTAATCAACGCCATGTTGCGATCATAAATAAACATGTCATAGCTTAACTTTAGCGACGCTGAGAGCTGATCAACATCAATTGATTTTGCTTGACTGAAGTAGCGACTATTGAGTTCATGGCGTTGCTTTAAATACTCTTCAGTTAATGAGCCACCAAATTGGTCATTATATTCATTAACCCCCACAAAAGTGGCGTATATAGGCTCTAGCTTTAATTGGTCATTAAAAAAAGCATCAACCATTGCGAGATACTTCTCTGAGGCCGTTTGTTCTACAGTTTGTGCTACAGAAGCTGTAGCTGAGTTGACTGGCTCAGATGTTTTAGCACTATCAGAACACCCCTGAGTCGCTAATAATAGTGACACCGACAGTGCCAAAAAAGTTTTATTCATTGTTATTATTCCTTAACACAGCACAAACTCATTAACTATGAGTCGTCAGTACACATGCCTGACATTAATCATTGGTAACAAACAGAAACCAAAACACGATGCTTATATTGTATCGATGCCAAGCCATACATGAAACTAAACTTATTCAAATACACATAAATTAACAATTTAATACCATTGCGCGTTAGTAAATGATCTCTCAGCGAGAATTTAAAAGGGCTTAAACAAGGCGTATGACTGAATGAATAGTTGTTCTCTTTCGAAGTCATGCAACGCAGTGTAAGCCCTTTTAAAACTCGCCTGAAAGGAATGCCCCAGCGGCTTTTTCTTTGCGTTCTCGCTATTTGAAAGGGAGCAACCATTACTACATAGCGACGCCTTAATCAAAAAACGCTCGACGCATTCTGAGTGGCCACTTATTATACCATTTCCATTAATTATGTGACCAATCAGAGACACTCAGATTGTTCAGTTTGAGGCGCATTGTTGAAATAATGGTTATTCCCTTCTAAGACAATGCAACAAAGAAATGGACAGTCTGAGTGCCTCCTGCAAGGCGGGTTTCTGTGCCTTCTATGCTGCTTAATAGTATTTTGACGTACGACTGCATGGATGCAGGAGGTAGAGCAACGCAGGAGCAGTTGCCGAGAACAACTATGCCTACAATTCTATTACTTGCCTAGAAGACACAGAACTCCCGCTGAATGACCAGATAAATAGTGGAATTGGTATTAATGCGGAACGGTAGAACATTTAACGCTTCAAAATCTATTGATTAAGAGCAATAAAAAAGCCCCTAAAAAGGGGCTTTTTTGACATGCTTTGAGCAGTTAAAGCGTGACGTTGTGAATACGCGCTTTTTCTTTAATATAAGAAATATAGCTTCTTGCACTACGTTCAGTCTTCTTATCGTTGGCAGCAAGAACTGCACGGTTATAAGCTGACTTGTACTTTTTCAAACTTAAGTATGCTAAAGCTAACTCGAATTGAGCTTCACCAGGGTTATCAATTCCTGCATCAAGTGCTTTTTTAAGCACAGGAATAGCATCATTGAATTTTTGATCTAAAGCTAAAATACGACCTTGCTTTAAGAACAACTCACCCTTATTGCTAACCGCAGCAGCCTTACCATAGTAAGAGGCAGCTTCTTTTAGCTCTTTAGCATTATGATAAAAACCAGCAAGAGTACTATAACTCTTCTCGTTTTCAGCAATAAGACCAGACTTCATGTGCTTTTCAAAAATGGTAGCAGCTTTATAAGGCGAACCTTTTTGCGCTAACAATTGAGCTAAACGAGTAATGTTACCGTCTGTCTCTAAAAAGCCATTTTTATAGGCAAGGTCATAAGTTGCTAATGACTTATCATAATCTTCAGTCATTAAGTAAAACTGAGCTAACTGTACCCATAAGCGCTTATCGCTTTGGAACAAAGGCACCATAACTTCTAATACATTTACGGCTTCTTTGTACTTTTTCTGGTTAAAGTAAGCGGTCAACTTCATCTGATACAGACCTTTATCAGGTGCTTCAGCTAAAGATAACCCTTTATCAGCTACTTCAAGTACTTTATTCCACTCTTTTAATTCAGTGTGGGCAATACCAATACGACGATACATTTGAGCATCAGACTTACAGGTAAACTCCATCCACTGGTAATAGTATGGAATCGCTTCTTTGAACTTTTTCTCTTGCAGTAATAAATCGGCATACAAACGCATTGTTGCAGCGTGATCGGTACCACCAAGAATGTCAGCATCAACAGCAGTCTTTAAATATTTGATTGCTGTGCCCATTTGACCTTTTTCGGCATAGAAGTTACCTAACATACGATCGACATAAGCTTTGTCGAAATCGTTTTTAGTATTAGCTTCAAGCAAAATTGAAATCGCTTGATCTAAATTACCTTCTGTATACGCTTCGAAAGATTTTTGAACTTTTTTAGCTGCAGTGGTGCCTACTGCGCGAGATTGACGCTTGTCAATCTCACACTTTTCAGCAGCCAAAGCAGAACTAGACAACATTGCACTTGTACAGACTGAAAGTAATAACGCTGTAGCGATACTAGTAACTTTACGCATTATCTACCTCCTTTCTCTAAAGTAAAATCAAGTTGCACAGTCATGCCAGGTTGTTTTAATGGCTTACCATCAACAATCTTTGGCTTATATTTCCACTTTTTCAATGCGCGAATCGCTTCACGATCGAATAAACGCTTAGGTTCAGCCTTGATAACAGATACGTCTTCAACACCACCTAGTTCGTTAATGGTAAAGGTAAGTTGAACCCAACCCTCTTTACCATCACGAGCAGCAGCAATTGGATACTGTGGCTCAATACGAACGATAGGCGTAGCGTCACCATCACGGGTCATCATATTGCCTAGCTTAAAGCCTGTACTTGGCCCGCCGGCTTCAATTCCACCCATATTAAACGCCAAGTTGGTGTCAATATTAGATGATGAGTCAGGCGGAGTAGTATCCGGCTTCGGTGGCTGCTCCGGTGGTGGAGGTGGCTTAGGTGTAACCCTTGGTTTTTTCTGTGCCTTCGAATCCTGTTTATCCATCGTAATTTCAATAACAGGGGTATCCTCAGATTCGGCGTTACGCTGTGCGCCACCGCCGACCAAGAATGCCATGAAAGCAAACAGCCCAAAAGTCACTGTGGCACCAATGATTATTGATACGAGTGCTCTTAGCATATTACTCATTCCCCGCTGATACTGAAATTTTGTCAATACCCGCAGCTTTTACGTTATCAAGGACTTTAACTACTAAACCATGCGTAGTGTCTTTGTCTGCTTGAATCAGTACAGCTGCTTCTGGTGCTTCTGCTAACATACGTTCTACGTTTGCAGTTACACGTTCGATATCAACCTGACGGTTTTCCATCATAATGACACCAGTCTTACTGATGCCAATAAAGATGTTTGCCGAAGGTTTAGACGTAGCCTGTGAAGCTTTAGGCTTGTTGTAGTCTAAGCCCGATGGCTTAACAAACGATGTCGTTACAATGAAGAAGATCAGCATGATAAACACGATGTCTAGCATCGGGGTCATATCAATTTGCGCTTCCTCTTCCATATTGGAATGCTTCTTACGTGCCATGTTCAATCTCTCTCTAGTGGTGAGGCATGCTGTCTTTTAGCTTTTCTAAACTGATTCTCATTTTTGAGTCTAAACGGGTGCTAAAGAAAACACCTGATAGAGCTGCAACCATTCCTGCCATAGTTGGCATTGTAGCCATAGAGATACCAGCCGCCATTAAACGAGCATTACTCGTCCCCTGAACTGCCATCACATCGAATACTGAAATCATACCGGTAACGGTACCTAATAAACCAATCATTGGACAGATTGCTACTAGGGTTTTAATTAACAGCATACGTGCATTCAAATCTTGCTTCGCTTGGGATACCCAAGCTTCACGGATACGGTGAGCATGCCAAGAAGTCGTTTCTTCTCTTGATTCCCATGAGGCGATTACTGCTTGATGTTGTTTTGGTGATATCCAATTAAGATACCAATAACGCTCAAGCATTAACACCCACATTAGAAATAGCACTGCTGCAACCAACCAGAGGACATCGCCTCCGGAGGCCATGAAGCCCCTGACGGAATCCCATACGTCCATCAGGATTAGCATCATTAGTCAGCCCTCTTCTCAGCATGTTCTGCGATAATACCAGCACTTTGCTCTTCAAGAACTTGAACGATAGATTTGCTACGAGCAACAACTACAGCATGTAATAACATTAACGGTAGAGCGGCAATTAGACCTTGAACCGTTGTAATAAGAGCCATAGAAATACCACCAGCCATCAGTTTAGGGTCACCAGTACCGAACAACTGAATAGATTGGAAGGTTGCAATCATACCCGTTACAGTACCTAACAGACCCATCATAGGTGCGATAGCTGCGATAACTTTAATGATTGAAATACGTGCTTCCAAAGCTGGCGTTTCTTTAAGAATTGCTTCGTCAAGTTTTAGCTCTAAGGTCTCAACGTCTACGTCTTTGTTAGACTGGTAAACTTTTAAGATACGGCCTAAAGCATTGTTGCCTGGGTTATCAATGTTCTTACGTTGGCTGTTAACTTTACCACCAATGATAGTAAGCGTGATTAAACGCTCAAGCGCAATTAATGCACCTAATGCTAATAGCGCAAGAATGATATAACCAATCGTGCCACCGGCTTCTAAACGGTCTTCAAGACTTGCTTTGTTAGTGAAGATGTTTAATAACACGCCACGTGCAGGGTCAACATAAAAAGGAGCAACACCTGAGGTAGTGCCTTCCCATTTAGCAACTGCACTGACTTGATAACCTTCTGGCTGTTGTGATAATTGCTGAATCAAGTTTAGCTCAGGCTTATAAACAACATACTTGCCTTCAGCTGTTAAGTTGAAAGGACCAACACGGTGAATAGCAGTGTTAACTACGTTACCGTCAATTGCAGTAACAGCACCGTCAAACTTAACCACTTTGCCTGATTGAACCATTTCAAATAATTGAGCTTCCCAGAATTGTTCTAGTTCTTCAATTTTTGGTAATGATTTACGAGCACCTAATTCTGCAATGAATGCATCACGGCCAGGGAATTGAGCACTGATGTTTGATGCCGCAAGTTTACCAGCGAAATCGCCAGCTTCACCTTTAACAACACCGAACATTTCACCTAAGTCACCTTGAGCGGTTTTTAAGTCTTCTTCTAACTGAGCAATTTTACGCTCGTTATCTAAGAAAGCTTGGTTTAGGTCTTTACCACGTTGCTTTTCTGCTGCTAAAGCATTTTTTTCACGCTTTAGTAGGTCAGCTTTATCGCCACGTTCTGCTTGGAATTCTCTTTCGCGCTTAGCGTTGGTTTTGCCTTCGTTAGCACGGTCAACTTTAACTTGTTGTAACAGCTGGTCGATAGTTTTAGGTGCATCTGCAGCTGAAACCATACCGGCTGTTAAAGAGAAAGTTGCAGCCACTAGAGCTGATGTAATTAACTTCTTCATTATTGTGCAGTCTCCGCAGCAGGAATTGGTAGTCCGAATAGGTCTAATGCGCCTTGCTTACGAGCAATGCGAATACCTTTAGTGATGTCACGTAAATAGCTGTCTTCTAACTTGTTCCAAGTTTTAGCGTCAGCGTCGTACATCCATGCTGTTTTTTGATCTAAGCTTTGCGCATAAAGTGCAACACGACCTAGGTTAAAGAAGTCTACTAATACTTCTTTACCGTCTAAGTCTAGCTTACCGGTGTGAACTGCAACGAAGCTACCGTATTCACGCTCAATGCTGTATGCATCAAGGATCAAACGGTATTTTTCAGCAAGAGTAACCTCTGCTGTATTTAGGATGTTCTTCAAGTTTTCAACACGATTTTTACGAACTTCAGTGTTGAAAGGAAGATCTAAATTTACAAACTGATCTAAAGCGTCAACCATTTTAAACATTAATGGCACAACACCTTGACGTAATTTATCAACGCCATTGATGTCTGTCTGAATTGAATCAAGTGTTTTCTGTTGATCAGCTACCAAGCCTGCAACGTAGTCATTATACGATTTTAATGACTCACGTTCATCAGCAACGCTGCCATACTCAAAAAGCATGTCTTGTGCTTGGTCAAAATATTTGTCGACTTTCTGTTGTGACGCAGCTGATGCAGCATGTAGGCCGCTATCTGCTTTTTGAACGTCAGCTAGAGGATCTGCAACAACGAAGTTGCTACCAGCTAAAGCCAGTGCGCCAACAAGTGCAGTAGCGATTTTTGTTCTATTGCTTACCTTGGACATAGTTCCCAACCAATTTGAAGTGAATTAAAAAGATCAACTTAAGCACAAATTACGATGATACAAATTTGTTACCAATGCTAATTCTACTAAGTATGTCTTTTTCTTGTGATTGTTAGTTTTTCTTCCCTTTTCTACGCCGGTTAAGGCGCAGACCCGTTGGCATCATTTCACAAAATGTTGACCTGTGTCAACATTTGCAAAGCGTAAAAACTAGTGGAAAGAGCTGTTAAGACGAGGAATGTAAATGAAAGGTGAATTAATAGACATCTTCAACATAAATCTGTAGTAATTTAGTGCTATAGGTAAAACTTTACTTATTTAAAATCATGATCTTAATCAAAAAAATAACTTATGTTTTTATAATTATTTATTATAAAACTATTCTATAGGATATTTTTTTGAGCGCTTAAATACCAACCTAGCACTTCGTTTTGTTCATTTTTTAACACTTTGAGCTCGTTTAAAGAAAGTAAATTTTGGGTAAACTCCCCTATAAAACCTGCCAACTTTAGCTCATCAAAAGAAGCATTTAATAGTTCAGTTAATCTTAACTTCAATGTATCCATCTGTAATTTAATGAATTCAATAAATTGTTGCTTTTTTTCTATAGGCCAAAATAGTCCATCTTTGAAAAATTGCGCCACAAACATCATAAGTTGGCAGTCTTGTGCGGCTTTCTCGTCAAATAAAACTAAATATTTTATCAGTCGATTAATTTCTGCGCGAATTTTTTCACAGTTTGGATCCTGTTTAATCCTTGCGATATCATCAGGTGATGTAACTTTGCCCATTGCAACAGCAATTTCACTTAAGCAAGTGACTAATTCATCAGCCTGTGGAAGCTCAATTAGACGCAAAATTTTACGGTTTCGATTAATAATCATCGAGTTTGAATGATGGAAAACCAAGCAAAAATGACCATTATCTTTAAGCACCCTTGAAGCTTCTTTCAATGACAAATTGATATTTGAGTACTCAAAACCAAATTGCGAGGTATATAGGTCAACGGTGGCACTTGCAAAAGGCAAAGATTCACTTGCTTCATTTGATAGTAGTTTAATGACAATATCGGATTGTTGAGCCTGGGCTTTATCAGTTAATTTAACCTCTGCTAAATCGACCCCAACCACCTCACCTTTAATATTAGCGCCTATTAAAGCCTCACGTATTAATAGTGGCAAAGAACCATTACCAGTGCCTATATCCACAGCCATAAAGCCATCCTGCAACCCCGCAAACGTAGGCTGCCATATCGACTTTAATACCCCCTCATAATTACCTGATAATGCCTCGCCAAAAGAGGTTGTATGCCCTTGCTGCCAATATTCACTCCAATGGTTATTCATATACATCACCCACTTCAAATTCACTGTTTTATTAATGTTGTATAAATAAAAAGGCTCCCGAAGGAGCCTTATTAGTCTAAATAACTAGCAAATGGTGACTAGTGTTTAGAACTTTAGAGTATAACTAGCACGGTATTCGCGACCATAGTTGTTATATAAGTCAGGATTATCGTAAGTACCAGTAGAGCTTAGTACTGGATCTTCATCTGTTAGGTTGTTAATACCTAATAAGATTGAACCGTAGTTACCTGCATCATATACATAGCTTAGGTTATGAATTAACCACGAATCTAAGTGACCCGTGTCAT
The DNA here is from genome assembly GCF_014648295.1 of Shewanella saliphila. Taxonomy (GTDB): domain Bacteria; phylum Pseudomonadota; class Gammaproteobacteria; order Enterobacterales; family Shewanellaceae; genus Shewanella; species Shewanella saliphila. Next base: position 69,582 of record NZ_BMQV01000013.1, read on the forward strand.
CATCTTCGTAAGTAGAAGAAGTGTAGTTCATGTTCCAAGAGAAGCTATGGTCACCTAACATGTAGTTAGTAGTGAAGTTAGACTTGTAGTCTGGTAAACCATTCCAACCAGAAATATCTATAGCTTCACCACCACCTTCAACTTCTTCGATATAATCAAGAACAAAGCTGTTGTTCCAGTTAAAGCCAATGTCACCAATTGCAGTTTCAAACTTGGCATTTAAAGAAACGTCAACACCAGTAATTTCTAGCTTGTCACCGTTACCATAACCAGTACCGATTTCTAGAGCACGACCTAATGTACCGTCATCTCCATTAGGAGCACGTGTTACATAGAATGTCTCATTTTCTTCAAGAGTACCAGCTGCAACACCACGCATAACGTTAGTAATTGAACGCTGACTGATTACGTCATCAATGTTTAAGTTGAAGTAGTCAACTTTAACGCCGATGTCATCTACGATATCCCAAGCAACACCTACGTTGATGTACTCAGATGTTTCAGGACCTAGGTCGCTGTTAGCACTGATGTAAGTATCGTATTGCTTAGAGCTACAATCTGCTTCTGAAGTACCTGCAGATGTACAGAATGGGTAATCGGTACCTGTTTCAGCACTAAATGTAGTTGCTGCATATAGCTGGCTTAATGAAGGAGCACGGAACGCTTCAGAGTAAGAAGCACGTACAACAACATTATCAAGCGCTTGCCAACGAACAGATGCTTTTGGCGCTAGGTTGTCACCAAAGTCGCTGTAATCATCGTAACGAGCTGCAAGGTTTAACTCAACATCGTCAGTTAATGGTAATACTGCTTCGTAGAAGGCAGCCCATACTTGACGGTCGCCACCAGCAGAGTTACCAGCACTACCACCAATTAGACCCGCTTCTGACTGTGCGTCATAAACTTCGCTGAACTCTTGGTCAAAGTACTCCATACCTACATAGTGAGCTACAGCACCACCAGGTAATTCAAATGCGTCAAAACCAATACCCGCACTCCATTGATCGAATGTTGCACGACCAGTAGTTAAAGTAGTTGCTTTCATGTTATTAACACCAGCTTCTGAGCCTAAGTCAATATCATTTGCTTGGTTATAAGCAAGACCAGAGTAGCTTAAGTAGTACTCACCCACTGACTTGTTGTCAGCGATGTTGTGGTGGTAATAAACTTCCCATTCAGCATCGTTTAATGCGCTGATAGTACCGCGTAAACCCGTTAAGTAATCTTGGTTGTAGTCATCTACAGTACCATCACGAGTACCTATATCTACCCAACGGAAGTAACCATAAGTTTCTTCACCGTATGGGTTGTGTGCGTTATCAGCAGCCATGTTGCTCCAGCCAGCAGCTGGTGGTGCGTAACGACCAAATGATTGGTTTTGTGTAACCATTACACGACCAAACCATTCTACGTCTTCTGCAACTTCATAGTTAGCGTCAACGTATACAGTATTACGGTCTACAGATGCCTTGTTATAAGCAACGTTAGCATATGCATACATACAATAAGTTGAGCCCGCGCTCCAATCGTTGTCAGCTGCAACAGTTTGGAATACGTTTGAGCCATATTCAGCTTCTAAGTCATCACATAATAGTGATGCTTGTGTTGAAGAGAAATCAGGAGCAGCTACGGTTGCACCATAAATACTCCAACCAGATGTTTCTTCATAGGCTTGGATTTCACCATCGCCATTGAAGTCAGTCATGCTTGCAGCTGTGTATGAACGGTCAGCGTCTGAGATACCTTGACGGTCTTGGTGGTCAAATGAGAAAGTAATGTTACCTTTGTCCATTTGATAACCAGCAACAACCGAGAATTCTTTACTTGTTAAGCCGCCATCTTGGTCACGTGAACCGCCACCAACGTTGAACTCAATACCTTGGTAGTTCTTTTTCATGATGATGTTAACAACACCAGCAATCGCGTCAGAACCATAAGTAGAAGATGCACCGTCAGTTAAAATGTCGATACGTTCTACAGCAGCCATTGGGATAGCGTTTAAGTTAGCAGATGCACCACCTAGTGTTGGTGAACCTGGGAAACGCTTACCATCGATAAGTACTAACGTACGGCTTGAACCAGCACCACGTAAGTTAATCGTTGCTTGAGACTGTGCTGAACTACCTGAACGCTCAGAGAATGAACCGAAAGAGTTCAAGTTACTGTTACGAAGTGCGTCAGCAACTGTAAAGTTACCTTCCATCTTCATATCTTCAGTAGTAATTGTGGTAATTGGTGAAGCGCCTTCAAGGTCAGAACGCTTAATACGCGAACCAGTAACCTCGATACGTTCAACTTTTGCGCCATCTTCATCAGCAGCAAAAACAGCTGGTGCAGTGAATGCTGTTGCAGCAGCACCACCGATCAATGCTAAACGCACTGACTTGGCTAGGATATTCTTATGCATTGTCTATCTCCCTGGACTTAATATCTTTCTTATAATTCTAACAACCTTATCTTAGCTGTTAGTACAATGAGAGAGTGCAACAGGAAATCATTACAAACGCTCAATTACAGATGCAATAAAATCACATTTAATACAACTAATCAACATTTGAAATGCCATAAGCACAAAAGTTAATCAAATGTAATATCCATTCTTGTTCACAAAAATGAACAACCATTCTAAAAATGCCTAAAAAACATCACTTTATAGAACTTTAGTTTTATTTACATAAAAAATGAATGTAAAAAATAAATTTCTTAACATCCTGTTTTCCAGCATGATTTTATGTGCTAGGTGTTTTTTTGAAACAAAATGCAGTAACAAAATGTTTACTTCTATTAAATGACGGAAAGCATTGAAATGTTAAATGTTTGAATGTTAGCTAGCCGAAGCCAACCAAATAAGTGAGATCTCTGTCACGTAAAGTTAGTTTGTGTAAGGTATAAATAGTTGGTGGGTTTGTTGCGATGTTAATAATTGGCCGGTTCAATATTTAACATATCAATTAATGTTACAGCAGTAGTCACAATTAATTTAGCAATGTTAAATAAGCGACAGTTGGTCATTAACCAGTGCATCAAATCGCTGACCACAGAGTTGCAGAATGGGTTCGGCTATCGGTTGAATTTGCCTATTGATGTAATATTCATAATCAATATTTGTTGGATGTGCCTCGATAGGTTGCGCGCCTGTTGTGGTCATCACATACCTTATTTGTTGGCCTCTTCGGGTCACTTTGTTTGTACCTTGAATTTGCGCTAACTGTTTTGCCGCTTTGACATGGGGAGATGATTTAGCCGTATAGTCTTCTACATGGCGACGTAACCGCTTTTTAAAGATCAGTTCGCTATCTCTTTCACCTTGTTTTATTGCATCTAACTCTTGGCGCAAATAATCGATAACATCTTCACCTTTAAAAAACATTTCATATAAGTTGAACTGCATTTTTCGAGCAATAGGACTCCAATCACTTCTCACTTGCTCCATGCCTTTAAAGGTCAATTTTAGCTGCTCTTTTGCAATTAATGATGCACCAACATAACGTTTTTTACTGCCCTCATCAGACCCTCTTAATGTTGGCATAATAAATTGTTCAAAATGAGTCTCAAACTCGAGTTCTAGGTGACTGTTGAGTTGATATTCTTGCTCACACCATTGTGACCAGCGCGTCGTGATAGTCGTGGCCAACTGTTGGCCTAAGGCATTGATATCTTCAATCTCATGATTTTCCCCAAGCCACACAAAAGTGGAGTCTGTATCACCATAAATCACTTGATAACCCGCATCTTCTATCCATTGTTTTGTGAGCTTCATAATTTGATGACCGCGCATGGTAATTGAGCTGGCCAATTTGGCATCATGAAACACGCAACCTCGCGATCCCAACACCCCATATAATGAGTTCATAATAATTTTAATCGCCTGTGATAATGGCGCATTCTTTTCGGCTTTAGCCATTTCTCTTTGAGCTGCTAACTTAGCCACTAAATTGGGTAAAATAGCGTTATCGCGGGCAAAGTTAGCCCCTAAATAGCCCGGTACGGTAGCGGTAAGCTTGCCCTGCTTAGCGAATTGCAATCCTTCTACCAAGCCTTTAGGGTCAATAAGAAATGTACGAATAATTGAAGGGTACAGGCTCTTAAAGTCAAGCACTAACACGTCTTTGTAATACCCAGGAATTGACGACATGACATAACCACCAGGGCTTTCTAGCCCTTGGCTAGCAGGATGTGCTGGGGCAACAAATCCACCACGGTGTAAGTGCGGTAAATACAAATGGCAAAATGCTGCAATTGAGGCACCGACACGGCCAAATTCAAGGCCGGTTAATTTGGCGCGCTCAATAGCAAAATCTATCAGCTGAGTTTTTTCAAAAATGTCCCACACTAAGCGACTGTCGGTAATGTTATAAAAAGCCAGTGCGTTTTTATCGTTATGAAATAATGCAGTGATTTCTTGACCCCGATTATCAACATGATCAATCGCCTTGCCTTCTTCGAGCAATTGTCTTGACACAAACTCCAAAGAGAAACTATCAAATTGATAAAATGCCGCTTTTAACCAATCAATGCCATCAAGCACCACGCGCCCTGGCAACGAGAGTGTTTCGGGCCTAAATTTATCGGCAACCTTCCAGGTCAGTTCAGTATCACCACGGCCAATCATTAAAGGGATACCATGCAAAGCACAACGTCGATAAAGTAAAGCTAAATCAAATGTCACCACAGCCCAACCGATAATAATATCTGGGTCGTACTGCCTAAACCAAGTAATGAGATGATGAATAAGGTCTGCCTCATCCTTTACCCACACAATAAAGGCATGACAGTTTTGCTGTGGTTCTCCCACCATAAAAACACATTGGTATTGATCACCATATAACCCGACAGAATATAACTCGCCATCAAAGCTGCATTCAAAATCTAACGAAATAACAGAAAGTGTCACGTCATCATCTGAAGGCTTAGCAACCATCTTCCTTGCGCGATGAATAGACAGATTAGGTAAGGTTTCGGTATGGGATTGAAGCGGGTAATGACCAATACATTCGATGTCTAATGCAATAAAGCGTTCAATTAAATAACGTTGCTCTGCCCTAATGTCAGCCTCAAACAATGTAATACCTAAATCATTTGCAATGCGGCTGAGTAATTTTAATTGTGTACTCGATTTTAAATACAACGCACTCACGGGTTCATGGGCAAAGCTCATTAATGCGATGGCTTCAGCCTTCAAAGTGAAATCGACTTTATTGGTTAAGGTATCAACATCTTGTTGGCGACAAAAACAAATGACTTCGCTGTGGAGTAATTCGGCTAAAACGGGGCCACTGGCCGTTTTAATATAGTATTGCAGCACTAACTGACCATGACGATAAATCGCATGACGCGTCAACACCTTGCCTTTAATTACTTGTAATTCAGGCGGTGTTTTTTCGCTAGGCGTTTGTGGTTTAATTTGCGTCGCTAAATGATTCAATTTTATTTATTACTTCGTAGCATGCTAATTCACTGTTATTATGTACAGCATAATTCAGACCACGCAGAAATCATACTTCTATGCTACCGGATACGATAAAAAGTCAAATTCGCACTATTTATAAAGAAATTGCCAATGCAATGCCGCAATTTCGATCTCGCCGCGAACAAAACTACATGGTAGCCGAAATATCCAAAACTCTGGCGGGTGAATATGACAAAGACCGACGCATTATTGTAGTTGAAGCAGGTACCGGGATTGGTAAATCATTATCATACATTCTTGGTACTATCCCGTTAGCGCTTGCCAGCAAAAAAAAGGTGTGTATTGCAACGGCTACCGTAGCCCTGCAAGAACAACTACTGCATAAAGACTTACCGTTCTTTTTACAACAGTCTGGCGTCGATTTTAAATTTGGCTTGGTGAAAGGTCGCCAGCGATATGTATGTTTAGCAAAACTTGAAGCCATGCTCGGCACACAAGACAGCTCACAAATGGCAATGTGGCAAACCAAACCCGATCAAAGCCAAATTAATGAATTACAAAAACTGCATCAAGATTTTCATCAAAAACGTTGGAACGGTGAAATCGATACCCTGCAACAACCTATCCCGGATTTTTTATGGCAGCAAATTTGTTGTGATAAACACAGCTGTCATCGTCAAGTGTCAGCCCATCACAATTGTCCATTTCATAAAGCACGTGAAGACGTTGACACCTGGGATGTACTCATTGCTAACCACAGTTTACTCTTTGCTGATTTAGAATTAGGCGGCGGGGTGATTTTACCTGAACCTGAAGACATGTTTTATGTCATAGACGAAGCCCATCACTTACCCATAGTTGCGAGGGACTTCTCCAGTGCGCAAGCCACATTACGGGGCGCCTGTGATTGGCTAGACAAAGCTTCAAAGACCTGTTCTAAACTGCAAAATCAGCTCAAAACCAATAATATTATTGCCCCGGTGCAAGCCATGCTTGATCACATCACCGATTTAACCAACTTACTGACACAAGTGGCGCATTATTGCGACACCCAGCCACAGTTATTTGCCAATCCTGAAAGCCGTTTGCGCTTTGAACACGGTCAATTACCTCAAGCCTTGTTAATTCAAGCTGAAAATTTAGCGACTGCATCCGGCTCTGCGGTAAAGCAATTTAATAAAGTCGTGTCAGTATTAAGTGAAGCCATTAAAGATGGTGAAGTACCCAAGCATCAATCTGAAGGCTTATTGTCTGAAACAGGCTTTATTTTACAGCGTCTAGATAATTTACATAAGCTGTGGAAAATGATGGCCAAAGAAGACAGTAAAAAAGGCGCACCTATGGCGCGTTGGGCTGAATTAATTACAGGTAAGCAACAAGACTACTTATTTTGTTCCTCCCCCATCGAAGTCGGTTTTATGTTGGAGTCAATGCTATGGCAAAAAGCGGCAGGCGTGGTACTTTGCAGTGCAACATTACGGGCGTTAAACAACTTTAACCACTTTGCTCATCAAGTCGGTTTAGGCATTAATGATGGCAGTCGGTTTTTGGCATTGTTGTCACCTTTTGATTACGAAAACAACGCCACCTTGTTTATTCCACAAATGGCCACTGAGCCGACTGATGACAACTATACCGCCGAAATTGCTGAACACATTATCGCATTAGTCGATGGCGAAATGGCCACCCTTGTGTTGTTTGCATCTTATTGGCAAATGGAAAAGGTCGTCGATTTTGTAGAAGGTAAAATCCCCAAAGATCAGTTATTTGTACAAGGCGAAATTCCGCGGCAACAAATTTTAGAAAGACATAAACAGCGTTGCGATGACGGGTTGCCCAGTATTATATTTGGTACAGGCAGTTTTTCTGAAGGACTCGACTTACCCGGTGACTACTTAACTAACCTTATTATCACTAAATTACCCTTTGCAGTGCCAACCTCTCCAGTTGAACAAGCACATGCAGAATATATCAAAGTAAAAGGCGGCAATCCGTTTTTACAGCTGACAATTCCTGACGCATCGCGTAAATTAGTCCAAAGTTGTGGTCGCTTATTACGTAAAGAGCAAGATTATGGCCGAGTCACCATTTTGGACCGGCGCTTAGTGAGCAAACGTTATGGCAAATCATTAATTGATGCCCTTCCCCCATTTAGACGTGTAATAGAATAGGTATTGAGTTGGATTTATTATTAGACCCTAGCCACTGGGCTATATTAGCGGTCATCGGCATCATTGCAGGCTTTATTGATGCCATTGTAGGAGGCGGAGGTTTATTATCTATTCCCGCGTTACTCACGGTTGGTATCCCGCCTCACCTTGCTTTAGGCACCAATAAGTTAGCGGCATGTTTTGGTTCTGTCACTTCAAGCTTCACTTTTTATAAACAGCAACTTTTTACCCCCAAGTTATGGAAAGCATGCTTTGTTGCAACCTTCATCGGTTCAATAACTGGTTGCATCTTGGTATTCATGGTTGATCCCAAATGGTTAGATAAGATCTTACCGCTATTGATTATTGGGATTGCCATTTATACATTATTGAGCCCTAAGGCCATGGGTGATGACAATATCAATTTACCTGTTGAACGCTCGCCCAAACATAAACAAATCGGCCAAGGCTTTCTACTGGGCAGTTATGATGGTTTTGCAGGACCTGGTATTGGTGCATTTTGGACAGTAACGTCTGTCTCTCTCCATAAGCTGCCTCTATTGTATAGCTGTGGCTTAGCCAGAGTTATGACGTCTGTGAGTAATATCACCGCGTTAATTATCTTTGCCTCTATGGGACAAGTACAGTGGGTATTAGGTTTGTGGATGGGCTTTTGCATGATGGCAGGATCTTATATTGGTGCAAGAAGCGCGATTCGCTTTGGTATTCCCTTCATTAAGCCCATTTTTATTATTATGGTATTGTCTATTGCGGTTCACTTAACTTGGAGTGCTTGGGGATGAACACTCAACAATTGGTTTCAATGTTAAAGCAGCAACTCACGCAACTTGAACGTGATGCTCTCGCGCATGACCAAAATTTGGCTCCTAACCATCGACAAACGTTACAGCAAACAGAACGCTTTAACAGCCAACTTTTTGCACAACAAGGTGGCTTACTGAGCCCCTGTATTGCTCAGCTTCGACAAGACATTCAAAAGCTTGAAAAGCAGTTATCACTTAAACTCGGTGGTCAAGTCATTCAATTGAGCTGTGATCGGATCCAAGACCGTTTCATTGCTTTAAAAAGAGCTCTATTAACCACCGATATCAATTTAAAAGCCGAAGCACAACGCAAGGCCAGTAATCGTGCTCGTTATGCTAAAAAGCAACAGCAATCTGCTCAAGATAGTGGTTTTGGTTGGATTGCCAGTAATGTGATGCAAAACAGTCATCAATTATATGCTGAGCTCAATAAACACCTTAATTGGGCACAAAAATTTGAACAAAAAATTGAACAAATGGAAGCAAATCTTGAATTCTGTCATAGTGATGACAAAATTAAATTGCAAAATGACATCCTTTTGATGCATCGTCGCTTAGGAAAATGCAAACAAGCAATTAGTTATATTGAAGAGCGCATTCAATTATTTGAACGACCTCGTCAAAGTTACCCTCGTTAAGGAGCAACAATGAAATCTGTATTCACCACTAGTGCGCTGTTAGCATTATTAACTTCATCATCAGTATTTGCAGCAAATTTAACTATTCCAATGTCTTTTGAATATTTAGCGCTTGACGGTGAAGCCATTGAAACAAACTCGTTTAGGCATCAATCAGATTTAACACTCTCCAATGGCACGCATAAAATTGCTATACGTTATCACGATGTCATCGATGACTCATTTAGCGACAGCCAATCATTTGTCAAATCTACGCCATTTATTGTCACGCTAGCCGTAGATGGCGATTATCAATACAATCTAAAACCTGCTGAAGGTAATGTCATCAAGGAGCCAAAAACCTTTGCCAAAAAGCCGCAAATAAAGCTTAGCCGTAAAGATAATGGCTCTGTAACTTATAGTGTTCAGCACACTAACTTTACTGAAGAAACATTCATCAGTAATTTATTTAAAACCAATCAGCAACAAGACTTTGAAGATTTATCCGTTTCTGCCACAACAGATGCTCCGCAAGTGATTACAGCACCGGTAAAATCGGACATAGCCTTGGCCACTAGTGTGGCTCCAGCTGCAAGCATGGCACCTGCTGCCAATAGCGCCAATCCTGCTCAAGCAGAACAAATGCTGCAATATTGGTGGTTACAAGCAGATGAAAAAACCCGTAAAGAATTTATGGGCTGGGCAATTAAACAACTGTAATGCCTGCTGCAATCCCTTTTGTGTATCACGCCAGCTATTCACAGCTGGCGTTACCTCACACTCATCGATTTCCAACAACTAAATATCAACTGTTATATCAACATGCTATTGAGCAGCAATTATTGTTCGAGGCATCACGCCATATCCCCAGTGCCATTAGTATCGACACACTCCATGACGTTCATTGTCCAGAGTATGTTAAGCGATTTATCAGCGGCACGTTAGATCACAAAGCGCAACGACGTATTGGCTTTCCCTGGAGTGAGCAATTAGTCAATCGCACCCTCCATGCTGTTAATGGCACAGTACTTTGCACTCAATTAGCACTAGAACATGGTATAGCGCTGCATTTAACCGGAGGGTATCACCATGCTCATTACGATTTTGGCAGTGGCTTTTGTATTTTCAATGATTTAATTATTGCCGCTAAAACCGCTATCGACAGTGGCCGAGCGGATAAAGTGTTAATCTTTGACTGTGACGTCCACCAAGGTGATGGCACAGCCACATTGGCTCAACAGTATCCAGATATTATTAGTTGCTCTATTCATTGCGCACAAAATTTTCCATCACGTAAGCAAGACTCAGATCATGATATTGATTTAAATAAAGGCTGCAGTGACCAAGAATATTTAGAACATGTTCAGCAAATCCTGCCCTACCTTATTCGGCTGCATCAACCTGATCTGATTATTTATGACGCAGGCGTTGATATCCATCAGGATGACGATTTAGGTTACTTCAATATTTCTAACCAGGGCGTTTTAGCCAGAGATACTCAAGTAATGTCTATTGCCAAAAGCCATAGTATCCCCCTTGCGGCAGTGATTGGTGGAGGCTATAGTCGTAATGAAGCTGAGTTAACTCATCGACATAGTCAATTACTCATTGCAGCAAACGAGGTTTGGTTATCCAAATAACCTCGTTTATTTAGCTAACACATATACGCAAAGCATTCGGCAGAGACGTCGATCACCAATTGATCTCAATGGAGCAAATAATGCACTTAGATATTCGTAACTATTATGAAGTTCTATTAATGGAAATACTGAGAGATGAAGGCTTAATGGAAGAATTGCCAGAAGAGTACATCGCTGATTTATGCTGCGTCACCTTAAATCAATTACCGGTGCGCTATATTCGCCATTTGGTCGACACGTATTTTTTTGAAAACTACCAAGAATTACACATGATGAAAACCGAGATTTATGATGCACTCGAAAAGTCTCGTCAGTTTTTAAAAGCCAATTTACAAAAACGCTTACAAGAAGAAGCCGAGTTAGCTGCAGCACAACAAATATAAACTATCCGGGTTGCTTAATTTACACACTATTGAGTGTTGCTTCATAAAAGTAGCCCATTGTTTAATATAGTAAATTAAATACTTGCGCAAATGAGTTAAGCGAGAGCTTTTTTGCAAAAATGGAAATGTACTAGTTAAATAGTGAGGGGAGCAAATTTGGAGGTTCCCCTAGAGCCGACACCCCGGCACACGAGTCGCTTGCTGCGGTTGCTCCCTTCCGGGCCTGGCCGAGTTCACAAGTTATCATTGCGGGGGGACCCTAGGGTCACCATTGATTTCTGATAAACATCGATATTTTTCAGAACGGGGCGATTATCCCCTAACCTATTGGCTTGATCAAGCCTTAATCTTGATAACTTTGCAATCAAGTGTTTAGTTGCACAATACTTACGCAAATGTCATCCGAACACGATAAAACTTAACGCAATATCAGAATTTAGTGTTATTCAACGGTCAAAGTTTATTACTTCAAAATGAATAGTCAGATCTTAGTCACAACTCTACACATAATTCGATGAGTAACTTGTAAAGGTTAGCTAACATAAGTAATGAATAAAATCCGCACACTGTTACCCCCCAGTGAAATGCGTGATAACTAAAAATGCAGGGAATACATGATGAAAACAATGACAGTTCGTCCCGCTACAAAAGCGGTAATAAGCGCAGGGCTTCTTGCTTTTGCACTATCTGGCTGTGGAGGCAGTGATGGTTCAGATGGCGAAGATGGTACTGATGGCATTATCGGTGTTGATATTGACAGTGCATCAACATTACAAGCCACATTTACCGATGCGACCATCACCGAAGGTAGCGTTAATGTTACTTTCAGCCTAAAAAATGGTAATGGCGTTGCAGTACTAGGGTTAACGAAAGATCACGACTTACGCTTTGGCGTTGCACAATTAACCCCTGTTATAGAAACTGTAGATGATACTGAAATCGACCGTGGTTATCAGTGGCAATCATATATCAATGTATTAAAACAACCAACGGCAAGCTACATTCCTGATGATGAAACCAACATTACCCCATCAGAGCAATACCAAGCTGAAGTAGAAATTGCTTCGGCTTGTGACACTTGTTTTGTTGATAATGAAGATGGTACCTACAGCTATACATTCCAAACCAATATTAGTCAAATTACTGAGCCATTAACCATTACCTACAATCAGGATAATACTCAACGTATTACCCTTGAGTTACAACAGCCTCTGGTTACTGCCAATGCTCATTATGATTTCCAACCGTCTACAGGGCTAACAGAAGATATCGCGTCTCGTGATGTGGTATCAATTGAGACTTGTTACACCTGTCACCAACCTGACAGTCTTGAGTTACACGGTGGTCGTCGTATTGATTTAGAAAACTGCGCGTCGTGCCATACCGCCACATCAGGCGATCCTGAAACAGGTAACAGTGTTGACTTTACTTACATGATCCATGCGATTCACAAAGGCCAAGACCGCGTGACTTATACCGTTGCCGGTGAAGAAGCCGCACCTTATAAAGTGATTGGTTATGGTGGTGGATTACACGATTATGGCGACGTAATGTATCCACAAAAACCCGCCGCTGACTGTAGTGCTTGTCACGTTGAAGGAACTGACGCCCCGCAAGATGCCGGATTATATACCGCGAACCTAAGCGATACGGCCTGTATTGCTTGTCATACAGAATCAGCCTCTGAGCACCATGTTGGTTTAAGCACCCAATGTACTTCATGTCATATTGAAGATGGCTATGCACGCAGCGCACAAGAAGCCCACGGCGATGTGATGACAGCGTATAACGAAACCCAAACCATGAATGTCGTCTTTAGCGATACGAGCGTAACGGCTGATGGAGCATTCACGACCAAGGTTCAATTTACCGATGCGTCAGCCAATGTTATTGCTGCCGAGTTTATCGACACGAGTGGCCGCGTTGTAATGGCATGGGACACTGACATCGATTACCCTGCCTATAATGATGCAAGTTACAGTCAAAGACGCCTAAGACTCAGCGAAGGTGTTGCCAATGAAGACGACAGTTGGACATTAGTGTGGAGCGACGTTACCTTACCAAGCGATTATGTAGGTAAAACATTTGAACTTTGGTCAGCAGTAAGCGCGTGTTACAACAACGGCGGTTACGGTCGTCCTGAAGTGCAATTAACCTCATGTGATACTGACGATGTTCGCACCGTTGAAATTAAAAGCAGTGCCTATCAGTTTGTTATGGCTGCAGATGCTGTAGATAGTACTCAAACAGCAGCAGAACGCAGAAGCATCATTGATACAACAACTTGCCAAGGTTGTCACAACCAAGAAGTGTATCACTATGACAATGGTATTAACTGCCAAACCTGTCATACACCAGATAAATCACTGAGAAGTGATGACACTTACCCTGGCGGTAGAAAATCGACCAGCTTTGCGTTTAAAGCGCACAGTGCTGAAGGTCATTACTTAAGTGTTGCAGGTGTTGAGTCTGGCACAGTATTAAAAACTGACTGTGCAACATGTCACACAACAGAGGGGTTCACCTTAGGTCGTTCTGAAGACCGTGTATGGCGCTATGGTGACACTGACACTGGTGCTGATGTTTGGGTCTCTTCTGATACCGGTGCATGTTTAAGCTGTCACCAGAAGTACATTACCGAATCAACGGAGTCACATATTGAATCTAACGGCGGTATTGTTGACGGTATGAGTGAGGAAGATGTGCGCACACGTTCTGCTGAAATGTGTTCAACGTGCCACACACCCACTCGCCTAACAGAGAGCCATGGATTTTAGATTTAACATCTGATTAATCTAGAAATGCTAACAAAAGACCCCAATTTTTAATTGGGGTCTTTTTTATATAACGAACAATTAATATACTCTAAAGCATTATTTAATATATACCTTTAATAATAGCCTGATCATCATCACACTATTGCGTTCGCCTTACAGACGTCTTGTTGATTGTAAAGTAATATTAGTGTTGGGAAAATTATTAACATCGACTTAACTGATATCAATATCGCAGAACATACTGCCAGTAAGTTAGATGGATGACCTTTGCAGGGACAATATGATGAATATAAAACACACAAAAATTGCATTATTACTTGCTATGTCAGCATCAATGACACTAGCAGGTTGCGGCAGCGGTAGCGACGGTGAAGATGGCGAAGCAGGTAATCCAGGTGGCGAACCAGCAGAAACAATCCAAACATTAAACCTTGATATTACCGATGTGACTTATCAAGACAGCAAGCCTACCGTCACGGTGTTTGCGACTAACGAAAGTGACTTACCGATTGCCGGCCTAACAGAATTAGAAATAAAAAAAGTTGTTCAGCTTATTCCAGCTGGCGCATCTGGTGCAGGTAATGCTGCGCAATGGCAATATATTGGTTCACAAGACGCATTTACTGATTTAGGTAACGGTAAATATACCTTTACCATCGACGTCGAAAACTTTAACCCAGAACTAACTCAACGCTACAACGTTATTTCTAGCGCTTCAACGTTACTTGACGGTGTCAGTACCTCACCTAGAGCTGAAATCACCGAAGACTTTGACGGTGAAGGTAATGGAGCCACTTACACTAAAAACGTTGTCAGCGATGCCACGTGTAATACCTGTCATGCTGAAGGCGAAAGTATTTACCACAGCTATACCGATTTAACCACCTGTCTCAGTTGTCACACAAACGAAATGGCCATCGAAAAAGATAAAGTTCAAGTCGACTTTGGTCACCTTATTCACAATGTTCACAACGACGCTAAAATGTATGGTCGCAATTTAGATAAAAGCGCAGAAGCAGCTTATGCCGTTGTGCAAGACAACTGTACTAATTGCCATGTTGAATCTGAAGATCTAGCAGAATGGGAAAACTGGTCGCGCATTCCAACTATGGAAACCTGTAGCAGCTGTCATACCGAGATTGACTTTGAAGCAGGTGATGGTCACTCACAACAAGCTGATAACTCAAACTGTGTTGCCTGCCATAATGCAAGCTGGACCGAAACATTACACATCTCAGCATTTAGCGACAAACAAAGCTTTATCAACCTATACGGTATGGATGCAACACTTGTTGCAAACAAAGCAACGGATGCCGACATGTCAGCAACCTTGTCGCTTACTATTACAGACTCTAGCGGCACCGCTATAGATGCAAGCAGCTTAATCAGCAAAATTCAACGTATCGAAACCATTACCAACGTTGGGCCTAACTTCCCAATTATGGGATACAACGCAAGCCCAGGTAGTGGATTAGCTAAAATCACTAAAGACCTTGTTAATGGTGGTGAGCTTCAAACTGACGTTAGCGTGACTGACGGTAAACTGGTTTACAACATCGACTCACTGCCTTTTGGTAGCGGTGATACCGATACCGCGTTTAGCTTTATCGGCCTAGAAATGTGTAACGATGGTAGCGAAGCTGTTGACTGTGCAGACGGTGTTGACACCACCAGCATGAAAGCTGAACTTGCACACGGTACATTATCTGGTGACACCCCGAGCTACCGCCATATTGATTCAGTTAACTTCAGTGCATGTGAAAGCTGCCACGGTGAAACCTTTGAGCTACATAAAGGTTACCACGCAGGCTTTATCATGACAGAACAACTAGGTCGTGAGCTAAACGGTGAAGTTACCGTAGGTGTTGATGGATGTGTGACTTGTCATACTCCAGACGGCACTTACGCCTCAGGCGGCAACCAAGGCGCGCTTGAAATGAAACTGCACAGCGTGCATGGCGAACAAGGCATTATTAAAGACTGTACTCAATGCCATGACGACTTCAACCTTGATGCGTTCAAAGTAAAAGGTGCACTTGCCACTTCTGCAGGTCTATATACCACACCGATTACTGCAACGTGTGCATCTTGTCATGGCTTTGACGACATCGCTCAACATGCGACTAGCCAAGGCGCTATTGTTAACGGTAGTTACCAAGAAGCCAATGATGCTGCGCAAATCGAAACGTGTTTCTACTGCCACGCACCCAGCATTGAAAATCACACACAAGTAAATTTTTAATTTGTTCATTGGGAGAGAAGTCTGACTTCTCTCCCATGCTATGACTTACTTTATCGAACTGTTGATCATCAAAATGGACAAATTAGGAAGTCTACTTATGAAGACCACAAATCAAATCAATACCCTATTGTTTGCCTTACTTAGCCTCACGGCATCCGCCTTATTTTTATCAAACCCAGTACACGCTGCTAAATGGGATGCAACCATGACCCCAGCAGAAGTTGAAGCCACGCTTGATAAAAAGTTTGCCGAAGGTAAATATTCCCCTAAAGGCGCAGACTCTTGTCTAATGTGCCATAAAAAATCAGAAAAAGTCATGGACCTATTTAAAGGTGTCCATGGTGCTATCGACTCATCAAAAAGCCCAATGGCCGGCCTACAATGTGAGGCATGCCACGGACCGTTAGGTTCACATAATCGTGGCGGTAAAGAGCCAATGATTACCTTTGGGCCAGATTCAACCTTAGCGGCAGACAAACAAAACAGTGTTTGTATGAGCTGTCATACTGACGACAAGCGTATGTCATGGGAAAGCAGCCACCATGCCAGTGGTGATGTTGCCTGTGCTTCTTGTCATAGCGTACATGCCTCTCACGACCCAGTATTGTCAAAGCAAACTGAAATGGACGTGTGTACAAGTTGCCACACCAAACAAAAAGCTGACATGAACAAGCGCAGCAGTCATCCAATGAAATGGAACCAAATGACCTGTAGCGACTGTCATAACCCACACGGCAGCTTAAGCGATGATGACCTAGTACAACCAACCGTCAATGAAACCTGTTATAGCTGTCATGCCGAGAAACGTGGCCCAAAGCTGTGGGAGCATGCACCCGTAACCGAGAATTGCGTTAATTGCCATAATCCTCATGGTTCAGTCAACGATGCAATGCTAAAAACTCGTGCTCCTCAATTATGTCAGCAATGTCACTCTGGCGACGGTCATACAAGCAGTGCTTATTTTGGCAATACCAGTATGGGTTCTTCGGTTAATGACAATGCATTTACCGGTGGCCGTAGTTGCTTAAACTGCCATAGCCAAGTACATGGTTCTAACCATCCATCTGGCAAGTTATTGCAGCGCTAAGGAGATAACAACATGAATACAAAAATAAACCTCATCACCTTAGCCCTATTGTCTAGTTGCAGTTTTGGCGTGCTAGCACAAGGTTATGGCCTAGCAGACGCAAAAACAGATTCGGTAAAATTTGACGCCTGGGAATGTAAACGCTGCGTGGTCGAAACCGGCACAACCGGCAGTATTAGCGCAGGTATTGCATACAACAGCGAAGATGATATTTATTCAGCTAATGCATTTAACAGCAGCAATGAAGTTTCAGGCAAAGTGGATGCTGATATTCGTTATCGCGGCGAAGAAGGTTATCAAGCCAATGTTGATGCTCATAACCTGGGTATGGACAATGGTCGCATGGACATCGATGTCGGCAAACAAGGTGTGTACAACATCAATGTCAATTACCGCACATTTGCTCATTATGAATCAAACAGTGCACTAAGCCCGTATCAGCAAATCGGTAGCGACTACCTTACCCTACCAGATAATTGGGAAACAGCAGGTTCAAGCTCTGACATGACGATGCTCAACAGTAGCTTAAATCCGTTAGAGCTATCGTTAAACCGCGACCGCTATGGCATGGGTGTAGAGTACCAATCAGAATCACTATTGACGACTTATGTGAATTTTCAACGTGAAGAAAAAACTGGCACTAAAACAACATCAGGTAGTATTTATAACCAATCGATGATGTTAGCCGAGCCCGTTGATTATACAACCGACATCTTAAATGCTGGGATTAAGCTCAGAGGTGACAACTGGTTTACTAGCCTAAATTACACAGGTTCAGTATTTAAAAACGACAATAGCCAACTTGGTTTCGACAGTGCGTTTAACCCAACCTTTGGTGCTCAAACAAGCGGTTATATGTCATTAGACCCAGATAACGAAGCGCATACTGTGTCTTTATTAGGTCAATACAACCTAGCTAAAACAAACCTAAGCGGTCGTTTACTGGTTGGCCAAATGACCCAAGACCAATCACTCACCAGTATAGGTTATGGCTATGACTTACCGGCAGACAGTATCGATGCCAAAGTCGATATCACCGGCGTGACCTTAAAAGCGACGAGCCGACTTAACCGTGAGTGGCGAGTCAGTGGTAGTTATGATTACAACGACAGAGACAATAAAACTCAAATACAACAATGGACTCAAATCAGCATCAATGATGTAACAGGTGAAGCGGAATACAACACACCTTACGATTTAACCACACACAGAGCAAAACTGTCGGCTGACTACCGGATCACCCAAGGGATTAAACTGGACGCCGGTTACGACTTTGAGCGGGATGAGCGCAGTTACCAAGACCGAGAAATCACCGACGAAAATAATCTGTGGGCGCGTGTAAAGGTAAACAGTTTTGACAAATGGAATATGTGGTTTAAAGGCAGCTTCAGCCAACGCGATGGCTCAGAATATCAAGCATCTGAAACCTCATCTACTGAACAAAACGCCCTATTACGTCGTTACTATCTTGCCGATCGTGACCGCAGTCAAATTGAAGCTAGGTTGAGTCATACGCCATTAACAGATTTAACCGTCGACTTTGGTGTTAGTTACTCTCTAGACGATTACACCGACACCAAGATTGGTTTAACGGAGTCAACTGACACCTATTATGATGTCAATGTCCATTATGCCGTCAATGCCGATGTATCACTCAATGCGTTTTATAACCATCAAACCATTGAGTCTGAACAATCGGGCAGCTCAAGTTTCAGTGTCGCAAACTGGCAGGCTGATATTGAAGACACCATTGATTATATTGGCGCTGGTATCAGTTACAGAAACCTAATGGACAGTCGACTCAAGCTCGGCCTAGATTACACTTATTCAGACTCTGACAGTACCACTCAAGTCAGCCAAGGAGTAACCGGTGATTACGGCGACTACTTTGCAAAAGTGCATAACCTTAACTTATATGGTGAATATCAAGCCACAGACAAGATGAGTATACGTGTTGACTACCAAATGGAAAACTATCTTGATAATGACGAATCTAATGACATCAGTGCAGACACCATCTGGAATGTGGTCAGCTTTGGCGATGTAGATCATGATTACACGGCGCATATGGTCATGTTAAGTATGACTTATCGCTTATAGTCGCAGTCTCTTATGACGGTCTTTAGTGACCATCACGAGAAATAATCACGTGCAGCTTCGCTTATTAAATACCAGCATTTTTAGATGCTGGTATTTTTTTACTCGCAATATCACACTTGCAAACTCGCCGGCATTTACATTATATTAACAACCGAATGACTTGTGATTGAAATTTGGGCAAAAGGATGTTGCCCACATTTTATCGCCTCTCTTCCCCGCCAAGCGACACTCAGCATATTTTTTTACATTGATTGCCACTCTCTATCCAACATACGTTATCATAAAATGCATTGTCTGCTTTGCGGCGGTTGTGATGATATAACCCGCCATCAAACAAACGATCAGCATGGTGTCGCGTTGACAAAAATAGCTTAATTATTAACGACCTCTTAATAACACTAATAGAGGAGCACTCGAGGGCATTATGCTTCAAATAGATACGGATATTGCGAACAAGATTGTCGACCGAACCATGAAAATAATCGGCCACAATATCAATGTCATGAATGCTCAGGCAGTGATCCTCGGCTCAGGTGAAAAACACCGAATTGGTTCCATCCATGAAGGTGCATTATTAGCCATCAGCCAAAATCGCAATGTCGAAATTAGCCAAGCTATTGCCTCAACACTGCACGGCGTTAAACCTGGGCTTAATTTGCCGTTACATTATCAAGGGCAAGTGGTTGGCGTGATAGGCATAACAGGTGAGCCAGAAAGCTTGAGTCATTATGGTGAGTTACTAAAAATGACCGCCGAAATGATTGTTGAACAAGCAAACCTTCAAGAACAACTCCAATGGCAAAACCGACAAAAAGAAGAGTTTATCTCGCAGTTTATTGTCGCCAGCGAAGCTGAACTACCCTCGCTAAAACAATGGGCATTACAATTAGGCATTGATTTATCGATGCCAAGAGTGGCTGCTATTATTGAATTAGACAGCAACAACCCGTCTTTTCAGCAAGACAATCAAGCACTCAAACAAGTGATGTACTTATTGCAACACCCTATGCGCGATAACTTAATCGCCATGACATCATTAACCCAACTTGTCATTTTAAAGCCGGCTTTTTTAGACGGTAAGCAATTTGACCCTGAACTTGAAAGCCAACGCATAGATAAGTTACTCAAACGTTTACCGGCCAATATGCAACTGAGCTTGCATATCTCATTGGGGCATTATTTTAGCGGTGACTTAGGCATTACATATTCTTACCGCACTGCTAAAGAAACACTCGACATAGGTAAAAAATACCACCCCAATAAGAGCAAATATTTATATCAAGACTACAGCTTACAAGTGCTGCTTTCAGGATTGCGTCATCATTGGCGTGGTAATGCCCTTGCTGGCCCGTATCAAAAATTGATCGAAGCTGATCACAACCAACAACTGCAAAAAACCTTAGCCGCTTACTTAGAACATTTAGGTGATTTACAGGCTTGTGCCAAAAGCTTGTTTATTCATCGAAACACCCTGCGCTATCGCCTTGATAAAATACAATCGATTACTAATATAGACTTGCATAATTTCAATGGCTTACTCAGTTTATACCTAGGTCAATTAATCCATCAGCCTGAATAACTCGCCTACGCTTAATTTTGTGCAAACGCACAACAACTCAATATTAATAGCCATTCAGTTGGTGCAAACGAACAAAGCTATTTAAGCTTAATGATTTACTATTATTGAGTACTTTCTACCTTCAAACAATAATAATACCAACCGTACTAATGACTTGATCATGTAATGGGGATTCAAATTAAGTTAATCAATACGGAGGCTTGAAGGCATCGTCAAATTTGGCTTTTCGTGAGCCTAATCTCTGCATAATCGCGCCACCAATAAAGACACACTCTTTGTTAGTGGCAGCCAATATACCTTGCAGTGGTTAGCTTGAGTCACTTTGCCGTAAACAAAGTGATTTACCTTCTCGCCAAACCTAACGCTTTTAGCATTCTGAGTGACGAGCATTAGTGTTAAAGGCCAGCCCTTTAAACATTAATCCGACATAAATTGAACAACTTATGATAACCAGAACACGATAAAGCATTAATGTGATTGGTATAAATAACGAGTAATATATGGGACTAATACTAATTCTACTTGGCGTGATTGCGTTCATCGTCGTCGCCACCTCTAAATTTAAACTCCACCCTTTCTTAACATTGATCTTAGCCTCGTTTATCGCGGCTTTTGCCTATGGACTGCCTAGCCAAGAAATCGCTAAAACCATCACCGGTGGCTTTGGTGGTATTTTAGGCTATATTGGTTTAGTGATTGTCTTGGGGACGATCATTGGTACCATTTTAGAAAAAAGTGGCGCAGCAATTACCATGGCAGAAGTGGTCATTAAACTGTTTGGTCAACGCTTTCCAACGTTAACCATGTCGATCATCGGCTACCTGGTGTCTATTCCAGTATTTTGCGACTCTGGCTTTGTTATTTTAAATTCGCTCAAGCAATCAATGGCCAGCCGCATGAAAGTGTCTAACGTGGCAATGAGTGTCGCGTTAGCGACAGGCCTGTATGCAACTCATACTTTTGTACCGCCAACACCCGGTCCCATTGCTGCTGCAGGTAACTTAGGCCTAGAATCACAATTAGGTTTAGTCATTGCTGTGGGTGTATTTGTTGCTGCAATCGCCGCATTCGCCGGCATGTTATGGGCAAATAGATTTAAAAATGAAGAGCCAGATGGTGAAGGCGCAGAAGAGTTAAATCAACAACTTGATCAACTCGATGACCTTAAAAGTGCTTACGGTAAACTACCAAGCCCAACCAAAGCATTTGCCCCTATTTTTGTGCCAATTTTACTCATTTGCCTAGGGTCGATAGCCAACTTCCCTTCTAAACCACTTGGCGAAGAAAGCATATTCTCAATATTAGTATTTTTAGGCCAGCCAGTTAACGCTTTAATGATTGGTTTACTATTGTCGCTATTTCTCTTGAAAAGCGATAAAAAAATTGCCGAGTTTAGTGAACGTATCAGCCAGGGGCTTGTGGTTGCTGCACCAATTTTACTGATCACCGGTGCCGGTGGTGCATTTGGTTCGGTATTAAAAGCCACTGAAATTGGCGCATTTTTAGGTAGCAGCTTATCGGCATTAGGTGTGGGTATATTTATGCCATTCATTGTTGCCAGTGCTTTAAAGTCTGCTCAAGGTTCTTCAACCGTGGCACTAGTTGCAACCTCAGCGTTAGTGGCACCATTACTTGGTGATATTGGCCTAGACTCTGAAATGGGCCGCGTACTGACCGTGATGGCGATTGGTGCTGGCGCAATGACAGTATCACACGCCAATGACAGCTTCTTTTGGGTTGTAACCCAATTTAGCCGCATGAGCGTTAAACAAGCTTACCGCGCACAAACTGCAGCAACCTTAGTCCAGGGTGTCACCGCAATGATTGTTGTGTACATCCTCAGCTTATTTTTACTGTAACCCTTAATAGAGATTATTATGAAAATCGTTATTGCACCAGACTCGTTTAAAGAAAGCCTTAGTGCACTTGAGGTTGCTAACGCCATTGAACAGGGATTTAAGCAGGTTTTCCCTAATATAGAATATTGCAAAGTGCCCATGGCCGATGGTGGCGAAGGCACAGTGCAAGCAATGGTCGATGCCACAGGTGGACAAATTGTAGAATGCCAAGTCACAGGCCCATTAGGTGAACCTGTTGAAGCATTTTACGGCATTCTTGGACAGACTGATGCCAATAGCCGCCGCACCGCCGTGATTGAAATGGCTGCGGCATCAGGGCTTCATTTAGTCTCAACAACTCAGCGTAACCCTCTGCTGACTACCAGTTACGGTGTGGGTGAGTTAATAGCCGATGCACTTAACAATGGTATCAAGCATATTATTTTAGGCCTGGGTGGCAGTGCCACCAATGACGCTGGCGCAGGTATGATACAAGCGCTTGGGGCTAAGTTAACTGATGTTAATGGCCGCAACATTGCTTTGGGTGGTGCGGCATTAGCAACACTGCATAATATCGACCTTGAATTGCTTCATCCTTGTATCAGTGAATGCAAGATTGAAGTCGCTTGCGATGTCGATAATCCGTTATGTGGCCCTCGAGGGGCTAGCGCTATTTTTGGCCCTCAAAAAGGGGCTACTCACTTAATGGTGGAGCAGCTCGACCAAGCTTTGGCTCACTTTGCTAATGTGATTAATCGTCAAGATTCACCGTACATAAAACTCGGCTGTGAACATCAAGCGGGTGCAGGTGCTGCTGGCGGCATGGGCTTTGGGGTTATGGCATTACTCGCTGCAACCTTAAAACCTGGCGTCGACATCGTGACTGAAACGGTTCAGCTCGCACAACATTGTCAGGATGCCGATTTAGTCATTACCGGCGAAGGTCGCCTTGATGGGCAAACTGTGTTTGGTAAAACGCCTATGGGCGTACTCAATGTCGCTAAAAGATACAATGTACCTGTTATCGGCATTGCTGGCTGTTTAGGTGATGGTGCAGACGCCATTTTAGAGCAAGGGATGAAAGCGATATTTCCTATTATTCCGTCATTACAGCCGCTAGAGCAGGTTTTGATAGAGGCGCAAACAAACCTTACTCACACAGCGCAAAACATTGCAGCAGTTTGGTCATTATCTCTTAACCGGATTTAATCCCTTATTTGCCGATAACTCAAAACGCCTAACACCCTTGTGTTAGGCGTTTTTTTATCGCTGTAATTTAGGGCGAACAGGATAAATACTTGAAGCAATGCAAGGCTTAAAGTAAAGTTAGCACCCTCTTTTCGTCCCATAGGCATCGTGGCCGTTTTTACCCATGAGTCATTAGCTATAGAACGAAGTTTTCATTACAACGGCAAGTAAAATGACCTCAAAAATCACCCGTCAAGCTCAGGCTTCTGCAGACAGTTTATTGCGTATCTTTACCGCGCCAGAAGACGCCTCCTCGACGTTAAGCATTATTGAACAAAGGTTATCTCAAGACTTAGCCGGATTTTTAGGCAATAGCATTGCCGCGTTAGAAAAACCGTTATCAGAAATCGAAACAGACTTTAATGCTCATCAAATTCCAGTAGATCCTACATTTGTCTCTGACTACGCTGACGAAATCATGCAAAATTTGGTGGCTCATTCGGTCCATACCGCAGCGCCCAGTTTTATTGGTCATATGACCTCAGCCCTACCTTATTTTGTGTTGCCGTTATCTAAAATGATGGTTGGGCTTAATCAAAACTTAGTTAAAATTGAAACATCAAAAGCCTTTACCCCGCTAGAGCGTCAGGTGCTAGGCATGATGCATCACTTAGTGTATCAACAGCCCGGCAACTTTTATGATCAATGGATGCACAGTGCCAATCATTCCCTTGGTGCTTTTTGTTCAGGCGGCACAGTGGCAAACATCACCGCATTATGGATAGCCCGTAACCGTTTGCTCAAACCACAAGGTGACTTTAAAGGGATCACACGCGAAGGTATGCCTAAAGCTCTGCGTTTTTATGGTTTTGACGATTTAGCGATTTTAGTGTCCGAGCGTGGACATTACTCTTTAGGCAAAACAGCTGATTTACTGGGCATTGGCCGCGACAATATTATCAGTATCGCAACCGATGAAAATAATAAAGTCGATGTCGAGGCTATGCGCCAAGCCGCTAACACTCTTGCGGCGCAAAATATTAAGGTGATGGCCATTGTTGGCGTTGCCGGTACCACAGAAACCGGTAATGTTGACCCGTTAACAGAACTAGCAGAACTGGCTGCAGAGTTACAATGTCATTTCCACGTTGACGCAGCTTGGGGCGGTGCAAGCCTGTTATCTAACAAATACCGTCATTTACTGAAAGGCATAGAGTTAGCGGATTCCGTCACCATTGATGCCCATAAACAAATGTATGTGCCTATGGGCGCCGGGATGGTGTTATTTAAAGACCCAGAACTGGCTAATTCCATTGTGCATCATGCAGAATATATCTTACGAGTCGGCTCAAAAGACTTAGGCAGTCACACCCTTGAAGGTTCACGCCCAGGTATGGCTATGTTAGTGCATGCTTGCCTACAGATTATTGGCCGCGACGGCTACGAGATTTTAATTAATAATAGTTTGGAAAAAGCCCGCTATTTTGCTTCTATTATCAAGCAACACCCAGAGTTCGAATTGGTTACCGAGCCTGAGCTATGTTTATTAACGTATCGCTTTATTCCCAACACCATTCAGCAGTTGCTCAACAACGCTGTAGCAAACAATAATAAGGCGCTAGTCGCCCAAATCAATGAGCTTATCGACGGCTTAACCCAATTTATTCAAAAGCATCAGCGTGAGCAAGGTAAGTCATTTGTATCCCGTACACGTATTCAACCTGCACAGTATTTCAGACAGCACACCACAGTCTTTAGAGTCGTTTTAGCCAATCCGTTAACCGACGAGAAAATCTTGCATGACGTGTTGACTGAGCAAGCTGAAATAGCCCAATTAGACAATGAGTTTTTACCACAACTGTTAGCGTTGGTGGCACAACCCCATCAATAACGTCGATGTCTATAACCTGTTAGCTAGCTTCGCGTCGCCACGGCATTCAGGAGTTTGTATTTTTGACTTATGGCTCATGACCACAAACACTTAAGTTCACATGGTTCCACCCTGCACTAGCCAAAAGGGGATTAACAGCAATCCTCTTTTGGATAGCCCTTGCCATTCCGTCCTCAAGTTCAGAGTTGAATTTGAACATTTTAAGGCTAAAACCAACGCGTTTTTGGTTGACCAAAGCTTGTTAGCACCTTTCACGTCGTCCCGGCAATGCTTTTGAGCCGGGATCCAGGTGTTGGTTTTGATTTGAACTCATGGCCTGCCGCAGATAATTTACAAGCCGTTGCGAATATCACGATAACAAGGCTGTGAAAGTGCAAATGATTAAGCGAGACGCCGCAAGCACATCCATGTGGGCTTAACCAAAACATCCCTGTTTTGGACACTCGCTGACTCATCTGCACCTGCCACTATTTACTTTCAATTCAACCTCTTGTGTATCTGAAGGTTTAGTCTCAATAAAGATTTGAACCATATTATGGAAAATAGCAAGTGACTCGAAAACTCGAGGCTTACCAAATCTGAGCATTTATTATTCAATTATTGTTCAATCTGCAAGACTGAGTGGCATGTTAATTTTACAGGTTCCAAGCAGATGTTGCTTGTGGGAGGGTCTACCCCACGAAGTGTTTTGGGTATCACAAGTAAAGGCCATGGCTAGCTCGCGTATTCTTGTGTAAAAAGTCTTCAACGGCCTCATGAATTTGGGCATTTGAAAGCTAAGACCAACTCGTTTTTGGTGGACCAAAGCTTGTTAGCACCCTTCTCGTCGTCCCGGCAACGCTTTTGAGCCGGGATCCAGGTGTTGGTTTTGATTTGAACTCATAGCCTGCCGCAGATAATTTACAAGCCGTTGCGAATATCACGATAACAAGGCTGTGAAAGTGCAAATGATTAAGCGAGACGCCGCAAGCACATCCATGTGGGCTTAACCAAAACATCCCTGTTTGGATACTCGCCGACTCATCTGCTCCTGCCACTATCTATCTTCGATTCAACCCCTTGTGTATCTGAAGGTTAAGTCTCAATAAAGATTTGAACCATATTATGGAAAATAGAAAGTGACTCGAAAACTCGAGGCTTACCCAATCTGAGCATTTATTATTCACCAGAAAGGCAGGTGGCATGTTAATTTTTCAGGTTCCAAGCAGCTGTTGCTTGTGGGAGGGTCTACCCCACGAAGTGTTTTGGGTATCACAAGTAAAGGCCATGGCTAGCTCACGTATTCTTGTGTAAAAAGTCTTCAACGGCCTCAAGTTCAGAGTTGAATTTGGGTATTTGAAAGTTAAGACCAACTCGTTTTTGGTGGACCAAAGCTTGTTAGCCCCCTTCTCGTCGTCCCGGCAACGCTTTTGAGCCGGGATCCAGGTGTTGGTTTTGATTTGAACTCATAGCCTGCCGCAGGTAATTTACAAGCCGTTGCGAATATCACGATAACAAGGCTGTGAAAGTGCAAATGATTAAGCGAGACGCCGCAAGCACGTCCATGTGGGCTTAACCAAAACATCCCTGTTTTGGACACTCGCTGACTCATCTGCACCTGCCACTATCTATCTTCGATTCAACCCCTTGTGTATCTGAAGGTTAAGTCTCAATAAAGATTTGAACCATATTATGGAAAATAGAAAGTGACTCGAAAACTCGAGGTTTACCAAATCTGAGCATTTATTATTAACCAGAAAGGCTGAGCAATCTGCAAAGCTGGGTGGGATGTTAATTTTCAAAAAAATGAAAAGCGTTATTTTTTTCAGAAAAATCACACTAAGAAAGCCTCAATATGTGTTTGCATGCTTTATTGCTAAGAATACGGCGATTTGACAGCTCACAGACATACGAAGTAGATGAATTTGTTGATTGAGATGTATTAGTCTCGACTTGATCTGACATTCAACTTGAAAAAGTGAGAGTTACCCGTTTTGATAAAGGTGTCGAATCTTTTAATCAAAACCAAAAAGGTAACTCTCATGTTTCATACTAACAATC
>NZ_BMQV01000014.1 GCF_014648295.1 Shewanella saliphila
ACCCGTCCGCCGCTCGTCAGCAAAGTAAGCAAGCTTACTCTCTGTTACCGCTCGACTTGCATGTGTTAGGCCTGCCGCCAGCGTTCAATCTGAGCCATGATCAAACTCTTCAATTAAAGTTTTTTTCGAACCCGAAAGTTCTGCTCAATGAATTCTTACTGTATGTACATGCGCTAATTTCAAATTAATGAAACTAGCTTTTGTCTTTAGTATGAACATTCAACACCCTAAGGTGATGCATTGAGATTTAAATTTTTTGATTGCCTACATTCCGAAGAACAAGAAGACAATTTCGAATAACTCAATACCTGTGAATGTCCACACAGATTACTTGATAAATTGTTAAAGAGCGTTGACCGTTTCAGTAGGTCAGGGCTGCGTATTTTACGCATTCCCTTTATGGCGTCAAGTGTTTTTTCAAACTTCTTTTTGCCGTTATCTTCACTACCTCAGTAGCTTGATAACACTCACCGGCTTTTGCTTTCGCTGTCTGCCGTGTCAGTGGATGCGCATTATAGGCAGCTTAAGATTTAGTGCAAGCGCTTTTAATTAATAATAGTTTTGAACGTTGAACTTTTGTTCAGATCGTTTCTTTTTTGAGTTTTTTGCTTAAAGAAGCACCTTTAGCTAGATCACAAAATGGTTATTTCTGATATTTAAGTTAATTTTGAGCTCAATTTTTCAACAGCAGTCTGGTGTATCTGGCAAAATTTAATTACTATGTAACGGTTTTTAACAGTTATTTATCATTTTTATATTCATTAGAGATTATTTTATGCAGAAATCATTCGTGATTGTTTTGATTGCGGCGCTTCTTGGCGCTTTTGTTTTTTCTCAGTTTGGCGGTGCATCTTCTTCTGTAGCGTTTATTGCTGGTGTAGTAGTGGCAACGTTGATTTTTACCTTTATGCCAACAAGTTCAGCAAACTCTGCTGATGAACCTTATGTTGGTCCAACGATGACACTGTATGTAGGTAACTTACCTTACCGTGTGCACGAAGGTGAAGTGAAAGCTTTATTTGGTGAATATGGTCCGGTTAACTCGGTGCGTTTGGTTCGTGACCGCAAGACGGGTCGTCGTAAAGGATTTGGTTTTGTTGAAATGTCTGAAGCTGGGGCTCAAAAGGCAATGGCCAAACTGAATGACTACAGCTTCCAAGAACGTACTTTAAAAGTAAGAGAAGCTAAATCACAAGAATCTGACTCTGATAATAGCCAGAATTCGTAATAAGTGAGCTAGCGATATCGTTAGTCGGTTATGGTTACCAGCGAAAAATCACTAAAGCCATAATCGACTAATGCTTCTTTAAGCCCTTCACTAATTTCTGCTGTGTAACATGTTTGTAATTGCTTACTGCCGTCATGTTCTTTCGAAAGCAAAAACCTGACCCGCTTCGCTATTGCCTCACCCGAATCTAATAATGTCACTCCTGGCCCTATGCAATCACTAATTTCAGTAGCGATCATCGGAAAGTGTGTACAACCTAATACCAATACATCTATATCAGATTCAATAATTGGTTGCAGGATAGCTTTCAACTTATTTTTGTCGATAGTTTGACGTGCTACATGTTGTTCGGCTAATAACACAAGTTCAGATGTTCCAAACAACTCGACTCGGCAATTTTCAGCAAATTGATTGATGAGCTCTTGAGTATAATCTCGTTTCACTGTTCCTGGTGTAGCCAGCAATCCTATGTGTTTCTTTTGCGATAACATTGCTGCAGGTTTGATTGCAGGAACAACGCCAACAATTGGAATCGTAAGTGACTGGCGCAATTGAGGCAGTACGAGTGTACTTGCAGTATTACATGCAACGATCACTATACTGGCATTGAGGCGTTTAGCTTGCTGGGTTATTAATGCAACACAACCACTGATCAGCTCTTGTTCTGACAAGTTGCCATATGGCAAACGGGCATTATCAAACAGATAGCAATAGTCATGCTGAGGTAGCTGTTTTCTAATTTCACTCATGACCGACAATCCGCCGATGCCAGAATCAAATACTAATATAGGTCCAGACAATATGGGCTCCAAAGATGAATCTGCTCAATATTTATGGTTATGTCATTTTATCATTAGGCGCGTAATACTAGACATCAGTGTCATTTAGTATAATATTTGCGCCCTTTTTTACAGCCTTAGGTGGACGATATGAATTTAGCTGCAATGGATCCTAAAAACTACGATGCACAATTACAACAAAAGCGCATCAAGCTTGAACAGGCCTTTGCCGATTTCAATCCTCCAGCGCTAGAAATCTTTGCTTCTGAACCAATGCATTATCGTATGCGTGCCGAATTTAGAATGTGGCATGAAGGCGATGACTTATATTACTACATGTTTGATAAAGCACTGAATGCAAAAGTGCGTTGTGACCAATATTTACCAGCAGGGTTACTGATTAATCAAATGATGGCGGCAATTATAGAAGAATTAAAGCCTAATCCAGCATTACGTCACAAGCTATTTCAGATAGATTTTTTGTCAACGCTTAGTGGTGAGATCTTAGTGTCACTGCTCTATCATCGTCAGCTTGATGATGAATGGCGCGAGCAAGCAACTCAATTAAAAGCTAAGTTAGCGACACAGTTTAATATCAATATTATTGGCCGAGCTCGCAAGCAAAAAATCGACTTAGACAAAGACTTTGTGGTCGAGTCGTTAACGGTTAATCAACAAACATTACAGTACAAGCAAATTGAAAACAGCTTTACTCAGCCGAATGCAAAAGTATCAGTAAAAATGCTCGAATGGGCGATTGATGCGACTAAACAAAGCCAAGGTGACTTACTGGAACTGTATTGTGGCAATGGCAACTTCACGATTGCATTGGCACAAAACTTTAACCGAGTATTAGCTACGGAATTAGCTAAGCCATCTGTTGATGCTGCTCAATATAATATTGCTATCAATAAAGTAGATAACGTTCAGATTATTCGTATGTCGGCAGAAGACTTTAGCGACGCGATGGCGAAGAAACGTCAATATCGACGCTTAGAAGGAATTGATTTAGACAGTTATAATTGCAATACCATCTTTGTTGATCCGCCACGCGCAGGTATTGACCCGGAAACGTTAAAGTTAGTACAGGGCTATGAGCGAATTTTATATATATCGTGTAATCCTGAAACCTTAAAAGACAACTTGCTTACGCTAAGCGAAACCCATGAAATTAGCCGCTTTGCATTATTTGACCAATTCCCATATACCGACCATATGGAGTCAGGTGTATTGCTTGTGCGTAAATAACTCAGCGCGATTTACTAGATACAACAAGGGCGCATTCATTGCGCCCTCGTTGTATCTACAATACTGAAAACTCTTAGGTACGATTGTCCATTTTTTGCTGTAACGCTTCTGCACCCGTTGCCACCATCCGCAGCTGTAATACAAGCTGATCAGCTAATGCCTTTCGCTCACTGCGTTTTAAATCTAACGCCGATGCTCCAGCATTGAACACTAAAATCACTAATGCTTCTGCCTGTGCTCGGGCAAGGTCTGGCGTGCGGTTGGCTTGCGCCTCTGTATAATGCGCGAGCTCTGAAATAAAATGTTCAATCTCACGCTCAACTGCAGCTCTAAACGCGGCAGATGTTCCTGAGCGTTCATGCAATAAAATACGAAATACGTTTGGATTAGATTCTAATACTTCAATAAAGGTATCGACTGAAATACGGATGACGCTGCCACCGGCTTCTGCGCGTTGACGACCTTTGCGCATCATTTGGCGCAAGGTTAAACCACCTTCATCAACCATGGTTAAGCCAAGTTCGTTCATGTCTTTAAAATGACGATAGAAAGAAGTGGGAGCAATACCTGCTTCGCGTGCAACTTCACGCAAACTTAAACTCGAAAAACTGCGTTCTGCGCTTAATTGATTAAAAGCTGCATCCACTAATGCACGACGCGTTTTTTCCTTTTGTTGTGCTCTAACACCCATTTACTAATCCATTCAGTCAACATTTAGCAACAGATAATACCGTTTTTAAAACAGAAACACAGCCCTGTTAAACTTGACCCGTCCCTATCGACTAAGTTAAATTAGCGTACAAATGTACGCTCAACTTGCTATAACCTATTATTGGAATCTTATTAAATGAAAAAACCTCCAATCATTTGGCTTAATACCCTGCTATTTGCCATTACCTTAATTGGCGCTGTGGTATTAATCCCTTGGCGTGGCTTCACCCATGGCTTTGACGGCATTGAATGGATTGCATTTGTTGTTTTTGCTTACGCTAGTGGTTTATCGATTACCGCCGGCTACCATAGATTATGGTCCCATAAAGCATATAAGGCCCACCCTGCGGTTCGTTTTTTATACGCGTTAGGTGGCGCATTAGCACTGCAAAACAGTGCTTTACATTGGTGTAGTGACCATCGTATACACCACAAACATGTTGATAATAATGATAAAGATCCGTACTCGGCTAAAATGGGCTTTTGGTATAGCCACATAGGTTGGATGCTACGTGAATACCAAGCCAGTCGTTACAGCGATTACAATAACGTACGCGACTTACAAAACGACCGTATCGTTATGTGGCAGCATAAACACTACTTAGCTTTAGTCATTTTGATGAACATTGGCTTGCCAGCATTTTTAGGTTGGTTAAACGGTGACATACTGTCTATGGTGTTAATGGCAGGTTTATTACGCTTAGTGGTAGTACATCACTGCACCTTCTTTATTAACTCCTTAGCCCACATTTGGGGTAAACAGCCGTACACAGATAAAAACACTGCGCGTGATAATGCCTTTTTAGCGTTATTAACATATGGCGAGGGCTATCACAATTTTCACCATATTTTTGAAAACGATTATCGTAATGGCATTAAGTGGTGGGATTACGATCCAACCAAATGGTTAATCAAAGCGATGAGCTGGGTTGGCTTAGCGACTAACCTTCGAAAAGTGCCGCAAGAGCGTATTGAAAGTGCACGTTTGCAGATGCAACTTTTGCAAGCGCAAAATCAGGTAGCACATTTACCTAACTGCGATGAAATTGTTGAAAAGTTTCAAGCTGAATACGATTTAATGAAGCAACATTTACTTGAATACTATCAAGCGAAAAAGAGCTTAATTGAAGCCAAACGTAAACAATTAGCCGATCATAATCTTAAACAACAAGTGCAACACTTACGCAGCCAGTTTTTAGAAAGGCAGCGTCAATGGAAAAGCTTAACCGCAGCTTACGCCCAGTAAGTGAAGTAACACTAAAAAGGCCATCTTGATTAACCCAAGATGGCCTTTTTTTATCTACCGGTTAATGTCGAATTGCCGTGTCACCTGCTGTTGCAATGCCATGCGGCTAGTTGTCTCTCCCACTACGGGCGCGGTGATATTCACTTTCACGCGAGACCAAAAACGAGTAGGTTTGGTCGTCAGTGCGTGGCCACCTTTGTGACTAAAGTACGAGCCCCATAACCCCTTGAGTGCAAGTGGTATTACGGGTACTGGGTCACGCTGTAATATCTTTTCAATTCCTGGTCTAAACTCACCTATTTCACCGTCTGGCGTTAACCGGCCTTCTGGAAATATGCACACCAGCTCGTCATTGGCTAATGCCTGGTGGATCTGTTCAAATGCATTTTGATAAGTGGCTTCACACTTTTTAGGTGAGCAGATAGGAATCACCCCTGCATGCCTAAATAAGTACCTTAAAAGTGGAATTTCGCTGATGGACTTATCCATTACAAACCGAATAGGCCGCGTTGAAGCTCCCATAATGATTAATGCATCAACATAACTCACATGGTTACTGACAATGATCCCTGCTCCTTGCGCCGGAATGTGCTCTCTGCCATTCACATTAACGCGATACATCACGTGGCTGAGCAAATAGCTGATAAACCGCTGGGTGAACTCAGGCACCTGTGAGTAAACATACAACAATACCACTAAATTCATTATGCCAATTAACATAAATAACTCAGGAATTGTCCAATTTAATACCCCGAGTAATACGATTGAGAGTATTGCAGAGCCCACCATAAACAACGCATTAATAATGTTGTTAGCCGCAATGGCTTGAGCGCACTCTTGTTTTTCTGCGCGGGTTTGAATAAACGCATACAAGGGCACAATAAATACCCCACCACTTAACCCAACCAAAAACAGATCAATCATGACTCGATAATGCTGAGCATTGCTAATAAAAGACTCAAAGCTATACACAAAACCAGGCTCAACCACCTGTAGCGGGATTGCGCCTATCATGTCGAAGCTAAATACACTGAGTCCCAATACCCCAAACGGCAACAGACCTAGTTCAACATGGCCAAACGAAAAACGTTCACACACAAAAGAGCCAACGGCAATGCCGACAGAAAACAACGCCAACAACAAAGACACGACGGTAGCATCAGCGTGCAAATGCAACTTGGCAAAATTAGGAAACTGAGTCAGATATGTGGCACCTAAAAACCAAAACCAACTGATGGCTAAAATTGCCATCCAAATTGACTTTGTTTCACGTGCTTTATTAATACAGCTTAAGGTACCAGAAAATAGAGAAAACTTATTCGGATTAAGTTCACCTTGTGCAGGCAAAGAAGGAATTGCTCGGCTGGAAAGATAGCCCGCCACAGCAAGCACCAACACAATAATCGCTGCCCAGGTTAAACCGTTTTCATTCGCTACCACTAAGCCGGCACTTAATGTACCAATAAGAATCGACAAAAAGGTGCCCATTTCAACTAAGGCATTACCTTTGACTAATTCGGCCTCGCTCAGCGCTTGCGGTAATAATGAATATTTAACCGGACCAAAATAAGCAGATTGGCTACCAGTTAAAAACAACAGAAACAACATCACCATATAACTCTGGCTAATTATCGCGACTGCCGCTGTGGACATGATTATTAGCTCTAAAAGCTTTAACCGCCGGATCAATTTTGCTTTGTTCATGTTATCAGCCACGATACCCGCATGAGCTGAAAACAAGAAAAATGGCAAAATGAACACGCCAGCGGCTAAATTGACAAACAAGTTAACGTCGATAGGTAATGCATTAAGCTGACTGTAGGTCACCAGTAACAACAAGACATTTTTGTAAAAGTTATCATTTAGCGCCCCTAAACACAGGGTCACAAAATAAGGTAAAAAGCGTTTAGTTAATATCATGCAAACTCCCTGTTTTGCTTATACCAGCAATATATCCTTGTACATGACTGCACAACATAGTGTGTAAGTCATTGTGGGTTGCAAATAGCTTTTCATCTAAGGCTAAAGTCGTTAACCCATGAATACCGCCCCAAAGCACTCGGCTCATCAATTCTGCTTGTGGTTCATTAATGCCTGTAAAGTAACTGCGTAATTGCGACTCCACTAAAGCAAATAATGATTTAACAATCGTGGTGTGGTTTTGCGGTAAAGGCTGATCGTCTGGCATCGTTAATTCAAACACCAACCGAAAACAGCTTTTATGTTGTAGAGCAAAATCACTATAAGCCATCGCCATATTTTGAATATTCGTTATCGGCGCTTGCAGTGTTAACCCTTGCAGCACCGTAGATAGATTCACCAAAGTCTGTTCTGATACAGCCAATAATAAATACTGATAACTGCCAAAAATATTTATTAAGGTACTCGGCACATAGCCAATTTGACTAGCCACTTTTCGCAAACTCAAAGAATGAAGATTGTCATGTTGCAAATGCATTACAACAGCTTCAATTGCCATATGTTTAATTTGCTCATGAGTGTGCTCTTTACGTCTTGCCACTGTAGTCACCTAACATCATTTGTCTTGATGAGTGATAAGCTAACAGCAAACAAAATAAAAAACAATGTTCATAATATTTTATTTTATCGAACATAAAGTAATAACTAGATTGTATAAATGACTAAAACACAAGATATTCTGCCTAATAGTGATTATAATTGCTGCTCAATACGCCGTCTAAAGATCACCCCATTATGTCTGAGCAAACAGTTAAACTTACCGAATATAGTCATGGCGCCGGTTGCGGCTGTAAAATTTCTCCTAAAGTCCTAAGCACTATTCTGGCCTCACAACTCCCCGTTTTTACTGACCCGAACTTACTTGTCGGTAATCAAACCCGTGATGATGCCGCCGTGTATAAGCTCAATGAACAAACTGGCATTATTAGTACTACTGACTTTTTCATGCCTATTGTTGATGACCCTTTCACTTTTGGTCGTATTGCAGCAACTAATGCGATTAGTGATATCTACGCCATGGGTGGCACACCCATTATGGCTATTGCAATTTTAGGTTGGCCAGTCAATGTTCTCCCTCCAGAGGTTGCCCAACAAGTGGTTGATGGTGGGCGCCAAGCTTGTGCAGATGCAGGCATAATGCTTGCCGGTGGCCACAGTATTGATGCACCTGAACCGATTTTTGGTTTAGCCGTAACGGGGCAAATCCCATTAGAATTACTCAAGCAAAATAACACGGCAAAAGCTGGCGATCGCTTATACCTCACCAAACCAATTGGTATTGGTATTTTGACCACGGCGCAAAAACAAAAGAAATTACGAGACGAGGACAGTCACATTGCCCCACAAGCCATGTGTCAGCTCAATACTATTGGTATTGAAATCGCAAAAATTACCGGTGTGAATGCGTTAACGGATGTCACAGGGTTTGGTTTGGCAGGCCATTTAATTGAAGTGTGCCAAGGAGCAAAACTTAAAGCTAACCTTGCATTACATAACGTACCTTTACTGCCAAAGGTTGCTGATTACTTAGCGCAAGGCTGCGTGCCGGGCGGCACCCATCGTAACTTTGACAGTTACGGTGAACATTTACCGCAACTCACCGATGACCAAAAAGCCATTTTGTGCGATCCGCAAACCAGCGGTGGGTTATTAGTGGCTGTAAACGTAGAAAGCGAAGCTGAACTACAAGCATTGTT
Source organism: Shewanella saliphila (assembly GCF_014648295.1). Lineage (GTDB taxonomy): Bacteria > Pseudomonadota > Gammaproteobacteria > Enterobacterales > Shewanellaceae > Shewanella > Shewanella saliphila. The sequence goes on from NZ_BMQV01000014.1 coordinate 8,890, forward strand.
AACGGCAAATAATATACAAGCGATGTGTATTGGTTCAATGGTCGAGTTCACGCCGGTTGGTACTGGCGATGATGCTCTCATCGAGCTAATTTAATGAGTGACATCATCCCCAGCTCTGAATATGGCCGGTTATTACTTGAAAACAGAGCATTAATTGATGTGCGAGCACCAGTGGAGTTTACTAAAGGTGCTTTTTCGCATTCGGTTAATTTGCCATTAATGCAAGATAATGAGCGCACTAAAGTCGGCACTTGCTATAAACAACATGGCCAGGATGCTGCCATCGCATTAGGCCACCAATTGGTCGCCGGTAAAGTGAAGCAAGCGCGAATAGAAGCATGGCAAGCTCAATTGTCACAACACCCTGAAAGTTATTTATATTGTTTTAGAGGTGGATTACGTTCAAAGCTATCCCAGCAATGGATAAAAGAGGCAGGCCTTAATGTGCCTTTTATCCAAGGCGGCTATAAGGCAATGCGCAGTTTTTTAATCGGTGCTATCGACAATGCACCAAAACAAACCAGTATGCTGATATTAAGTGGTATTACTGGTAGTGGTAAAACAGAGTTGATACATCAGCGCGATGAGTCGGTTGATTTAGAAGGTATCGCAAACCATAAAGGCTCAAGTTTTGGCAAAAACATTGAGCCACAGCCGACACAAATCAATTTTGAAAATAACCTTGCGGTTTCATTACTCAAGCATCAACAGCAGCAACATCGCCATTTACTACTTGAAGATGAAAGCTATCTGATTGGTCGGTCGGCATTACCGCACGCTTTTTATCAAGCGATGCAACAAGCAGATATTGTATTACTCGATGAACCCAGAGATATTCGCTTACCTCGGTTACTCAAAGACTATATCACCGATAAGTTGGCTGATTATGTTGTTAAATTTGGTGAGCAAGACGGGTTTGAAGCATTTAGCCACTATCTCACTCAAAGCTTAACGGGTATTCGTAAACGCTTGGGCGGAAAGCAACATCAGCAGCTTCAACAGCTTGTTGATGAGGCTCTATTACAGCAACAAAGTCAAAATGATGCCAGAAAACATCTAGACTGGATAAGTTTGCTATTAGACGTTTACTATGACCCTATGTATGAGTTTCAATTAGAAAAGAAGCGCGATCGGGTTATATTTCAAGGTGACAGGCAAGCCATTCATCAATGGTTAGACGCTCGTAAAACAGCCTAAAAAAATAACGCCCTCTTTTGAGGGCGTTATTTTGTAGGTTTAATAAATATCTACAGAAATTTGTTCAATAACATAATTATCATAAAAATCTGACCGAGTTTTCAAATCAGCGCGTTGTATTTCGACTGCTTTTGTACGGAATTGATTATATTGGCTCGACGAATGACTAAAGTAGCCATAAATCATTACCGTTAAATTCGCTTGGGTAATTTGCTCAAACGGTGTTTGTAAATTTGTTGGTAAATCCAAATCTGGAAACGTCCCTTTTAAGGGGGCTTCAATTGTCCAGTGCGCAATGCCGTTTTGACCAAAATTAACCTGAAGTAAGGTTTTACCTGTCCCTATCCCCGTAAAATCATAATTACTGGCACCGTCTTCACTAAAGCTAGTTAAAATTGCGTCTGTACTTTGCAGCATTTTTTGCTGGTTTTGCTGTAATTGCACAATTTGAGTATCGCCTGGATCGGTTACGCGATGACGCCGACTGGTGTAATAATATACCTCGCCGTAAGCATCGCCTCCTAAGTAATCAAAATGAGATGAAGTAATGAAGTTATTAGCAAATAGTCCAGGGAAAACATGCGGCGACATCATCCATGAAATCCAGTTTGCTCGGCCATAATCTGTTTCTGAAAATGTTCTAAAATCTGGGTATTCAATATTGCTGTTGGCACTACTTAATACAGCATCGAGTAAAACACTTTCATTAGCGGCGTTTTCAAATATAGAGGGGTCAACATATATAGTGCGATTGGCAGCATAATTGTTAACACGATTTGTGCCGCATAGGATGTTAGCCCATCATCATGGCTGGGAGTGAGGACTAAATTAACTGGAGGGTATTGACCATCTTGTTTACAAACGTTGGCACGTCTCGTCTTGTTGTCGCCATTAAGGTAAACGGTATAGCCATTGTAAGCGAAGTAAATATCATCGAACGAAAAATTAAAGTCAGTGCAAGAACACGCCGAGTCAAGGTTACTATTACGTCCACCCACAATGCCGATATCACCCGCAACAACATTAAGCAGACTGGTCACGAACAACTCATCGTTGATGGTCTGAGCATATGAAAAATGATAAGCCTCACTCGGCCAAGCAATATCAAATTTCCCCGTTGAAGGTACTTTTGATTGGCTTAAAATAGTGCCATCTTTACGATGTACAATAATGTCAGTTCCCACCGCGGGCTGTGTGACATCACACGCTGCAGCGTAATAAACAGCATCGCCAGTTAGGCGGCCATCAGCTGTTCCGCCACCGCGGTCAGGTGAACTATCATCACTACCACCTCCACAACCTGTCAATCCAATCGCTCCGAGGATTAATAGCATCGAAGTTGAAGCGGTATACATTCCTTTGTGTCTCATGTGTTTTGCTCTCAATAAAACATCCTATTAACAATTGAGATACAATATTCACACGTCAATATAAAAGCAATATGCTACATAAAATATATTTACTAACCGACACGCTTAGGTTGTAAGTAAGATATCCCACGGTAAATTGGGGCTACCCACAACGATAAAATTAGGGTTTTCCAAGCTTTCCCGCTCGTTATACGTTAATGGTTGTAAGTTTATATCAATGAGCGCACCGCCTGCTTCTTCAATAATAATCTGTGCAGCGCCGGTATCCCACTCACCCGTTGGGCCTAAACGCACATAACAATCAGCACGGCCTTCAGCGACTAAGCAACTCTTTAATGCTGCACCACCCATCACCACTAATTCGCAATGATTCGGTTTATTCATTAACTTTAAAACGGATTGAGGATCTTGGCGACGACTTACCGCTAAACGTATATTGTCAGTGTCACCGTTTGCGATCTGTTTACTGGTGATGCGCAGTTCATTTTTGCCATCACGTTTATATGCTCCAAGCCCAGCAATAGCGTAATAACACATTTGAGTCATCGGTACATACACTATGCCCATTATCGGACGGTTGTGTTCAACCAGCGCAATAATGACAGAAAAATCACCACTGCCTGCAATAAACTCACCGGTACCGTCAAGCGGGTCAACAAGCCAGTAACGCTTCCAACTTTCGCGATCGCTTAAAGGAATGTCAGCGGCTTCTTCGCTTAAAATAGGAATGTCGGGTGTTAACGCGGCAAGCTGACTGCAAATAATATCGTTGGCGGCTAAATCTGCTGACGTGACAGGGGTATTGTCAGATTTTACTTCTCGTTTAAAGCTCCCCTCGAGGTAAATTTCACGGATTTTTTTGCCGGCTTCTGTTGCTATATCAATAACTTGCTCAATTACATCTTCTGGCTTCATTACTACTCCAATCGCTGGATTCGCTAAGGATGACCTTATAAGGGGAACCGTTAGCCCCTTTGTGTCGCGGTTGTTTGCCTAAATTTGTGCGTACATCAATAAAATATAGTCAATGATGCCACTGTTCGCGTTTATTTTGTCTACTCAGCAGACGCTAGATATTGTTGAGTCAAAAACAATGCGCTTACGCTGCGAGACTCTGAAAAATCGGCATTATCGAGCAAGGCTTGCCAATCAGTTAATGGCCACGGAATGACATCAATTGGCTCAGGTTCATCACCTTCTAAATGACTTGGATAAAGTTGCTCTGCCACAAAGATTTGCATTTTGCTTGAGAAATAACCGGGGGCAAGTGACAACTCTTTTAACAGTGTCAACTTATGGCAGCCAAAACCAATCTCTTCTTGCAGTTCACGGTTGGCCGCTTCGGCTGCAGTTTCGCCAGGATCAATTAATCCTTTAGGAAAACCTAGCTCGTATTTATCTGTGCCAGCGGCATATTCACTGGCGAGTAACAATTTACCCTCGTGAATAGGCACAATCATAACTGCACCTCTGCTACCGCCTTTCATTCTTTCATATTGGCGTTCTACACCATTTGAAAACTTCAGATGAACCTGCTCAATTTGAAACAATCGGCTTTTGGCAACGATCTCAGTGTGCAGGATTTCCGGCTTTTCATGCCGCTGTGTCATTGCAGCCCCATGTGACGAATTAATAAAGACAAGATACAATCTTACTATTCTAGGTATATTCTACAACCGGAATTTACATGTTTCCTTGGCATAAGATAGACACAGTGCTGCTTGATATGGATGGCACCCTATTAGATTTGCACTTTGATAACCACTTTTGGCTACAATTGGTGCCACAACAATTAAGCCTGTTACGGCAAATTAGTTTAGATGATGCTAATGATTTAGTGACTCAGGCGTATCATAATGTGGTTGGCACATTAGACTGGTATTGCTTAGATTATTGGCAACAGCATTTAGGCTTAGATATTTTAGCTTTGCATCATACTGCTGCAGATAAAATAAAAATCCGTCAAGACAGTATGCCATTTTTACAGGCGCTAGCGAGTGCAAGTAAACGGCGTATTTTATTCACTAACGCGCACCCTCATAGCTTGGCATTAAAGCTCACTCATACTAATTTAGCCGAAGGTTTGGACGAGTTATTGTCGAGCCACGAAAGTGGCTACCCCAAAGAGCATCCCAACTTTTGGCAATATGCATTCGATAAATTTAAGCTCGACCCAGCAAGGTGTTTGTTTGTTGACGACAGCGAGGTGATTTTAGCTGCATCAAAAAGAGCCGGCGTAGGTTATCAGCTAGGCATTAGTAACCCTGACAGCCAAAAACCACACACGGTATTTAATCAATTTCCGGCAGTGAGTGACTTATTACATTCACTCTAAATTGCTTAAACAAAAAAGCGCATTGATATTGCTATCAATGCGCTTTTTTATGATTTCCCACTACAGTCCAGGCACGACACCTTGGTAATTAATGGGATAATAGCCCTGGCTATCTTGGCGTCCCAAAAATTGTAATGACTTACGTAAATCTTGTGGTTGCGCATCGGTAGGTTTTATTTTGGCACTGACTTTTACTAAGTTACCTTCACCTAAAATTGCAGTACCTGTTAACCCTAATGCATTTAGCGTTTCATCTGTGGAGAGTTGTAATTGGCCGTCAATGCAACTTAACCCCAATGCAATATTACCTAACGGATATATGCCAAACTGATTTTTAACATCAGTACTATTTAAAAATAATTTGCCCTTGAGCTGCTCGCACCAAGGTTTACCTTGCTCTAACACTTCAACCATCAAACTCACGTCACCGTTTATTTGCGTTTTAAAAGGCAATTTAGCACCTGCTAATAAAAAGCTGTCGGGTACATCAAGACGGATATTTTTACCACTTACACCTGCAGGCGACCAGGTTACGTTACCTTTACCACTCACCGGCGTTGCGCGATTGCCAATGCTAAAGTCAATGTTAGCCTGGCCCATAAACAAACCCCAAGGGCTTAATTGCCAGGCAACATGTTCAACTTGACGCTTATCAACACTCACTAATGCTGCTTTGCCTTGCCATAAGGTGCCTTCAGCACCACTGATCAATACATTGTTAGGCAACGGTGCAATGCTAACTAACCAGTTAGCTGGCACATAGGCAATCATAAAAATGATATAAACCACAACACCAAACAGTATTTTAAAAAATAAACTCACGAAAAATCCTTACTGTGAAAGCTGAATACGTCTGACTTTTACAAAGCCAGTTACATCAGATTCGGCTAAATCCACGCTGTCTAGCGTTAAGCCTTTTTGCTCAACCAGTTCGTGCAAGTAACCCAATAATACATCAAATGGAATATCATCCATCCATATTTGAATTTTGTCACCTTGAGGTTGCATACGGGTAATTTCTAACTGGTATTGGCCTGCTGTTTGGTTGACGATAGAACTTAAACTGCCACGCGCACTGGCTTTTGCACCTGCCTGTTTTAAACCAGCTAACTTGTTCGCAGTTTGTTTGACATAATTTAACGTTTGTTGGGCAGCCTTGTGACTGCGTTCAGCGTCAATTTGTGCATTCGAAATGGGTGTCCATATCCCCCAATAGACAAAGCCGACAACCAAAATAGCAGCACAAAATCCAACAAGTTGTTGCTCTCGAGTCGCTAAACCTTGCCACCAAATACGTAAGTTTTCCATATTATTTGGTCCTCAAGGTTAAAGTGCTGGTGACGTTTTCATCAGTGCTATTCATTGCCCCACCTTCTAACTGAAAGTCTTTGGCAACAATTTCTTTAAACTGATCCACCTGGGCATAGTTTTGTGCGGTAATTTGCATACGCAATTCTTCACGGTTACCTTCAAAACGTAAACTGTTAGGTTTTAAGTCTGGAACTTTATTGAATGCAGGCTTGAGTCCGTCGAGCATTTCAAAAAATGCTGCGCCACCACCTTGGCCTTGCATACGGCGCAATTCACTGTCCATTTGCGAGCGTAAATTGACAATACGGTTTACGCTAGGTACGGCTTGCTTAAAAATCACTTCGCTTTGTGCCCGTAACAAGTCGGTGTCATTGTTGAGCTGGTGAATCGTCAACCCTTTATTGATGAGAGCCAACACTATTGCTACCACCACAATAATGGCGGCATTTTTCCACACAATGAGATGCTTACTGTATTCACGCTTGGGCTTATAAATACCGCTTAATAAGTTAATTGGCGCATTTAAAATCCCTTTAGCCAAGACCATCATCGGCAAATCGAGTGGTTTATTATCAACCTGCACGCCATCAATTGCGATATCGTCGCTGTAACTGGCGACATTAATTGTTTGATTATCGTTTAATGCCGTTGCGTTATTAACCAGTTGCGGTAAAGCAAATGTCGACCAGGCTTTAGGTAGGCTAATGCCACTGCCTTCAGAGGTTCTAATCAGGTATTCGTTACCTAAGCTCATTGCAGCCCAGCGACATTGCTCTAATGGTAATGCTAAACAGTCAGGAACAATGCGTTTTACTTTTAAGCCCGCTTCTTGCAACCAGGCAAGCCAGGCTTGCATTTGCTCATGAGCAACGGCAGCAACATTGAGCAGCTCACCTTCGCGCGGGCCTACAACAAAGTGCATATTATCGACATCGGTTGCGAGGGTTTCTTCAAGCATATAAGGTAACGCCTTTAATGCTTGGCGCTGACCTTTTTCAGGTAGAGCAATTTGGGTCAATGTCATGCTGGCAGCGGGTACCAATACATCAACAGGACGATTACCAGCACGCTCAGCAAGCGTGCTGAGGCTTGCCGCATCAGCCAACTCACCCGAGGCGATAATCTCTTGCTCTTGTTCAGACCATACTAGCCATGAACATGGGTGTTCTGATGTTTTTCCTAACCGGATAAATAGCCGTTCAGACACTGTTATTCTCCACCACTCTCAATACGCCTTTTACACGCAATGAACTTGTTATTATTGTTGGCCACCGTACTGACGGGTGAGCACTTCTAAGTTGTTACCTTTGCGCTTAAGTACGCTATCCATTCGAAATATTGCGTTGTCTACCTTGGCGCCAGCGTGTAATAAAAAATATTCGCTGTCGACCACAAAACTGGACTTAAGATCATCTTCTGCTTCAACACTGCTGAGCGACGAGCTTTCCCAAAATTCTTCAATCGTACCGTAACCATCTGCGGGACGTTCGTTAATGATGCTTTCTGCTTCACTTATCGATACCTGGCTTTCTAGCATGCCAACAAGCAATGCGGCTTGCTCTACTTTAACTGTGTTGACATTCAATATCTGTCGGCTGTCGCCCGGTATTGCACATACATAATCTAAAATATTTAAATATACATTTTGATTAAAGCCCAATACTGCTCTTAATTCACTGCGATGTTGCATCAAGGTATTTGCCGCACGATAAGGCACATTACGTGATTCATATTCGGCATCTTCGGCGCCGTATGTACTTGAGACAGAATCGGTATCAATATAGTCTTTTAATGTTTGTGTTAATTGTTCTGCACCAAACTCATCAACGCCTAAGCTTATCAACATAGCCTGAAACTGCCTTGCAGCTAATGTCATTTTAGGCTGGTTATTTTCAGTGTCTGTTGAAGGCTCACCCACCGCATTAACATTAAAGCAAGCGCGCATGTCGTTTATTTCACCAACAATTTCACCGTATTCGGCTGGAAACACCACATTGGCCAGTGCCCAATATTGTTGTAAATGTACAGTACCTTCGGCATCTTCAAAATCTTGTTTTAGCACTTTGATTGCAAGCTCTTCTGCCGACATGGCATACCAATATGCTTGATCATATTGCGCCATATTCAGTGTGCGCCGCATTGAAAGTTGGTTACGACTGGTAATGTTTGTCGCAATAACAACAACCATAGCCACAATCAGCATAACCACAATGAGGGCAACTCCACGCTGCTTTTGTCCACCCATTAGGTTGACTCCTCATCGTCTGAATCATCTGAATCATCTGAATCATCTGAATCATCTTTTGTATTATCGTCAGATTCTTCAGCAGGCGCACCTTTGGGCAATAAAAAGCGTCGCTGAATTTTACCTAAACCTTCAATCTCAATTTCCATGGCAATGCCTTTAGGCATGACGGTGCCATCAACTTTGGTTTGCCAGCTGTCATCAATATAAAACGAATACTCAACCGATAACACATGGTCAATCACTAAACTTTTTAATGGTTCCGCACCAACAACAGGTTCAGGGTATGGGTAATACCAACGCTCTAAGCGCCCCGCTTGTACCACATAGGCAACCGACTGCACACTGCCTCTTGGTAATATGCCGTCAGGGTTTAACCAGCCAAGTCGGTAAAACATTAACGCTTGGGTATCAGAGTCGAGAATATTATCGCCCGCTTGAAAAAACTGGCTGCCACGGTCGCCTTCAAATGATCTTGCTGTGCGCGCCACCATTTGGCCTAAATCTCTTTCTAATGCACCAAAGCCTTGTTGTAATGCTTTAAGCCGAACAGAAAACTCTTTGGTGACTTCATCGTTTTTCATTACTGTCGACAATACCGAGTTAGCCGCGAGGCCCAACATGGCAAAAATCGCGATCGCGATGAGCATTTCAAGTAAGGTAAACCCTTTGTAATTAGTCGTTGCTGTGCACATAACTGCTTACCTGAGCCACAATACGTTGATAGCGGTTATCGTCACTGACACTCACTTTGATCATTCTAAATTTTTCATCGGTAGTTTTAACTACTTCTTGACGCCAAAACCATTCACGCCCAGCAAGTTCGACCTCGCCTTCTTTTTTGCCAATGTCGGGAAATGCATCAGTTAATCGCACTTCAACCATTTGGTTACTGGCAACCCATTGCGCCAAAGTGCGCTCTTCTAAAATGGGCATATTGGCCATTTGTTCACTTAAACTTTTGGTCACTGAAACAGCCGCAATTGAAAACACGGCTAAGGCAACAATCACCTCAAGTAAGGTCATGCCCCGACTTTTTGTTATTGCTCCCTTCAGGCGACGTGAAATAGACTTACTCATCGACACGCCCTAATGTTAGCCGTCCTAATGCGTCGCCAACGACCAATACATTGATCCGCTTAAGCTCGTCAGTAACGGTGGTAAAATTAAGTTCAAACGGCGTCATTTCGCCACTAGGAAAAAGCAAAATTTGCGGCTCTGGATGCTTTTTTTTATCTTCTTCACTCTCTTCGTCAATAAATGGCTCGTCAAACCAAGATTCGTCTTGCTCATCTTCTTGCGTTAATGGCATGCCATCTATTACTACATCAAGTACGATCCCGGGATCCATTTCTCGAGTCGCAAGCAAACGGTCTTGCTCGACAGCCATCCATTTACCTTCTCGGTAAAACACAAATTGATATTGGTCTTCGTCAATCACAATGCCGATAAACTGACCACTGAGCACACTTTCATCCAGCACCATTTCGGTCGCCGATATAAATCGTTGCGCCTGCTTGTTAAGTGCTTGCTCTGGCCCTGCTGCGCTCATAGAAATGGTGACAGCCGATGCCACCAATCCCATTAACAATGCGACCAGTAATACCTCAAGTAAGGTAAATCCAGCATGACGACGAAAATGCATATTATTGGAAGTCTTGTAAGTTCCAGCTGCCAATATCGTCTTCAGAGCCTGCTTGTCCGTCTGGACCGGCACTGAAAATGTCTATTTTGCCGTGTTCGCCAGGGCTTAATAGGTAATAATCATTGCGCCATGGGTCTTGCGGTAAACGTTTAACATAGCCGCCATCACGGAAATTACGCGGCTCTGGCGATGAGTTCGGTTTATTGACTAATGCGTCAAGCCCTTGCTCTGTGGTTGGGTAAATACTGTTATCTAGCTTATACATGTCTAGGGCATTTTCGAGCGCAACAATATCTGAAACCGCCTTTTGTTGGTCGGCTTTGTCTTTGTTGCCCATCAAGTTAGGCACAACCATTGACGCTAAAATACCAAGAATAACAATCACCACCATCACTTCAAGTAAGGTGAAACCGCGTTGTTTGTTGTGTTGTTGCATTAAAGACTTCCTTCTAAAAATGATTCAAATCTTAAATTTATTGGTTTTGCTGGGTTGCTTAACCACTGATTAAATTATTTAACTCTAAAATTGGCTGTAAGATTGCCATGACAATAAATAATACAACCGAAGCCATACTGACCACCAGCATAGGTTCAAACACCCCAAGTGCAATATTAACGTTAGACTCAAACTCGCGATCTTGGTTATCTGCAGCGCGTTCTAGCATGCTTTCTAACTGACCACTTTTTTCACCTGAGGCTATCATGTACAACATCATTGCAGGGAATAGCTTAGTATTAGTCAACGCCGCACCCAAACTGGTTCCCTCACGCACCCGCGCAGTAGCATCATCAACTGCGGCACGCACTTTGACGTTTTGTAATACTTCACTGGCAATACGCATACCATCAAGTAGAGGCACTGAACTTGCCGACAAAATACTTAAGGTACGGGCAAAACGGGCAGTATTAAGACCTTTACTCACTTTGCCGATAACGGGCATATTGAGTAACGTTGTGTCGTATTTCATTCGCATAATTGGATTACTCAGCATGCGCTGAAACAAAATCAAGCCGCCAAAGATAATCAATACAACCAATACGCCCCAGTGCTGAACAAAGTCAGATGCTAAGATTAAAAACTGGGTGGTACCGGGAAGTTCTTGGCCCATATGCTCAAACTGGCCCACAACTTTAGGCACTACAGCGGCCAGCAATACGGCGATAACACCGATAGCAACGACGGTAAGCACGATGGGGTAAATCATGGCTTGGGTAAGTTTAGATTTAAGCTGTTGGCGACGTTCGGTATAGTCTGCAAGACGATTGAGCACCACCTCTAAATGACCCGATTTTTCACCTGATGCGACCATGGCACGGTATAAATCATCAAACACATGAGGAAATTCAGCCATTGAGTCGGCTAGGCTATAACCCTCTACAACCCTTGAGCGTACAGCCATAATCATGTTGCCCAAACGGGCTTTTTCTGACTGTTGGCCAACCGCTTTTAATGCTTCTTCAATTGGTAACCCTGCCGCAACCAACGTGGCAATTTGACGGGTAATTAACGCCAGTTCTGCAACCGAAATCCGTTTTTTAAACACATTGCTAAGGCTAAAACCTCCGCGTTGTGTACGGGCTTCTTTTTCACTAACTGGATGCAATTCAAGCGGCATTAAGCGTTGCTCACGCAGCTGACTACGAGCATGACGTGCAGTGTCTGCTTCTACCACACCTTTTACTTGCTTGCCTTTATTATCAAGGGCTTTGTATTCAAACGCTGCCATTGATTATTCCTCGCGCGTCACGCGTAGTACTTCTTCAAGGGTAGTGACGCCCGCCAATACTTTGCTCATGCCGTCATGTCGAATGCTCGGCACGGTTTTACGTACGTATTTTTCGATGGCTAGTTCGCCACGCCCACCATGAATAAGCTCGCGCACATTGTCATCAACAATCAATAATTCATGGATACCCGTTCGGCCACGATAGCCATTATGGCCACAGGCTTTACATCCTTTTGCACGGTAAATAACGCGCGTGTCGTTAGCGGTAATACCGAGTAACTCACGTTCGCGCTCGTCTGGCTCACGAGCCTCTTTACAATGAGGGCAAAGAGTACGAATAAGACGTTGGGCTAACACCCCAAGTAAGCTCGATGACACCAAGAAAGGTTCAACACCCATGTCTTGTAAACGGGTAATCGCACCCGATGCCGTGTTGGTATGCAAGGTTGAAATAACCAAGTGACCCGTTAATGAGGCTTGCACTGCAATTTGCGCAGTTTCAAGGTCACGAATTTCACCAATCATCACCACATCAGGGTCTTGACGTAAAATAGCCCGTAAACCGCGGGCAAAAGTCATGTCGACTTTGGTGTTTACCTGGGTTTGACCAATACCTTCTAACTCGTACTCGATTGGATCTTCTACAGTTAAGATATTGGTATCTTTAGAGTTAATTTCGGTTAAGCCAGCATACAAGGTGGTACTTTTACCGGAGCCTGTTGGGCCGGTCACCAAAATAATGCCGTGAGGTTTGCGAATTAACTCGTCAAACTGCTCGCGAATATTGTGGGTCATACCGAGTTGTTGTAAGTCTAAGTTGCCAGTGTTTTTATCTAATAAGCGCATCACTACGCGCTCACCATGACTCGATGGCATCGTCGACACACGCACATCAACGGCACGGCCGGCAATACGTAACGAAATACGCCCATCTTGTGGCAAGCGTTTTTCAGCAATATCTAAGCGCGCCATAACCTTAATACGTGACACCAATAATGATGACAACTTACGGTTTGGTTTAAGCACTTCTTTTAACACGCCGTCAATCCGAAAACGTACAACAAGTTGTTTTTCGTAGGTTTCAACGTGAATATCAGACGCTTCTTCTTTAATAGCTTCTGACAACAACGCATTGATCAATTTAATGATCGGTGCATCGTCATCACCTTCAAGCAAGTCTTCGGTTTGCGGTAGCTCTTCAGCTAGGGTAAACAAGTCCATTTCATTGCCAATGTCTTCCATTAGCTGTTGCGCTTCTGAAGAGTTAGCTTGATAGGCTTGGGTTAATTTAGCTTCAAATTTAGCAACATCTAACTTAATCACCGCTAACTCAACGCCCGCATAGCGACGCACTTCAAGCATCGCGTTGAGCGGGGTCTTGTCAGTATAAAACAGACACAGTTGTTCATTTTCTTTGGCTAAAACCAATTGAAAACGGTGTGAAAACGCAAACGGCAGACGCTCTTTGCTGTTCGAGTGAAAAACCTCATCGCCTTCGACCACTTCCATGGCGACATCACTAGATACTTGGGCTAATGGCTCTGTCACTACGCTATCACTCATTCTCTTCAGCCTTTTCCTTTTGCAGACTTTCATCAATAATGCGTAACGCGGGATCAGAATCTCGCAGTTCAGTACCTAACCCTTGACGATTGTTATAACGTTCTAGCATTTCATTGACTTCATCAGGCAAGTAAGCTTCTTGATCCCACTCTTCAAGCACTGGAATTTCAGTGTTAGGCATTAAGTTAACACCACGCTCGTGTTGTTCAAGTTGTAACGCTCTAAAGTAGTTATATTTGCGACCGGCAATACCTTCCATTGTGACCCCGTCACGGATGATGGTCGGTTTAATGAAAATCATTAGGTTTCTTTTAGTCGTAGAGCTAGAAGACGATTTAAATAACCAACCTAAATATGGAATATCACCCAAAATAGGCACTTTTTGTACACTCTCTTGCACTTCTTCGCTAATCAAACCACCTAAGACCACAACCTGACCAGAGTCGGCCATCACGGTCGTAGTTAAACGACGTGTCGAGAAACTGATATCGACACCCGTATTACCATTCACACCTGAAACTTCTTGTTCGATAGTCATCTTAACCGATGAGCCTTCGTTAATTTGTGGAACTACTTTTAACTTAACACCGACTTCTTTACGTTCAACGGTTTGGAATGGGTTGTCATTACTTGAGCTCGACGTTGAGCCCGTAAGAATAGGCACTTCATCACCGACAATAAATGAGGCTTCTTGATTATCTAATGTGGTAATTGACGGCGTAGCTAAAATATTAGATTTGGTGTCGCTTGAAACTGCTTGAATCAATGCAGCAAAATCACCCGTCGTCACGCCCCATGCCATACCACTTACACTGCTTAACGCCTCAGAAAGTAAGGTGTAGTCACCATCAGATGTTGGGTTTGTCGTTGTGGTAGAGCCACCATCAGAGCTAGTGACGGTAACGGTGGTGCCTTCTTCTTCTTGAGCGGCTATCACCCCCGCGCCAACGTCTGTAATGGTGGTACCAATGTTACTGAATTGCGTTAAGCCACCACTCGCACTACCCATTTGCACACCAAAACCAATGTCATCACCTTCAGAAATCTCAACAATAATCGCCTCAATCAATACTTGTGCGCGGCGAATATCTAACTGATTAATGACACTTTCAATGGTGCGTAACTGATCGGGCTCGGCGCTGATCACTAACGAGTTGGTGTCTGGGTGAGCCATAATATTAATGTCACTACGACGCTGGCTACTCGCCCCCTGAGTTGATGAGCTACCGTCTTTACCTTCTTTTAGATTTTGTGCAAAACCGGTAAGAACTTCAACCAAGTCTTCTGCTTTGGCATAATGCAAGTAACGTACTTTTGTATTACCCGTATTCGCTTGCTCGGCATCAAGGCGCTGAATAAGCTCAACAACTCTTTCACGGCTTTTTTCATCACCGCTCACAATAACCGCATTCATACGTTCATCGGCAACCACTTTTGGAGTTTGACCCGGTAATTGCGCTTGGTTTGCACTTGAGCGATAGAGTGCTTCAACAATACGAACAATCTCACCCGAGGAGGCAAAGTTTAGCGATACCACTTCTACAGCGGTATCACCTTGCTTGTCTACGCGGCGTACAATTTCAACCAGCTTGTTTACTACAGCTGCACGGCCAGAAATCATTAACACGTTAGCTTGGTCATAGTTGACCACGTTACCGCCACCCGCATTGTCGTTTAACTGGCGTAATAACGGAGCAAGCTGCTTCGCTTCTGAGTTATACAATGGCACCACGCGGGTGACCATTTCATCACCTAAACCTGGCATTTTGTCATCGGCCACACGAATAGCTGATGTTTTCGCGTCTTTGTCTTTAATGACTTTAATGACGTGGTTTTCCATCTCCACGACAGCATAACCATACACTTGTAAGACGTTTAAAAAGAATTGGTAATATTGATCATCATTTAACAAGTCATAACTGCGTACGTTAATTTTGCCGCGTACAGTAGGGTCAACGATGATGGTTTTATTGAGGTTTTTACCGACAATATTAATAAACTCTTGAATGTCCGTGCCTTTGAAATTAGCCGCATATTGCTCCGACCAAGCCATTGGCGCCGCCATCATCGCAGCGCCGACTAACATTCCAGCAATAATCTTATGTCGGATCCCTTTGTTATTCATTTTACTCAATCCTCTAACGCCAAATTATTCTGGCAAACTAAACATGATTTCGACCAACTGCCCTTCACGCTCTACCATGACAGCCATTTCGGTGAGCTCAGGCAATTGCGCCATCACTTCTAAAGCCTGACCCATATCGGTCAAGTCATACCCATTGATTGATTTTGCTAAATCGCTTGGTTGAAAGCCCGCTTGCTTAAACAGCGCAGCATCCTTACCTGGGTTTAAACGATAACCAGATAGCTCCTCGCCATTGCGAACAGGTGAAATAGCTAAATAATCAGTAATTTTACTTGGATCAGCCAATAACTCATCGCGAGAATTAGACAGCTCTTCAGAGAAACGTTCATTTTCACGACGATCTACTCGAGTCACCCTTTTATCGACCTTGGCTTGTTGTAACTGCTCATTGGCTTGGCTTTCTGCACTGTATTTGAGTCCATCAAGCATCAAGGTTTCATAGCGGCCACCATTGGTGATAATAATCCTGTCGGCATACACTTCTTTTAACGATGCTGACGTACCTTTGATTTTGTCGCCTAAGCTATAGGTTTCTTGCTGACCACTAGACTCAATCACCGCCAAGCCTTGCTCTTCTGTTGTAGAAGCAACAACACCAGTCAATTGAATTGAAAGGTTGGTTTTGGGTGCATCGGTAATCTGCTCAACGACTTCAGCCTTAGGCTTGTTGGCATTGCCATCAACACGACCAAAAAGCAATAGATTACGCACACCAGAAAGCTCGATACGCTTTGCAGTGCTAGCAGAAATAGGGGAAGGTTGCCAAATCGCGGATGGCGAAGACACAGGCATTAACTTCCATGTAATTTGTGCGGCAAGTAGCAACACAATGACCAATCCCAGCCAAAATACCACGCCACTTATCGGTTTATGCGGCACAGATGCAGCTTTGTTGATCAGTTTATCTAATAAATCCATATGTTTTTGGACCCTCTATACGTCTTGGTACAGGTCTCTGTTTTAATGTTTAAAATGTTATACCTATTTGCCATGCTAACCCACAGAGAATAAAGCAACAACCCTCGAGCATATCGATTGGCGAATCTTCACCAAATATGCTAAGTTTGCGCCCACAAATGAGGCTCAATTTAACCCCAGGATGCAATAATACTTGTATTGTATGGCAGTTAAGTTACTCAGTCTGTGAAATCATCCCTGTTTTGGAGGCCCTTTGAATCAAATTCAGTCCGAAAAAAGCATTATTCGGTTAGATAAGTGGCTTTGGGCGGCACGATTTTATAAAACTCGCGCCATCGCAAAAGATATGATTAACGGCGGTAAAGTACATTACAACGGTCAAAGGACTAAATCCAGTAAGAATGCTGAAGTTGGTGCGAAAATTCGCCTGCGCCAAGGCAATGATGACAAAGAAGTTATCATTAAGGTGTTATCAGGTCATCGACAGAGCGCAAGCATCGCGCAAACCTTGTATGAAGAACCCCCCGAAAGCATTAGCAAACGTATAATCAACGCTGAAGCTCGGCGACTTAATATTTTGAATAATCCGGCACCAGATCATAAGCCGGATAAAAAACAACGACGACAGCTTATGCGCTTTAAAGATTGTTAAGCGCCTAACAGAGTTAAGAGAGTAAAGATGAACAACGATATTTTACACCGCTATCTTTTTGACGACGCCGATGTTCGCGGTGAAATCGTGCAACTTGAAAACAGCTACCAAGAAGTGCTTTCAGCCCACGACTATCCAGTAGCATTACAACAGTTGCTAGGCGAGCTTATGGCTGCTACTTCACTATTAACTGCAACCATTAAGTTTACCGGCGACATCAGCGTGCAATTGCAAGGCGACGGCCCAGTATCTCTTGCCGTTATAAATGGTAATAATGAGCAAGTATTACGCGGTGTCTCGCGCTGGAAAGGTGAGATAGCCGACGATGCCAGCTTACAAGAGATGTTTGGCAAGGGCTACATGGTGATTACCCTTACACCAGATGAAGGTGAACGCTACCAGGGTATCGTATCGCTAGACCACGTTAACTTAGCAGCTTGTTTAGAAGAATATTTTAATCAATCTGAACAGTTACCAACACAAATTCAATTGTTTGCTAACGGCAAACAAGCTGCAGGTATGTTATTACAAGTGTTACCTACCAAATCAGAGCAAAATGATGACTTTGAACACTTATCAACATTAACCGCCACAATTAAAGCAGAAGAGCTATTTACACTTGAAGCGCCAGAAGTGTTGCATCGCTTATACCATCAAGAAGAAGTGCGTTTATTTGACCCTGTCGATGTAACGTTTAAGTGTACTTGTTCACGCGATCGCAGCGCTGCCGCGATTAAAACGCTTTCTCAAGCAGAAATTGAAGCAATTTTAGCTGAAGATGACAAAATTGATATGGGTTGTGAATACTGCAACCAGGTTTATACCTTTGATGCTATCGACGTTGCTGCGCTATATGCGGGCAGTCACAGTAGCGATGCAAAGCAGTAAACCCAAAAAGATCTAAAAAACGTAATTAATTACATAAAAAAGCGCGAAAGCGCTTTTTTTGTGCCTAAACATAGTCAACAAAAGTACTAAACATCAAAAACTTTCACAAAAATTACCAAACTGTACGTTACCAATGCCTAAACATCAGTTACAATCGCCCTCGTTAGCTCACAGCCATCGTGCAATAACAATAATCGAGCTAATCACAACATAATAATATCGACTAAAGCGAATACCGACCTAAAAGACATGGAGATCAACACTATGGCGGATTTAACACACAGCGTTAACCTTAACCCTACGACAGCACAGCTTGTTGAAATCGCGCTTCTTCGTGGAGAAGGTCAGCTAACCGCCAATGGTGCATTAGTGGCTAAAACGGGCGAAAGAACAGGTCGTTCCCCTAACGACCGTTTTATTGTAAAAGATTCAACTACCGAGGCAGATGTAGAATGGGGCAACGTAAACCGCCCATTTGATGCAGGTAAATTTGATGCATTATGGGGCCGTGTTGAAACTTACCTGGCAGACAAAGAACTGTTTATGTCTGAACTCGAAGTTGGCGCCGATGATGAGCATTACATTCCGGTTCGTGTCACCACGGAATATGCATGGCATCAAATTTTTGCCCGCAACCTGTTTATCATTCCAACCGTGTTTAACCGCAACAACAAAGACACGTGGCAAATTATTAATGCGCCAGGGTTTGTGTGCGATCCTGAACGCGATGGTACCAACTCTGATGCGGCAGTAATTCTTAACTTCGCTGAACGTAAAGTGCTACTGGCAGGCTTGAAATACGCTGGCGAAATGAAAAAATCGATGTTCTCAGTGCAAAACTTTTTACTCCCAGCGAAGGGCGTATTACCTATGCATTGCTCAGCAAACGTCGGACACGATGGCGATACAACGTTATTTTTTGGCTTATCGGGCACGGGTAAAACAACCCTATCTGCCGATCCTAAGCGTTTGCTCATTGGTGATGATGAACACGGTTGGGCTCCCGGCGGAGTATTTAACATTGAAGGCGGTTGCTACGCCAAATGCATCGACTTAAGCCAAAAAAATGAGCCAGTAATTTGGGATGCGATTCGGTTTGGCACCGTATTAGAAAACGTGGTGCTTGATGAGCAACGTGTACCGGACTATAACGACACCAGCTTAACTGAAAACAGCCGCGCGGCTTACCCACTTGAGCATATTGCCCAACGCAAAGAAGAAAACCGCGGTGCCGAACCTCATGCTGTTGTGTTTTTAACTTGCGATGTATCTGGTGTACTACCGCCGGTATCAGTACTGAGTAAAGAACAAGCCGCTTACCACTTTTTATCAGGCTACACAGCAAAAGTAGGCTCTACTGAAATGGGTTCAACCTCAGCCATTCAGTCGACCTTCTCTACCTGTTTTGGTGCGCCATTCTTCCCTCGCCCTGCGGGTGTATACGCAGAGCTACTTATGCAGCGTATTGAATCGTTTGGTAGCCAAGTTTACTTGGTTAATACAGGATGGACCGGCGGCCCACATGGCGTAGGTAAACGTTTTGATATTCCAACCACTCGCGCCATTGTCGACGCCATTGTCAGTGGTGAGCTAAAAGATGTTGAAACAGTTCATATTGAAAAACTTAACCTACACGTACCAGTGGCAGTTTCAGGGGTAGACAGCACATTATTGAACCCTGTTAACACATGGGAAAACGCAGCAGATTATGACAAGTTTGCTCAGCAACTAGCGCAAGAGTTCAGCGAAAACTTTGCTAAATATCAAGTGTCAGATGCGATTAAACAGGCTGGCCCGAAAGTATAAAATGTCACTAGGTTAAGCAAATTAGAAACCACAAAAATCCCAACTTTAGTTGGGATTTTTTTATTTTTCAGCCTCATATTCCCGCAGAGGTAATGCTATGATGTCATATCAATTTACCCCCCCAACATCATTACTTTGAGGTCTTCATGCGTCGTTTTTTGCTTGCTAGTTTATGGGTCAGTCCTTTGTTATTTTGTGTCACAGCCAATGCAACGACAGAACAACAAGCACAGCCCACATCGCTCATCAGCATCGCGCCAGCAAATACCTTCACCAACGACAGCATATTGCCGCCGATTCAGCCTTGGTCAGGTGCCAGTGAAACCTTACTAATGGCGGCAGACCAACCCTGGACAACCCCTTTTGAACAACAAGGGTACCTCAGCAGCCCAAACTATGACGACACCATGGCGTGGTTAGATAAATTGGTCGACAGTAGCGATTTATTACACAAAGTTAGCCTAGGGAAAAGCCCTCAAGGACGCGACATTTGGATGATAGTTGCCTCAAGTGAAGGTGCCGAAACGGCAACGGCATTATCCAACAACGACAAAGCAACGGTACTGGTACAAGCGGGGATCCATTCGGGAGAAATTGACGGAAAAGATGCTGGGATGATGTTGCTAAGAGACATTAGCCACGGCAACAAAAGAGCGTTACTTGAAAACGTTAATTTTTTATTTATACCCATATTAAGCGTTGACGCACATGAGCGAAGCAGTCAATACAACCGCGTTAATCAGCGTGGCCCAATTAATATGGGGTGGCGAACCACGGCAAATAACCTCAACTTAAACCGCGATTATGCCAAAGCCGATGCGTTAGAGATGCAACACCTGATCCGCGCCATCAATATTTGGCAACCCGACCTCTACATTGATGTGCACGTTACTGATGGTATTGACTACCAATATGATGTCACCTTTGGTTACAACGTAAAGCAAGGTTACAGCCCAAGCAGCTTTACTTGGTTAGAAACGATTTATCGCCCTGCGATAGAAGCCGCCTTGACTGAGCAAGGCCATATTCCAGGGCCATTAGTGTTTGCGATAGATAATGCCGACATGGCTAAAGGCGTGTCGTTATGGAACCCTAGCCCACGCTTTTCCAATGGATATGGTGATGCTCGCCACTTACCAACAATTTTAATCGAAAATCACAGCCTAAAACCTTATAAGCAAAGAGTGCTAGGCACTTATGTAATGCTAGAACAAACACTGAAAACGGTCGCTCAAAATAGCACCAAATTAAAATCTGCTATTTATGAAGATAAATACCGTAACCCAAGCAAAATAACCTTAACCTGGAAAAGCGAAACGCTGCCGCAAGGCCGAGACTTTAAAGGAATTGATTATCGAATTGAACCTAGCCCAATTAGCGGGGCAGATGTAGTGCGTTGGACGGGTGAACCTAAGCTGTATGCCAATCTTCCTGTTGTGGCCAACACCAAAGCAGATGTGATTGTGTCGCGCCCGGTTGCTTATTACATTCCACCGCAATGGACAAAGGTCATTGAGCGCTTGTCTTTACATGGTATTCGTATGAGTAAATTGACCAAGCCAACGTCTATTGTTGCCCAGCAGTATCAATTTAGTGACCCTGTATTTTCAAACGCTGATTATGAAGGTCATCAAACGGTTACCGCTAACACCAGTCGTCATAAAATCACCACTCTATTACCCGCTGGCACAATCCGCATTGCAACAGACCAACCTCTGGGCGATTTAGCCATTTTATTACTTGAACCACAAGCTAAAGACTCATTGTTTTATTGGGGGTTTTTCAACACTATTTTTACTCGCACAGAATACATTGAAGACTATGCGGTAGAGCCTCTTGCGGCAAAAATGTTAGCCGGAAACCCTGCATTACAAAGTGAATTTGAGCAAGCATTGACTGACCCAACCTTTGCCAATGACAGCAAGGCCAGATTGAGATGGTTTTATCAGCGTAGTCCTTATTATGATAATCAGTATCTAATGTATCCGGTATTACGCGCGGCAAAGTAAGCTCCAGCGCTTAACAAAACACAACAGATGCCAAGGCTTGTGTCCCTTGGCTTAACATGAGTGTCACTCACGGCATCGAAAATGCGGTGCTCAACGCTGTTGTTTAGCGCTAAATTGGTCTATCAGCTGCAGCTTTTGTAATCGAGACAACTTTTTTACTGCTATCTCACGTTTAAGCGCTGAGCTACGGTCAACAAGCGTCTCTTGGTACATCAAAGTTAATGGGCCTTTGCCTTTTAAAAACTTAGCCGCTTTGGGTCCACCACTTTGGTGCTCAGCAAAACGCCGAGTAACATCTGTTGTTACCCCAGTGTATAAATGCGAATTAGCACAGCGAATAATGTATAGATACCATGAAGAAACTGCATCAGTTTGTGACATAAGCGAGAAAAACCTTAAGTATGATCATAAAACTCTTTTACCATCATGGCATACTAAGCGCTATTAATAGCGAACATCATTTTTAACTCAGGCACTAAAAAAGTGCCTAAGGTATTCATTAAGGAAGTTCAGATGCCAAACAATCAAGACCCTTGCGCGCAACCTAAGCTAATGCATCCAGATCAAGCCATTGAACAATTATTAGCGCAAGTTGATGCAACCCAAGATACCGAGTTAGTGACATTAAACAATGCCATCGACCGCGTTTTAGCAGAAGACTTAGCATCAAGTATCGACTTACCTCCGTTTGACAACTCAGCAATGGACGGTTTCGCATTCCGTTATGTCGATTTAGATCTCTCACAAGATAAAACTACACTCACTCTTATCGGAAGTTCTTTTGCAGGCCATCCTTTTAAAGGCAAAGTGCAACCTAATAGCTGCATCCGTATTATGACCGGCGCTCCTGTTCCTGCTGGGTATGACACGGTACAAATGCAAGAAGAGACTCAAGCAGACGGCGACAGTATCACGATTGTACATCCCAAAAAACTCGGCGCCAATGTGCGTGGTCGTGGTGAAGAATTATTGGCAGGCACCAAAGTATTACATCGTGGTGTCACCATTCGTGCTGCAGAAATGGGGGTATTAGCCACCATCGGGATTAACCAAGTACGTGTTACCCGTAAATTAAAAGTGGCATTTTTCTCAACTGGTGATGAGTTACGCCCTGTTGGTAGTGAGCTGTCACCAGGACAAATTTACGATTCAAACCGTTATTCAATTCAAGGTTTATTGAGCAAAAGTCACATTGAATGGATTGATTTAGGCGTTATTACCGATGATAAAGAAGCCATACGCGGCGCCTTTAAAGAAGCCGCCAGTAAAGCGGATATGGTACTGACATCTGGCGGTGTATCTGTAGGCGATGCTGACTATACTAAACAAATATTATCTGAAGAAGGCCAAATCACCTTTTGGAAACTCGCCATCAAACCAGGTAAGCCCTTTGCTTTTGGTAAAATAGATAATGCAATTTTTTGTGGTTTACCGGGCAACCCTGTGTCTTCAATGGTGACGTTTTATAAATTAGTGTTACCCATTTTAAACAAAATGCAGGGCATTACGCCTAAGGCACCGTTATTGTGCCAGGCGACACTGCAAACCGACACCCGTAAACATCCTGGTCGAGTAGAATATCAACGTGGCATTTTAAGCCGTAATGCCTCTGGTGAGCTCGAAGTGTCCATAACCGGAGGCCAAGGTTCAGGCATGTTAACCTCGATGAGCTTAGCTAATTGCTTTGTGATTTTAGAGCAATTCCAAGGCGACTTAGCCAAAGGTAATACAGTCACCGTAGAACCTTTTAACAGCGTGCTGTGCTAGGAGAATTATGCAGTCTGAAGACCAAGAAATATTAACCGACAATGAAATGCTGCGCTATAGCCGTCAAATCTCCATTAAAGCCATGGATATCGACGGTCAAGAAAAGCTCAAATTAGCAAAAGTACTCATTATTGGTGCTGGCGGTTTGGGCTGCGCAGCAAGCCAATACCTAGCTGTTGCCGGTGTTGGCGAAATGACGATAGTCGACTTTGATCGTGTTGAACTGTCTAACCTGCAACGTCAAGTACTGCACTTTGATGCTAATGTCGGCCAGGCCAAGGTAGATTCAGCCAAACAAACATTGGCTCAACTTAATCCGTTAATTATCATCAACGCTATCAATAAATTGCTAGATGACGATGAAATTAATCAGCTCGTTAGCCAGCACAGTTTAGTGCTTGACTGCACAGACAATGTATTAGTGCGTGAGCAGCTAAATAGAAGTTGTTTTGACCACAAAGTGCCATTGGTGTCTGCGGCAGCAATTCGGATGGAAGGCACAGTCACAGTATTTGATTATCAAGATGATAGCCCTTGTTATCAATGCTTTAGCGCGCTATTTGGCGAGCAGCAATTAACCTGTGTAGAATCGGGTATTTTAGCACCGGTTGTCGGAATGATTGGCTGTATTCAAGCCACCGAAGCCATTAAGGTTATCAGCGGATTAGGACAACCATTGGCAGGAAAACTGTTAATGGTTGATGCCATGACAATGGAATTTAGATCGTTAAAACTGCCTAAGCAGCCACATTGTAAAATATGCGGTAATCCCCTGCCAAAGAGCGAGTAAGATCTACTGCAGTGAGAGGGCGAGAAGCGCTAGCTAGATATCGTCCCTCTACTGCTCTGTAGAGCATTGATTAACGTCGCCGTTGAGCAATGCTTGTTGTGCTAACCTTTCACGTTCAGCTTTTGATACATAAGCGGGCTTATTAGTGCTATGCAGTTTAGCATTGGCTTTTTTGGCTTTTGCCTTAAGCGTTTGATTGATTTTCTTTTTACGGTTCATATTGGCCACATCATCGACTCGATAAGTTGCTCATTATAACGTTTAAGCCGCATAACCTCTATTGAGATCGAGTGATTGCAATTAACCAACTTACAGAACCATTATTAGTTTGAAATGGTTATAGATCTTCTTGTAGCACAACCCAAAGAGCGTGGATTAAACCCGGAATAAAAAAGAAAAAGCACAATAACACATTGATCAATAGATCTTTACCTAAGCCTTTTTTCAAAAAAACGGCTAAAGGTGGAAGCAAGATTGCGATAATTACCAGTAATAACTTATTTGTATCCATTTATCATCCTTAATTGTTTGCTTAATTCAGTGATTGCAATTATAAAAACAGTAACTGACATCATTTGTTTATGATGTGAATTTACCCTAACATTTTGCTACCCAGTTCACAAAATTTCTATGGACCAGAAACTGTAGCATTCTATTCACGGTACGTTGTTAAATACTAATAGGTCATATGGAAGATAACCAAAGTATTATTTTTGTTCAATTTTTTTTCTTAATTGGCACTAGCTGTACAATTGCATGGGCCCTGTATGCTGGCGTATTTCGTATTGCCCCTAAAGCCAGTTGGCGCTTTGCTTTTGCCAATTTACTGACCGTAATAGGCATTTTACTCTATACCCAACGCACCACAGAAGTTAACTATTTGTATTGGTTCGTGGCCGATATGACTATTTTGCTGGGATTTGCTTTCGCGCGATGGGGTTGCCAATACTTGTTTAAGCAGCCCGTGTCTTATCTCTTCGACCTGGTTGCTCTAGCCATTTGCGGCTTATTAATGTTAATGGTACCCCCTTCACTTGGTTACGCTGTCTATTTAGTGATTTTAATGAGCGTCACTGCTGCTGTGTTACTCTCTTTAATGGGGCTTGATAATGTCAGAGCAGCCAGAAAACATCTCTCTATCTACTATGCCACACTGATAAACGCACCGTTTTTTTTGATGGCATCGTTATTTTTAATTCGCGCTCTTGCCCTGTTTATCTACCCTGAAAAGTTAGCTAATTTATCTGCCGCAGATAAATTAAACTCCCCTTTGGTGATGTGGAGTTACATCATTTTATTACTGATAAGTAACCTTGTATTGTATGGCAATGCATTAACGCGCTTAGTCTTCAAAGTGGCCAGTTTAGCCAATAAAGACCAACTGACAGGACTATGGAATCGCCATGCATTACTGAAAAAATTAGAAGAAGTTGACGCCCTATGGCAGCGTAACGGCTTAGCTTATAGCATCCTCGTGCTCGACCTAGACCACTTTAAACAAATTAATGATACCTATGGTCATCTTGCAGGCGACCTTATCATCAAAAACACGGCAAAAGTGTTGCAGCAATCGTTACGCAAAATTGACTTTATTTGTCGTTATGGCGGTGAAGAGTTTTTAATTATTTTGCCGTTAACTGCAGATAATGATGCTCTTGTCGTAGCACAAAAAATTCAAACTAAAATTAATAACAGCTCTATTTTGTGGCAAAAAAATACCGTCTCGGTGTCATTAAGTATCGGTTATGTCACCAGTAAACCGCATCTCAGTGTAGAGCAGTTATTACAATTAGCTGATGACGCTATGTATATCGCCAAAAACAATGGCCGTAATACTATTAGGACCTGTTGATCTTTCAAGGTTATTTTTGCAGCGAATTGTTGGCCATTATTCACATTTACAACTGCGCGGCAGAGACTTCGAGGTGTAGTTATTCTACATAAAAAGTCGATAACGCAGTAAAAATGGCCAACAAACGCTGCCCGAAGGGTTCGGCTAAAAACGTTTTACTCTTTGTTGAATGAATCTTTGCGAATAAAGGGTTGCTTAGATGACTAGGCATCAATCCATTCGCCTCGATTAAAACGTTTTTAACTCGAACAAAATTTAACCAGCAAAGAACAACAGGCCCTAACACCAAACAATATGCATCGTCAGACAACGTCGAGCTAAGTCAGTAATATTATGATAATGCATAACGCCGTGAGTTAGCGTTTGCTCGGCCAGGGCAATCGCTCAGGTTGATCCCATTGCTCGTTAACTAGTTGAACAAACGACTCATCAACAAACTGATCCCCGTGAAGTGGTAATTGTTCAAACGCATATTGCTGGCCTAAATAGTTAAAATGCACACAATACGCATGCAAGTAGCAGCGATCACTGTCATCTTTACCGTAAAGCGTATCGCCTAAAATAGGCACGCCAATGCTCGCCAGCGCAACACGTAGTTGATGGGTTTTACCACTTAAAGGTTTGAGTAAATAGCCACGTTTACCTTCACTGAGACTGGCACAAAAAAACTGCGTCATAGCTGGGTTGTCTGTAGTGCGAAGCAATTTGTACATACTTCGGCGAGATTTCGCCATATCACCGACTATCCAACCTTGTTTCTTTTTAGGCTTACCTAATGCGATGGCTAAGTAGTATTTTTGCACCTGATGAGCGGTAAACATTTGGGTAAAAACATTGGCCGCTTGTGGGGTTCTGGCCACAATAAGCAAGCCTGAGGTGGGAGTGTCTAGTCGATGGACCGGATACAATTTATACCCTAAATCCGCTTCGGCTTGAGCGATAACCCCTGCGGTGCCATCTTGGCTATGAAAATGCACATTAGGGTCTTTATTTATCACAATAAAGTCATCTTGCTCGCTCAGCAGTTGATACATGGATGGATCCAACTCAATCAAAGCCAACAACTGAGTCGCTGACTATTTAAAATGAATATTAACTAACAACCCTGGGTTATTGTCGTGTAATGAAATAGTGGCTTTATGACGCGATAAAATGGCTTTTACCATCGACAAGCCCAAGCCAGTCCCTTTGTAGTGACGGCTCGGGTCTAGACGCACAAGGCGGTCAAATACTCGCTCTTTATCTTCATCAACAATCCCTGGGCCATTATCACTAATTTGGATATGTTTACCACGCTGCTTAATGCAAATGGATGCACCAACCGGTGAATACTTAATTGCATTATCGACCAGATTAAATAGCGCTTGGAATAACAGGTATTTATCACCATTAATCTGCACGTCATTTTCAAGTGAAATGTCTAGCACCTGGTCGCGAGACTCGGCAATCACTTCGGCCATTTCAAATAAGTCTTGGCAAATTTGTTGTAAGCTCACTGGTTGTAAATCGAGCGTTTGCTGGCCTTCTTCTATTCGAGTTAATGACAACATTGCATCGAAGGTGCCTAAACAATGGTCTAACTCTTCAAGTAACTCTGCGCTAGCATCGGCCAGCTCGTTGGTGGGTTTGTCAGCGAGCTGTTCAATACCTATTCGCAAATGCGATAGCGGCGTACGCAGGTCATGGGCGATATTATCTGTCACGCCCCGCACCGCACGTAAGTTTTGTTCTAGGGTGTCTAACACTAAATTAAATTGTCGCGCTAGCATATCAAACTCATCCTGGCTGTCGCTGACAGGCAAGCGAGTTTCGTAATGTCCGGCCTCAATTTGCTCGCTCAAACGGTTATATTCGACCAGTCGTCTAAGGATGGCTTTTGAGAAAATATACCCCAACGCCAGCGTTAAGCCTAAAGTGAATGCCACCGCCCAAAATGCCGCATTGATAAACTTTTCAATGAGAGTTGCTAGGTGATCGGTACGGGTGGCAATCAATACAGGGCCGTAACGGGTAATCACCAGGCCACCGGTCAAAATATGTAATTTATCAGGGCCACCGGTAAAAATAGGAAAGTCTTTGGTTTCGGGGAGTTGCGGCATGTTTTCAGGCAAAAAAGTTAATGCCCCAACCATGTCGACACTGTTACGCCATGCAATTAATGCGGTTTTAGGATCGGCGGCGCGAATTTGCGCCGCAAAACTGCGGCGATTCACGGTTAACGCTAACTGCTGATATCGCTGCATTTCGGCGGCTAGGTGCTTATCTACCTGGTTTTGTTGTTCAATGACCAACTGTCGATAAAGGCTTAATACCAACATCACAATTAAAATGGTCACTAACGTCGAGAAGATAAGCGTGATGCGCCACGCACTACTTTGATAAGGCTTAATGGCCTTTGCAGAGGCGATAACCCGCACCCCTTACTGTTTCAATTAACTCACCGTGTCCAAGTTCTTCAAACTTACGACGCAGTTTTGCAATATGCACATCAATCACATTGGTACGAGGGTCAAAGTGGTAATCCCACACCGCTTCAAACAACAGTGTACGGCTTATCACTTGGTTAGGATGTTCCATGAGGTATTTGAGTAACTGAAACTCTTTTGGTTGCAGCATTAACTCGTTGTCATCGAGGGTCACTTTACGCGTTAGCAGCTCCATTTTTAAGCCGCCGACTTCAATATCGGTAGCCGCGGGTTCGATAACATTACGTTGAACCAGTTTCTCAGCACGCACCAATAACTCAGCAAATGCAAACGGCTTGGTCATGTAGTCATCACCGCCGGCACGCAAGCCTTTTACGCGCTCATCTACATGGCTTAATGCGGATAAAATGAGTACCGGTGTTTTGTTACCGCTGGTGCGTAAGGCTGACAATAACGTCAAACCATCAAGCTTAGGTAACATACGGTCTAAAATGAGTAAGTCGTACTGATTGTGCTTGGCTAATGTTAAGCCTTCTTGGCCATCAGTCGCACTGTCTACTTGGTAATTTTGTGCAGTAAATCCGTCGGCCACATATTTTAACGTAGTGGCATCATCTTCAACCAATAAAATACGCTTAGTCATAGAGTCTTTAATCCCATTTGAGCAGTGGAAGTGGACGCAGGGTTTCAATGTCGAAAGCAATGGTATTTTTACTATCTTGATTGAGTAATTTTAGTTCGAGATAACTAATAGATAAGTCGTGGTCCAATTCCGCTTGCGTTAAGTATCCTTGTTGATCTTCAATCGCTAAAGCAACCAGCGCAGAAAACGTCATGTGCTTAGCTTGTAACATTTTAGCGGCATTCACAGAGCCGATATCGTCAGAATTATAAGCAGATGATTTTTCGGTTAGCAGTACACCATCTAACGCTCGGTACTGGTATTTACTGATTTCTCGCGCTTCTACGTTAACCATAGAAATCTTGTAAACCAGTAACCCTTCTTCCACATCAACATCAAAGTCACATATTGTGCCTTTGTCTTGTTGTTCTAATTGCTCCATGACCACAATGGGTTTGAGAAACTCACCGTTGATCAATAAAGTGTGCATCGACGGCGTAGCCATCACGGCACAAGGAAGAAAGCATATTGCTAATAGCAACCGAACCATCACTAGCCTCTATTTGATTGAAAATTTTATTACAGCACTACTCTACCTAAGAGCGGCCAAAGTCCCAAGAAATCTAAGATTAATAATTGATCATAAACACCGTAAAACAAGGCCTTCGAGCTTAAATCAACTTGAATTAAGGGGTGTTTAAGATATGAATTTGCTCAGACTTTAACGCGATGGTGGTATGCACTCCGCTTTGCAGACCTAACTTTTCGACTAAGTGGGTCGGCACGTCAGCATTAAGCACTGAACCAATCCCCATAACAGCTGCGATAACACGTGACGATTCGCCCATGACCAATACCGACTCGATCATGACATCAAGCTTATTGATGCTTTTACATAAACGGCCACTGCTGATGGCATTAAAACGAATCCCCTGATTAGGAATAACCCAGCGGATTGGTTGGCCCTTTGTCAATGGTGGCGCGCTGTCACTGATAATGAGCTCTTCACCGAGTTTAAACCAGGTCATGTTTCGCTCAATATCTTGCTCAACCACTTCACCATCAAAAATATTACGCAAGCCCATTTGGCGAGCCACCGCTTCATCATAAGGATGTGACAGCACTTCAAAAGGTTGACCTTGTTGGAGCATTTTGCCTTGGCTTATTAACATCATTTTATCGGCGAGCAATAACGCCTCATGGATGTCGTGAGTCACCATCACCACTGGAATGGACAGCTGTTGCTTTAACCTAGCAAGTTCAATGTACAAACGTTCGCGGGTTTCACGGTCAACCGCCGAAAAAGGCTCGTCGAGTAATAAAATGGCTGGCTCACGAGCCAATGCCCTCGCCAACGCCACACGTTGACGCTGACCCCCCGAAAGTTGCGCAGGCAAACGGTTAGGCAAGCCATGTAAATTAACCCGCTCTAGCCAATCTAAAGCACGCTGTTTACGTTCTGACTTAGGGATATGGTCAAGCCCTGCTATCACATTATCTAACGCCGACAAATGCGGAAATAGGCCAAAATGTTGTGGCATATAGCCAATATGGCGCTGCTGCGGTGTTAACGTCACAGCCTCTGCAGAATCAAACCATAAAGCATCACCACATTGAATACGGCCTTGCTTGGGGATTGTTAGCCCAGCAATCATTCTTAGTAAGGTGGTTTTACCACCCCCCGAAGGCCCTACTACCGCTAACACTTCACCGGCTTTACAGGTAAAGTTTGCCGCCAATGGGATGGGCAACTCCTGGCTAATATGACAAACAAGATCAGCGTTGTGTGGCATTAAGGCCTCCTAAACGCCGCGACATACTGGTTGTTAGTGCCAAAGAACTCACCGCAAACAGCAACAATACCAATGACATCATGCCTGCGGAGTCAAAGTCGAAGGCTTGCACACTGTCATAAATGGCTATTGAGATCGTTTTGGTTTCGCCAGCAATATTACCGCCGAGCATCAATACCACACCAAATTCACCTAACACATGGGAGAAGCACAGCACTAATGCAGTTAATACACCAGGCCATACCATAGGTAACTCGACTTTAAGAAAGATCCGCATACGGCTCATACCACAGCAAGCTGCTGCGTCGCGAATATCAATTGGAATGGTTTCATAAGCACGCTGTATCGGCTGCACAGCAAAGGGAATATTGACAATAATGGAGGCTATCACTAGCCCAGAGAAATTAAACACCAGTTGTTGGCCAAAAAGCTGCTCAGCAAGGCCGCCGATGAAGCTTTGATTACCCAGACCCACCAGCAAGTAATAACCAATGACAGTCGGCGGCAACACTAAGGGCACTAAAATTAATGCTTCTAACCATGATTTACCGCGAAATTGAAAGTACGCCAACCCTCGGCCGATGATGATCGCCAACGGAATTAACAACAACACAGTAAAGCTACTGAGTTTGACCGACAGCAACAGCGCTTGCCAATCCATTAGTCGAGCTTCTCTGTTGCTTGCGGTAAATTAAAGCCAAACTCGCTTAGCACTTTTTGCGCTTGTGGGCTTTGCATGTATTGATAAAAGCGCATTGCGGTTTCAGAAGCATTTGGCATTAATGCCATGCGTTGATTTAATGGCTGGTATAAATGTTCAGGAATAACCACATGGTTAGCCAACTGAGTAAATTGCGGCGCAAGCACCAAGGACAAAGGTACGATGCCACCTTGAGTCGAACCACTAATGGTAAACTGAGCGGCTTGTGACGCGTTTTCACCAAAAATGAGCTTAGGTTGCACAGCATCCCATAACCCTTTGGCTTTTAGCACCTCTCGGGCGCGTTCACCGTATGGCGCATGATCGGGATTGGCTATCGCAAAGCGTTTAAGCTTACCGTCGGTAATAAATTGCCCCAATCCCACCAACTCAGCATCAAGAATTAACGGTGATTGTTTTGGGGCTGCCAGTGCTAAGCGGCCGATGGCATAAATAACTCCAGCATCTTGGGTATAACCCGCCTTATGCAATTGCTCTATATAAAACTCATCGGCACTGAGCATCATTTCAAAGGGGGCGCCGTGTTGAATTTGAGTGATAAAGTTGCCAGATGAGCCATAACTGATACGAACAGACAAACCGGTTTGTTGTTTGAAATCTTTGGCGATGTCATCAAGGGCAAATTTAATATTTGCTGCGGCAGCGATGGCTGGAGTATCGGCAGCTTGAGCAACATGAGTCGGCAATATCACACTCAATAGACCCAATATTAGCGTGAAGGCAATAGCGTAACACTGGCTTTTGAAACGCTCACCATGAGTAAAAACAGATAACGAAGTAGAAAACATTAATAACTGACCTTATTGGTTGAGCAAACAACGGCAGAATATTAGTTAGATTATTTTTGCCACACTATTTTTGCCACATTTTAGCCGCTTGCTCATCACTGTCACGAGCTTCGACCCATTTACTGCCAGTATCATTGGCTTCAAGTTTCCAAAATGGTGCTTTGGTCTTTAAAAAATCAATTAAAAACTCACATGCAGCAAAGGCAGCCTTACGATGAGCACTGGTGACACCGATAAACACAATCTGCTCACCTAGCGCCATCGTGCCGACACGGTGAATAATGGTCACCTTGTTTAATGGCCAGCGCTCACGTGCTTGTTGGCAAATTTGATCTAAGACTGACTCGGTCATGCCTGGGTAATGCTCTAACGTTAAATCAGTCACTGCGCTGCCATCATTAAAATCGCGCACTTTACCAATAAAATTGACCACAGCACCATCTTGGTTGTCATTGGCTAGTAAGGCATATTCGTCAGCCACACTAAAGTCCTGAGTTTGCACTCTAACAGTTGTTACATTTGTCATGACTACCCCCCTGTTACTGGAGGGAAAAAGGCAACTTCATCACCGGCTTTTATCTGGGTATCCCATTGGCTTATCGTTTGATTTACTGCAACAAGTAGCTTATCCGAAGTGAGCACTTTAGCCCATTTATCATCGGTTGCAGCTAACGCTGCGCGTAGTTCTTCTGTGGTATGGATATTGGCGCTACTGTGCTCCACTTTCGCGGTACCGAGTAACTCGCGGACTTGCGCAAAAAATAATATTTGGATCATAGTGGTCTCTCAATACATTAATTTGATGACAATAAATAACTTAACTAGCCAATATTAAGCAGTAAAGTGGCCAGATTTTCCGCCGCGTTTTTCTAGTAATCTCACCTGCGAGATAATCATGTCTTTTTGCACCGCTTTACACATATCGTAAATGGTTAACGCAGCCACAGACGCAGCGGTTAACGCTTCCATTTCAACACCGGTTTTACCAGATAATTTGCACAAGCTAGTGATATGGACACGGTTATGTTCTGGCTGAGCTTCAAGCTCAACTTCCACTTTGGTTAACATTAAAGGATGGCATAACGGAATAAGATCTGAAGTCTTTTTAGCGGCTTGAATACCAGCAATACGCGCTGTAGCAAACACATCACCTTTATGGTGGCTACCGCTCATGATCATCGTTAATGTATCTGCGGCCATGTCGATATATGCTTCAGCTCTGGCTTCGCGTTCGGTCACGGCTTTCTCAGTGACATCGACCATGTGAGCATTGCCATCGGCATTAATGTGGGTGAAACGATTACTCATGATATGAATACCTTATCAAATAGAATTTGTAGGTTAACGACACTTATTTTGAGCTAAGAAAGGTGGCGACTAGCCACCAATAGAGGCTAGATGCTTCGTCACGCCAGTAATGCCTTGATGCAGAAAGTGAGTTTCTTTCTTTTGCTCTAATTGGCCATGCAAGCGAGTGATTAGTTCATCACGTTGCGATGGTTCTTGCAGTAAGTCGCGTAGATCAACGCCATTTTCAGTAAATAAGCACAAGTGCAATTTACCTTTGGCAGAGACTCTAAGGCGATTACAACTGGCGCAAAAGTTTTTGGCGTACGGCATAATCAGGCCAATACGGCCTTGATAATCACTGTGACTGAAGTTTTGTGCGGGGCCATCATCTGCACTCGGTAAATCGTATAACCAGCCTTCTTGCTCAAGCTGCTTTTTAATGTCGATACCGGCCAAGTGATGGGCATTGAAATAGTCACGACCTAGGCCTGTCTCCATCAGTTCAATGAAGCGCAAATCAATAGGCGTGTGTTTAATCCAATGTAAAAAACGCGGTAAATCTTTATCGTTTAAGCCTTTCAATAACACCGCATTAATTTTGACTCGTTCAAACCCCGCCTCAAGTGCTGCATCAATACCACGCATCACTTGGTCGAATTTATTTTCACCGGTAATTTGGTAAAACATTTTTGGGTCTAAGCTGTCTACTGAGACATTAATACGGCGCAAACCTGCGTCATACCATTCTTTTGCATGCTGCTGTAAACGATAACCATTAGTGGTCATTGCCACTGTATTGACATTAGGGTTATCAGCAACGATGCGCACGATATCAGTAAAATCTTTGCGAAGGGTCGGCTCGCCACCTGTGATACGAATTTTTTGCGTGCCCACAGCAGCAAATCCCGCTACGAGATTTTCAATTTCGTTGAGCGTTAAAAAAGTCGGTTTGCCATCAGGGCGATAGCCATCGGGCAGGCAATAGCTGCATTTGAAATTACAAACGTCAGTGACTGACATCCGTAAATAATGAAATTTTCGTCCAAAATTGTCTTGTAACTGGGACATGTTAACCTTTCCAAGTGTGGGAGGTAAGTGCATTTCTTTACTCACCCCGGTGGCAAAATTACCACGGCAAAATGCCCATATCATTGACGTAGGACAAAAAGCTCGGAGAACCGTCAGACCTAATTATAGGCTTATTTGTAGGTTTACAAATACCCCTTTAGATGAATATCTTATTCAAAATCACTAAATCGTTAACTATTTGTGACTCGACTCACGCTGATAAGATTGTGTTTGCCCCTGTGACAAAAGCAAATTTTGCGGTAAGGTGAGTAAAAGGATAAACGATCGTTTAACTATCGTGATAAAAAAACAATAAACCCGCACGCTAACGGGAAACTTTGAAAGGTGAGAACATGGAACGCGAGTCAATGGAGTTCGACGTTGTAATAGTCGGTGCAGGCCCTGCAGGTTTAGCAACGGCTTGTCGTTTAATGCAGATATCAAAAGATGCCGATAAAGAAATCACAGTATGTGTGGTAGAAAAAGGCTCTGAAGTGGGCGCCCACATTTTATCTGGCGCGGTATTTCAACCTGATGTACTGGACGAGCTATTCAATGATTGGCGCGACTCTGATATTCCCCTCAACACCAAAGTCAGTCACGACGAAATTTATTTACTCAACTCTGAGTCAAAATCACGCTTAATGCCCAACAGTTTAGTGCCTAAAACCATGCACAACGAAGGCAACTACATTATTAGTGTGGGCAACCTTGCTCGTTGGTTAGCTAATCGCGCCGAAGCCATGGGTGTCGAAATTTTTCCAGGTTTTGCTGCAAGTGAATTGTTGTTTAATGAAGATAACAGCGTCAAAGGCATTTTAATTGGCGATATGGGCGTCGATGAAAATGGCCAGCCTAAAGACAGCTATATGCCAGGCATGGAGTTACACGCTAAATATACCGTGTTCTCTGAAGGCTGCCGAGGCCACCTCGGTAAGCAGCTTATTCAAAAATACCATTTAGATAATGGCAAAACCCCACAACATTATGGTTTAGGGTTTAAAGAGATTTGGAAAATCCCTGCTGAGCAACACCAGCAAGGTAAAGTGGTTCACACTGGTGGTTGGCCATTAGTCAACGGCTCATCTGGCGGCGGATTTTTATATCACATGGAAGACAATCAAGTCGCTGTGGGTTTAATTATCGACTTAAACTATAAAAACCCGCATTTAAGCCCGTTTGACGAGTTTCAACGTTATAAAACACATCCGGTTATTGCCCAAACACTTACGGGTGGCGAACGCCTAACTTACGGTGCCAGAGCCATTGCTAAAGGCGGTTTAAACTCACTACCTAAGATGAGCTTTCCGGGTGGATTAATTATCGGTTGTAATGCCGGCACCCTTAACTTCGCCAAAATTAAAGGCACCCATACTGCGATTAAAAGCGGGATTATTGCAGCGACAACCTTAGGTGAAGGTCTAATTGCCGGGTTAGAGGGCGGTAAAGACCTTGACTGTTTCCAGCAACGCTTTGAAGAAAGCTGGCTGCATGAAGAGCTACATCAGTCGCGTAACTTTGGCCCTGCGTTGCATAAATTTGGCACCTTAATGGGTGGCGCATTTAACTACGTAGACCAAAACTGGTTTGGTGGTAAGTTCCCGGTAACCTTCCGCGATACCACACCAGATTATGCCTCAATGGGTTTAGCTAGCGAGTACAGTAAGATTGACTATCCAAAGCCAGATGGAAAACTCAGTTTTGACAAATTATCTTCAGTGTATTTGTCGAACACCTATCACGAGGAAGGTCAACGCTGTCATTTACATTTAAAAGACCAAAGCATTCCGATTTCGGTCAACTTAGTTAAATTCGACGAGCCAGCGCAACGTTATTGTCCTGCTGGCGTATATGAAGTCGTAGAAGATGAGGGTGAAAAAAAGTTTGTCATTAATGGCCAAAACTGTATTCACTGTAAAACCTGTGACATTAAAGATCCAAGCCAGAATATTACCTGGGTAACCCCTGAGGGCGGCGGCGGACCAAATTATCCAAACATGTAAACGACGAGTTATGTTTATTTGCCATTAACTCGTTGTTCACCCATCGTTAATTTATTGGCTACTGTCAAAAAAACGCACTTAAAAATAGGTGCGTTTTTTTTATTTTTTCGACTATCATTAGCCCCATAACATCACAAAGACCTACACCATTAACCGTTTTGTCATTACTGATTAATACAAAATTTTTATCAATTTATTGCCATTGTGTCCGATATAACAAAGAGA
Organism: Shewanella saliphila; assembly: GCF_014648295.1. Lineage (GTDB taxonomy): Bacteria > Pseudomonadota > Gammaproteobacteria > Enterobacterales > Shewanellaceae > Shewanella > Shewanella saliphila. The sequence goes on from NZ_BMQV01000014.1 coordinate 46,047, forward strand.
TACTTTTAGAGGCCGTTGTAGATGAATACATTTAGCACCCTTACCATTAAGCAAAAAATCCTGCTCACCGTTGCTTTTGCTGTGCTGCTATCAACCATGTTAGTTGGGTTGCTGAGCCAACGAAGTGCGAAACAAGTGGTTGAGCAACGTATGCTTAACTCTGAAATGCCCAGCTTGTTGATGCAAATTCGCAATGAAGTCGATCTTCAAATCAGCACAGTTATGAATGCTGGTGAACAGCTAGCAAAAAGTAAAATGTTGCTTGAATGGCTTGAAAATGGTCGACCTGCAGACCAAGAAGAAATTGTTATCGCTGAACTTAATAGTATAAAAAATCAATATGATTTAGCACAAGCATCCTACGCCGACCGCGAAACGGCAGCCTATTATAATCAAGATGGGTTTTTGCGCATATTAAACCAACAGCAAGATGCTTGGTTTTTTGATTATCGCGATAGTAAACAAGAACGGATGCTAAATGTATTTACAGAGCCTAGTAACGGCGATGTTAAACTTTACATTAATTATCAACAGCCTGATGGTAGAGGCTTGGTCGGTCTCGCTAAACCTTTAGATGATATGGTGAGCTTACTGGCTTCATTTAAAATTGAAGACAGCGGTTTTATATATTTAGTTGACATTAAAGGTGACGTAAAACTACACCAAGACACCAGCCAAATAGGTAAAGCGACTTTAAGTAATTTATACCCTAACGCCAACACCAACAGCTTACTCAATAAAAATGATTTTAACTTAATCAAAGCTGATGTAAATGGCCAACATATGTTAATCGCCAGCAGCTACATTAAGTCAATGGACTGGTATTTAGTTGCGCAAGTGCCTGAAGCTGAAGTGTTTGCCTTACTTGAAGAATCGGCTTATCAAATCCTATTATGGACAGTGTTAATTGCTGCTGTATTCATTGTGATTGCCATTTCGGTTGCCGGCTCAGTAAGCCGTCCGATTGCACAAGTTGCGGAAATGTTCAGAAACATCGGTGAAGGCGAAGGTGATTTACGCCAACGACTGCCAGTCAATGGTGAAGATGAAATCGCCCAATTAGCTCGCGGGTTTAATAGCTTTATTAGCAAAATCCAACAAACTGTTGTTGAAGTTGCAGATACTAGCCAACAACTTGGTCTATCTGCAGTGGATGTGTCTAATCAGGCACACCAAACTCTAGACGACAGTCATCTGCAAAAAGATCGCACCATGATGGTTGTCGCTGCTATTAACGAAATGGGCGCCACCGTAAACGAAATTGCAGCAAATGCCGCTCAAGCTGCCGTGACAGCTCGCGATGCTGATACAGAATCTGTTGATGGCCAAAAAGTGGTAACGCGCGCTCGCTCAACCATTAATCAACTTTCAATCGATGTGGCACAGGTAGGCGAAGTGATTGAATCGCTTGCGACCCATACTAAGTCAATTGGCAGTATTTTAGATGTAATCCGTGCGATTTCTGAGCAAACCAACTTACTGGCACTCAACGCAGCCATTGAAGCGGCCCGCGCCGGAGAAGCCGGCCGTGGTTTTGCCGTTGTAGCTGATGAGGTGCGTAACCTTGCTTCACGTACTGCAGCATCGACTAACGAAGTACAAACCATGATTGATAAGCTGCAATCAGAAGCCAGTCGAGCTGTAAATGCCATGGCACAATCGAGCAGTCGCTCAAAAGAAGGGGTTACTGCAGTTGATGAAGCCAGCCAGTCGCTCAGTGGCATCAGTGAGCGTATTGCTCAAATTAGCGATATGAACATCCAAGTCGCGGCTGCAACAGAAGAGCAGTCAACGGTGGTTGAAGATATTAACCGTAATGTGACTGAGATTAATGATATTACTCAACGCACATCTGACACCGCACAAGCGGCAGCTGAAGCAAGTAAAGCCTTGAACCAACTAGCAAGCCGATTAGATGTGTTGGTGGCTCGCTTTAAGGTGTAATCCCACTAGAGTTTTTGCAACTAGCAAACACTCAATAGCTCGTAAATAAAATAATGTCACTCATTGAGTGGCATTATTTTTATCATCTTAAGGTGTTATTTCAAAAACTTAATCGATAGTGGATATTGATAAGCAATGCCGTCACTGGCTTTGACTATCGCGATAATAGTACAAATAATATCTAATAATGCTAACGCTGCTAGCAGTAATACGCCAACGCCCACCAAAATCAAAACAGCCGAAATCATCGCATAAATCATTAAACTCAATTTGAAGTTAAGGCAATTTTTACCACACTGATTAGCAAACTCATACTCGTCACGCTTCATCAACCACACAATCAACGGACCTAATACGCTACCTAATGGAAAAATATACCCTGCAAAGCTTGTGGCGTGGATCAATAAGCCCATGTCTTTTGCTTGTTTACTTACTTCACCTGTCGGTTCAGACATTCGATGTTCCTTATCATGCTGTTATTTTGTATACGTTATTGTCTAACAGTATTTAATTAACTGGCTTTACCGTACAAACGCATTGCCCAGTCTTCGATACTTTGTTTTGCCAAGCGGCGTTGCAGTGATTCGACCCAGCTTTGTGCTAAGCCATCACAAGCAAGTAAAGTTTGATACTGCTCGGCATCAAACTCAGGTAAAAAGTAAATTTGCATCGCCTTAGCAATACTAATGTCCGTTTTACGCTCAATTAAACAAATGCTATCGCTTGGGCGAATAACCCCCTCAGACAATACTCGATAAAACCAACCACACATGCGGCTCTCTTGCATCGCGAGGGCAAATTTAGGCTGTTCAAATTGTACATTGAGTTTAAAACAAGGTGAGCGTGGTTGGGTAACTTGCAAAGTGACATCGCCAATTTGAACAATATCACCAATATTAACGAGGGACTCATTCACACCGACAGTACTGATATTTTCACCCATCGATGGTGCATCTTTAAAGCTAGACATTAAGTCCCAGCGGCGATATTGACCATAATGTTCGCGGGGAAAATGATGCAATACTCGGTCTAAACCACCGTGATGCTTTGGATCGGCCTCACTATTGCCCACCACGCGATCAAACTGCACAGTCAGTTGTGTTGCGGCATGTTTTTGGTTAATACCACTAGCAACACCATTGTGCATTTGCACCTGGTCACCTAAATACAAACCCGAAATACGGTTAACCCACTTTTTATTCATCCTGCCTTCCCCACAGATCCTGTAGAGTCAATATACCCAAATTTCTGGTAAAAAAAAGCCTTACTCGTGAATAGTAAGGCAATAAAAATAGGGAGTTAATACCGAAAAATACCCAATACATAGACGTATTTACGCTTTGCAATCGAGCATAAGTTGATTAGACCGGCACATAATAATGATCAACCATGACATAAAAATGACAACGGCAAAGATTTTCATTAACTTGATGTAAGGTGCTTTTTAAGCGCTTCACCAGGTATAGAGCTTGGAGTTGCAACGGCAAATGAAGCCCATAACGCCCCTTGATGCATTGCATCAAAAATAGACATATTTTGGCATAAACCATGGATGACACCCGCAGCATACGCATCGCCTGCGCCAGTGGTATCAACAACTTCAGCCATCACAGCGGGAACATGCTGTTCGCCTTCAGCACTGTAGGCTATTGCGCCTTTATCACCATCGGTAACAATAAAATACTGTAGCGCATCGCCAGCAATAGATTGAGCAAACTGCCACGGCGCTTGATTACAACGCCCCTGCATATCGGTAATCGAGGCAATCAACACATGGCAAGGACGCTTGCGCTGATCTTTAGCCAGTTGCGCAATCACTTTGCAATGAGGATTACTGTCGATAGCATCTTGGGCCCATATGTCGGCACCATTTGCAGATGAATTGATATAAAACGCGTCCCATTGTTGCCAATTGGGAGCATGAGATAACTCGAATATAGGCCGTTGCGGTCTAATAATGGTGCGCTCGCCATCTGGCGTCATCACCAGCAACATCTCACAGGTGTTACCGCTAAAACGATGAACTAAACGGCAATCTAATCCAAGGGTACTCGCTTTCGCTAAAATCCAATCGCCAATGTCGTCACTGCCCACTTCGCTGACTAGCGACACATTGTGTTTTGCCCACACCAAACCTAAGCCAGTATTGGCACCACCACCGCCTAAACGTAAGCCACCGTCTTGATAATGAAACCGTCCGCCAGTTTGCAATGGTTTATCTAACCGTAAAATACGGTCACAATTGATATTAGCGAGCAGTAAAATATTGGCCATAGCGATACCTAGAAAAACCCCGACAAAAGAGCATTAAGTATAACAAAATCGGCGTAGATCACACGGCTATAGACGTAAATTACATGTCTGCCTCGGCAAGCGGTTGACGCAACTGCGCACGCACATTGTCCATACCAGAGTAAAACTCTTTCATCATCAATAAGCCCAACATTTTACCGTTGTCGGTCACAATTAATTCGTCAGGATTAACCGGATCATTTTTTAGTGCGCCCATAGCTTTCATTGACGCCATTTCTTTAAATAAGGCGGTGTCTAAATTGACATTAAAGTTATCGCGGAAATATTTACGCGATAAACGCCCAGAGAACATACCCAGTAAGAAACGATATTGCATCACTTCTTTTAATTGGTATTTTTTCTGTTGCTCAACCGCCATGCGGCCTTGCGCAATACGTTGTTGGTATTTTTTCAGTGAAAAGGTATTCACATACAAGGTGTCATTTAAAAAACTGAATGAGCCTGAACCCACACCTAGGTACTCATCATAATCAATCACGTACTCATCAAAACCTTCATTATCGGTTTTACCAAAGGCCCAAGCTGAAAGCTGGTTATACTGACCTGTTAAGCTATTCAAGATTTGACGATACTGATTAACCATTTCACCATGAGGCGCTGCGAGTTCGCCTTTGACACTTTTACGTGTTTGGTGAGTAATCATTAATGGATAAGTGGTAATTTGGCGCGGGTCTAGCTTAGATGCCATATCGAGATCAGACTGGATAATCTCGTCAGTTTGACCTTTAAAACCAAAAATCAAATCAACGTTGATAATAGGAAATAATTCTTTTGCCGCCATAATGCGGTCAAAGGTTTCTTGCCCCGAACCAAACTTATCTAATCGGTCGGTCATTTTTAAAATGCCGTCATCAAAGCTTTGCACCCCAATCGACATTCTGTCGACTAGGCCTTTTAACTGTTTAAATTCAGGGCTGCCTAAATGTTGTGGATCAGACTCACAAGACACTTCTTTAATGCCCGGGAATAATGTCTTTGCATGTTCAATGGTACGAGCGAGTTCATCTTCTAAAACCGTGGTGGTGCCACCGCCAATGTACATAGACTCAAATTCGTAGCCTAAATCTTTCGCCATCTGCATTTCTTTGCGTAGCGCAATAAAGTACTCACGCGCTTTGTCTTCACGGAATAAAAAGCGGTGAAAAGTACAAAACGAGCACAAGGTATGACAAAACGGAATGTGAGCGTACAACATGTACTTTTTGCCTTCGACAGGCTTAGGCATGCGGTCTGTTGAAATGGTGTCAAGACGCAGATTTTTATCGACATAATACTGCATCACCCGCTCCATTGAACTTATCATCCAGTTAGGCACAGTAATATTGGCTTGGTAAGGTTTAATCAACTCTTGGCTGGCTGATTGAATGATTGAAGACATAGAAAATCCTAATTGAATGAAGCCCTAAGAGCAAAACCATTGACAGTAAAATGTTAGATATACAAATACGTCACACGCAGAAAGCAAAAGTATCACTTTAGCGGTAGCTAAAATGTGAAGTAACTAATAGATATGCAAACTAACATGGTTAGAAGAGATCATTTGTTAAGCAGATCATGTTTTAGACACTACTGTATTGAAGCGTGTCTAAAACGAGGTATGACACTTGAGATCACTGATTGATAGACAATTAATTCGAACTTACTTACGTCTCAACAAGCGCAAAAGAGATCATAAATAGACGTTGTTGGTCAGGGTAAACCTGTTGGATAAGCTGTTTTAATTCATCTAAAGGTAAGCTTTCTTGGTTGGCATGAAATTCATTGATGTCGTCAAAGGCTAACGGCTCAACGGCCAAAATAACAATGTCACAAACCTTAGTATGGCTTTCAAGGGTATAGACCTCAACTTGAGTACCAGGTTGGTAATGACTTTCGCTGAAATCACGGATGGTAATCGTCTTTTGCCCCGACGCTACGAGTGGCGTTAAAAATTCAAAAAAAGTGATTTGTGTGGGTGCAATTACAGACATATTAAACCCTTAATCAATGAAATAACTCTACGTAAACGCGTATTATAACCGAGCAAACTCACCCGGGCTTTGATCAAAGTAGCGTTTAAATTCACGGCTAAATTGTGCGGTGCTTTCATAGCCCACCTGGGTAGATACCTCTTTCACTTTCAGCCGTTGTAATTGCAATAACTCTCTGGCTTTATTTAAGCGAATTTTCTTTAAATATTGAATAGGCGAAGACGTGGTAACCTCTTTAAAACAACGATGAAATGCCGACGGGCTCATGTTCACTAAGCTCGCTAGCGTATCCACCTCAACCGACTCACCATAATGCTTATGGATATAACTCAAGGCTTTTTCAACCCGAGATAAACGAGTGTGGCTTAACGACAAAGCATACAGCGGCGCGGAATTTGGGGCATCTAATAAGCGATATAGCAGTTCTAGCACTAACGCCTCGCCCATCACTTTAGCCTCTAACGGCGACTGCAAAGCCTGCAATAAGCGGATAACACTGCAATCCATGTCTTCAGTGCTGTCGGCAATAAAAAAACCACTTTGGCGCGACTCATTTAAATCTTTTGGAATTTGATGATGTTCGTCCATTAACCTAACGATGTAATTTAACTGCACTAAGTTAATATCCACCATCAACACTAATACCGGCTCTTCAATACTGGCAAAGGTTTCACATTCAACCGGGAGCGGTACCGTCATGACTAAAGAATGCTGACGGTCGTAGTCAAAGGTTTTATCCTCAATATAGACACGCTTTTTGCCCTGACCCACAATCAACACCCCCTGGGAATAGCATAATGGCCCCCGAGAAGCATATTGTGAGCCACGAAACACACGTACCCCAGCCAAATGAGTATTATTAACTCCTTCTTGTGGTGCAAGCTGTGCCATTAATGTTGCTATCTCATTCATAAAACCACCTTAATAAAATTAACAGCACCATTGCCGAGTTAAGATAGATATTACCAAAAAAGTAGTAAAAGGCATTATATTTAGCAAATAAACGTCTTATTTGAACAAAAAAGGTAGGAATGAGCATGAACACAATAGTTCTGTGTATGTTTATTTTGACTCAAGAGATTATTATAGACACATGATTTCTGGCTGTTGTTTACGTCACTCTTACAAGCTGATGTTTAAGAGCATCGGTAAACAGCAACGTATTTATTGTTTTATCGCTAAACCAAAAGGCGCCTATTATGCTTAACTTTAATTATCGTAACCCTACTCATGTTGTTTTCGGCAAAGACCGTATTGCAGAGTTAGATCAACTTATACCAGCCAATGCCAGAGTATTAATCACTTACGGTGGCGGCAGCGTGCAACGTTTTGGTACGCTTGATAAAGTCAAAGCCGCTTTAGGTAACCGCACTGTATTTGAATTTGGTGGTATTGAAGCTAACCCAAAATATGACACTCTACTAAAAGCTGTAGAAGTGGCACGTAATGAAAAAATCGACTTCTTGTTAGCTGTGGGTGGTGGTTCAGTCATGGACGGCACCAAATTTATCGCCCTTGCCACTCAGTTTGACGGCGATACAGCAAGCTTACTACAACACGGGTTTAACCCAGTGCCAGTGGCTGATGACAAAGTGATTCCACTCGGTGTGATTGCTACCCTGCCCGCTACCGGTTCTGAAATGAACGCCTTTGCCGTTGTAAGTTATCAAGGTGGTAAATTCCCAGTAAACCACCCATGTGCTTACCCAACATTTGCCATGCTAGATCCTGAATTAACTTTCAGCTTGCCAAAAATTCAGGTTGCTAACGGTGTGGTTGATGCATTTGTGCATGTGCTTGAGCAATATGCCACTTACCCAGTTGATGCACGCGTACAAGACCGCATGGCAGAAGGTATTTTACGTACCTTAATTGAAGTTGGCCCAATCACAGTTGCAGAGCCAACTAACTATGATGCTCGTGCAAACTTAATGTGGAGTGCCACATCTGCCCTAAACGGCATGATTGGTACAGGCGTACCGTTAGATTGGTCGACTCATATGATTGGCCACGAACTAACTGCCCTATTTGATATTGACCATGCACAAACGCTTGCGGTGATCTTGCCATCATTATGGCGTGTGCTGAAAGAGCAAAAACACGCCAAACTCGTACAATATGCTGCACGCGTGTGGGATATTACAGAAGGTGACGAAGCAAGCCGTGTAGATCAGGCTATCGACAAAACCGAAGCTTTCTTCAAGCAAGTGGGTTTACCTGTGCGTTTACGCGACCATGGTGTAACGCAAGAGCAACTATCTCAAGTGGTTGACGCGTTAGAAGCCCACGGCATGACAGCATTATCTGAAAGCGGTAAAGTTGATTTAGCCACCAGCCGTAAAATTTTAGATATGGCGTGGTAGTCAGCATTTAATCGAAGCGACATTAAGGTCGCTTCGAGTTGCTCGAAACGAAAAAGGGCTTAACAATCACGTGCATTGTTAAGCCCTTTTTAGTTACCTGTCTTTCTACGCTAATGCGGCGTCACATTCGAAAATAAATTCATTATCACCACACCAATCAAAATAAATCCCATGCCCACCAGTGCACCTAAATCCAACTTTTGACCGTACATCACCCAAGCTATTAAGGTAATAAGCACAATCCCAAGGCCTGCCCATGTGGCATAAGCAACACCTACCGGGATCCCTTTTAATGCTAGAGAAAGAAAGTAAAAAGACAACACATACCCAACAATAACCACTATTGAAGGCGTAACTTTAGTAAATCCATCACTGGCTTTAAGCGCAGATGTCGCCACAACTTCGGTTAAAATCGCCACACTTAACAATATCCAACTTTTCATTTTTACTTTCTACCCAGCCAAACAGGCGAGCAGTATAAAGATTAATCGCCAAGAAATCAGCCCGCGAATGCTTAGCTATATCGATAACTAAACTCAACCCGCACCCATTGTGTCTATGTCATCTTAGTTTGCGACTCAGACAATCAATCACGGCGATTGCTTGTATTTACATTCACTATCTGTTTATGTTGTTAATATGTTAAATGAATATCGCTGTATTACAGCCCCCCAAAAATCAGGTATTGAATTGGTGACAACGTGAAGAGATTTTCAACAACGTCTTTATCTATTTTTTTACTGTGTATTTACTGCCTTAGTGCCGTAGCAGACATTGGGGTAACGGAAGACATAAATAGTGAAACTAACGTTATACTTGAACAATGTAACACTCGTATAAAACAAGTCTCTCCCAAAGCTAGCCTCAGTTTTTGCAGTCAACAGCTCACTGCATTAGACAAAGAAAATTACCCTATTACTGCCGCTAAATTACAATTAACGCTATACGATCTGTACCTTGAGTTAGACAATGCTGCGGCCGCTGAACAACAACTCATCGCCGTAAAAAATAGCACCGGATTTATACAAAGTACCGAAATCCAATACCTTTGGCTTCGCAAAAGTGCAGCAGAAAAACTCTACAAAAAAGACTATGTTGAAGCAAAAAACCTATTCGAAAATGCATTCAATATCGCGCAAACAGCACAATCTGACCTTTGGTTAGCAAAAAGCTACAACGACTTAGCGTTAACGGAGCAGTATTTAAACCACTATGCAAAAGCCTTAAGCTACTACCAAAAAAGTTTGGCTATTAAAGAAGCTTTGGGGAATGATTTTTATACTGCCATAACTTTGAGTAATCTGGGTCTTATCTATAAAAAGCTCGAAAAATATACCGAGTCTCAACGCTATTTTGAACTGTCGCTCGAGCATTATTTACGCCACACAAGTGACAATGCAGACATAAATACCATTAGTTATATGTCGCACCTCTACGGTAATCTTGCTGAGATATATAATATAAACAATGAGTTCAATAAGAAGCACTTTTATAGCGATAAGGTAATATCGGCTTATAATGACAATTTAACGGGTAACGACAAGCTTTCTGCTTTAATCAATTTGGCCACAATCCATATCAATGCAAATGAATTTGCACCCGCTCAAGCAGTTGCAGAGAGTTTATCTGAATATTTACCTCGTCAAGATCACTCATTTCACGATGTGATTTACTATTTAAAAGCGCAAATAGCCAATCACCAAAAAGATGTCACACAAGCAATCACATTCATTGAAAACGCCATGGATTATAGCGACACCAAGCAAGACTCATTACAAAAAATGAGTATCTATCAATATGCAAGTGAGCTCTATTATGACAATGGACGTCCTTACGAGTCTTTAGTGTATTTAAAGCGATATCAGGTATTACATGAGGCTTTGCTTGAAAAAAAATACAGCGAAAACATTAAGGTAATCCAAAGTGATATTGAAAATGAACGTGTACAAAGAGCATTAGCAGAAGAGCAAATCATCAACCAACAAAAAAGCCAAGAAATTGATAAATTGCTTAACTTAATTTTGAGTATCACCAGCATTAGTTTACTTGTCGGTTTTGTAGTGAGTTTTTATATTTATCGAAAGCGTAAAGCTCAGCAGCATTTAATGACCATTATTGAGTCACATAAGCAGCAGTTATTTTTATTGTCAAATGACGACACAACAGAGCATGAAGAGAGCGAACAACAACCAGACACCTCACCACAATCACCAAGCGAATTAACAGCCTCGTTTGCAGAATTGTTGGTCACGACCATGCTTGATTGCATTAATATTTGGGAAAAGAGCACTAAAACTAATAAAGTAGAATTAGCCGACAGAAGCCAAATTTGGACGATATCTATCGACTCTGGTCGTCTAAGAACACGCTCTTTAGATAAATACCTACACGTAAAAAAATTACCTGATAATCCACGTTGGCGTAATGTTGTTAAAACATGTCACTTCATATTGTCTGAGTGCAATTTGTCTAACGATGATAGAACACTACTAACCTCGCATCTTGACCGAATTATGCAAGTGATCAAGAGCGAGTCTTTAGGCATAACGTAATCGATTAATTTTGTGGTTTACCCACCTTTTTTAAGTAATGGTTGCTGTAGTTTAATCTCACGAACACTGTCTCTTACTACTGGCTTAAGTACATTTTTATACACACAACTAAACGTTAATCCTTCGGTCAATCGATAATCACTTTGTTGTGCTGTTGCAGGATTTATCCCCACTAAAAAGCTATTAGGTGCAATAAACTTAGGCATTAGATTATTATTTTGATCTTTGATATTAATCGAAGCATAAGCATTACACATCGACACAGCCACAAGCCCTGCAATATTGATTCGATTTGTCACGCTATTAAGATCGGGTGAATTAACATTATTGTCTTGTAGCTTCGTGAATGGGTCTATCACACCATGAAAGCCACCTAAATCATCTATTTCGACTTCAGGTTGTTGCATCTGACGAGTGTTCATCGATTGCGACGCAGCTACATGATCATTATGTAATGTCAGTTGTTTACTCATCATCCATTTTTCAATATCAAAGTACTGGGCACGATAATGATACTGTTTAATCATATCCATCTCGCTCAGTTCAAAAGTGATTTCGGTTTTAATCGCGGCACTGACAGGGGTGAGTTCATTAAATGCAAGTTGGTGCGCAGATGCGCTACCAGCACAACTAAGCAGAGTAACTAGGGGCAATATGTATTTCATAAAATATCCTTTTTAGAATGAATGCATCAACTTAGACGCTATGCATTTCCATTTTTATAGTCCACTAAATACTAGGGTAAATTTGGGTAAAACATAAAACGCCCCCTTTTTAACCCTCTAACTTTACTGACTTTTTTATCTTAACTGTTAGTTTTGAATCAGCTTAAGTCATTAAGCATGCTTCAACATTTTACTAACCAGAATAAGGAAGGTCAGGATGAGTATATTCAAAAAAACATTAATCAGTATGTGTCTAATGAGTGCATCAACAATAGTTTGTGCAACCCCAATAACCGCTAACGTCACAGCAGATAACGATTTCATTGTGGTACATTCACCAGGTAATGGTAGTACACCTACAGTCGTTTACCGTGGGGCCAATGGCAGTAATTGGCAAAAAATTGAATCATTCAAGTTTGATATTGACAACTCAGCCCAATCACTAGAAACCTGTTCAGTCAGTGTGATTGCATGGGGGGATGGTAAGGTGTCACAAGGTATGGCAGCTATTTTTAAAGGTGATAGCACGATTTATACCGGCTCAGGCCACTTTAAAGCACACCAATCTTCGATTACATCGTCTGGTTGGGCACAAGCAGGCGGACCTAATGCAAGCCAAATTAATACATTAATTGCAAATACCTTGTCTAATGGCCAATCACCTTATCTATTGCCTGGTTCTGTCGCCGGAGGCACCTCACCCTGGGGAACGATGAACTTCCCGCTAGCCAATAATGTGAATACTAATAATTTCCGCTGGGCTTGGTCGACCAGTAACTTAGCCCCAAAAACCTATTCTGTATTTACCGCGGCCTGTGGCGATATCGTTGAAGCGGCACCGGTTGCAGTCCATATGCCTGGAGAACACTTCCAATGTTATGGCGTGCAAAAAGGAGATGCTCTTCGTGAAGAAACCATCATGATAGAAGATCAGTTTGGTAAAACGCGTGCAGTTTTGGGTAAGCCAGTATTGTTATGTAACCCGTCAAGCAAGATCCACAACGACAAGATGTATAAAATTCGAAACGAAAAGCGTCATATGGTTTGCTATGACTTAATCAAACAAAGCAAAGTGAGAAACCACAATCTTGAAATCAATAACCAATTTGCGCCTGATCAGATAGTCAATGATCAACGTGAGTTGTTCTGTGTACCATCGAGTAAAAAACACTTACCCCCAGTCAAGCCTAATAAACCCGGTAAGCCAATTCCAAGAGAAATGAAAAGAGCAGAAATAAAACCATTAAAGCAACTATAAACCTACATTGATAAAGGGTTATACATAGTCAGTGAGTCCCCTCACTGACTATTTTTTATTGGAGAAAAATAACAAAAATACATTCTCGCGCATAGAAATCTACACGCCCATCTCAACCGCTTTTTTAGGAGTAAAACTACTGCCTATTGACGCAATAATCACCAAACCAATAGCGAGCCACTGTAATAAGGATAATTGTTCACTCAAAATAACAAATCCAGCCAGGGCCGCAATTGCAGGCTCTAAACTCATCAGCACACTAAACGCTTGCGTCGGCATATTACGCAGCGCCACCATTTCTAATGAATAGGGTAAGGCACTTGATAATACAGCCACCAATAACCCAAGCGGTAAGACTTCCCAGCTAATTAACGCTAACCCTTGGGTAACAGCACCAACAGGCACTAAAACAATTGCCGCCACTGTCATGCCTAAAGCCACCGTTATGCCACCAGATGCTTGCTTGCCTGTACGAGTACCAAATAAAATATACCCAGCCCAACAAGCACCGGCGCCAAGCGCCATCAATGCCCCTGCTATATCAAGCCCTTGAGCGCTCGACAAACTTGGCATGAGTAATAAAATGCCTGCAATGGCACAGGCCACCCAAAACAAATCGCTTTTGCGCTTTGAGCTAAATAAGGCGACTGCCAAAGGGCCAGTAAACTCAAGTGCGACCGCAATGCCTAACGGAATACGTTCAATCGCAAGATAAAATAAGATATTCATCCCACCTAAGCACAAACCATAAATAATAATGCTTTGCCAATCTCGACCTTGAGGCATTGCCCGCCAAGGGCGGAACACTAACCATAAAACGGCTGCTGCAAAACCTAAACGCAACGCCGTGGTGCCTTCAGGCCCAATAATCGGGAAAAGTTGTTTTGCTAAAGAGGCGCCAGATTGAATGGTCACCATTGCCAACAACACACTACCGACAGCAGTAAGAAGTACACGATTGATTTGCATAGAAAAACCCAAAGATGAAAAACGCAATAATGGCATTCTACATGAGCACGTTCAAACCGAGCAGTATTAAATATCAACATGCACAGAAGTCATACCATTAAGCGATTAATTTTATGTCTGTATGATGTTTTTTATAAAAGCAATTTTGCTATTCGTTGTTGCACCATTATTGTCATAACCACAGATATGATAACCACTGGCAATAAGCATATGTAACATGTTGGGAAACTGATTCATGGACTTAACCTTAATCGCTTTGAATCCTTGCGCAACCGCCCAAGACTCTTGCAACTGGCGCAATTGAGAGGCGACTTTCATTTCTCTGTGTTGTGGTACACCACCAAGCCAGCTGTAAAACTCATCATGATTGAGCGAGTAACCCACTTTAAAACCAATGGGCGCTGTATCGTACTTAGCCACTAAAATTAACGCGCTTTTACCCGCAAGACGCTCGGCGATTGTGGTTGCCGTGATGCTATTGTCAAACTCAGGTACTAATGCAAGTACCGCGACAATATCGTCTACCGTACCTTCAACAAACTGGTAAGTCATAATGACCTCTCTTTATCCCAAAAACCAACTATGTAATAACCGACCGCAATACAACACAATTTGCTGCGTTTATGGCCATTAACATTACCCTTTTTACGATAAAAACACCCCGTAGGTACCGCATACAATGTCAGTAAATTTAACAAATGAATATAGCCAAAATGATTAAACAATAGCAAGCCTAAATGCGCAGGCATAAACAATGACACCATGGCGTAAACAGCATCAACATGTTTCCTAATGCTTTGTGCGATATGCAGTGGCTCAAGGTAATGCATTAAGTCTCTTTTGAGGCATAAATAAAAACACCTTATCAGTTGCCCAATAAGGTGTTTAACAGATGACACGCCATTAATTTACTTTTTGTAAGTTAAGGTGCCATTTTCTTTGATTTCATCAAACCACAAGTTGTGATGTTGAGTCGCCCAGTTTTCGTCGCAGTAGCCAGAGACCATACACTCCATACCACCTTCAGACATAACTGTAGCCATAAAGATATGCACGATAGAAAACGCGGTAATAATAATGGCGCTCACCGAGTGAAGCACTAAAGCGATTAAGCTCAGGGTACGGCTTGGTTCAAATATATTTGGGAACAGTAACAACATGCCTGAAGCACAAATCACTAGACCAAATAATGCAAACGTCCAAAACCATAGTTTTTCACCGGCGTTAGCAAACCCTGCGTCAGGGTGCTTACCTTTAAATGGACCAAAATTAATATAACCACCAACATAGAGCATCCATTTGATGTCGTACATTTTTGGCATTTGATTTTTAGCCCAAAGCACGGTCATCAGTAGCCAACCGAACATAAATGGAATGGCCATATAATCATGCACTAACTTAGCAGCATTAATTAACCCAGCCCATAAGCCTTCGCCCAAGTATGGTTGGAAAAAGAAACGACCCGCAAGCAAGGTTAACCCGGTTAAAATCAGTAACAAGCAAGGAATCGCACCTAACCAGTGAACACTGACATCAAACTTTGACCAGCGATGTACCATTTTGCCAGAAAAACCACCGTGTAATTTTGAAATGCCGTTTACTTTAATAAACAACACAAACACGATAATCATGCCAAATAACGCAGCCATAATGGCGGGTGCTAATAAGTCGCTACGTAGCTGAAACACACGCATGTCGTAGGTATTAATTAGCTGGTTATGAGCCTGGCCTTGTGACGTGGTAACGCCTTGAGCACCATCTTTTACTTGAGTCCACATTAACTCGTTGGCTGAACTCGGCTCTTCTGCGGTATTTGCCAGGGCAAAACCACAAAAAAGTAAACTCAGCGCCACAGATAACGCGATTAGTATATTTTTCATGTTACATCCTTTTGAGTCGCTAGGTGCTCAATATCTTGAATACCTAGCAACACTTGGAGACTAACTTAACAACAGAGAATTAACCCCAAATTGCATTGTTAGAACCACGAGAAGCAACACGCTCACGGTAGATATTTGATACCACACCGGCATCACCCGCAAGCAACGATTTAGTTGCACATAACTCAGCACACATTGGCAACTTACCTTCAGCAATACGGTTAGAACCGTATTTGAGGCGCTCTGCTTCAGAATGATCTTCTTCAGGGCCGCCAGCACAGAAAGTACATTTGTCCATTTTGCCACGACCGCCAAATGTTGACTTTTGTGGGAACTGAGGTGCGCCGAAAGGACACGCATAGAAACAGTAGCCACAACCGATACAGGTATCTTTGTTGTGTAGCACTATGCCGTCTTCGGTACGGTAGAAGCAATCTGTAGGGCATACTGCCATACAAGGTGCATCGGTACAGTGCATACAGGCAACAGATATTGATGCTTCACCTGGCTCACCGTCTTTGAGTGTCACCACGCGGCGACGTTGAATACCCCACTCTAAAGCAGAGTCGTTTTCGTTTTTACATGCAGTGACACAGCCATTACATTCAATGCAGCGCTTGGTATCACATAAAAATTTCATTGTAGCCATGTTGGCAATTCTCCTAGCTTAACTGCAATTACGCTTTTACAATCTGACAAAGTGACGCTTTGGTTTCCTGCATTTGAGTCACAGGGTCATAACCATAAGTCAATGCAGTGTTAGCCGATTCACCGATAACGTAAGGCACAGTGCCTTCTGGATAGTTAGCCGCCAAACTCTCACCGTGCATCACACCAGCAAAGTGGTATGGCATCCAGGTAACACCAGGCTTAACACGTGGCGTAACCATGGCTTTAATCTTAATTCGGCCACCTTCAGCACCTTCAAGCCATACTGTATCGCCATCACGCAGGCCACGATCAGCGGCATCTGCAGGGCTAATTTCAACAAACATTTGTTGTTGAAGTTCAGCAAGCCAAGGATTAGAGCGAGACTCTTCACCACCACCTTCATATTCAACTAAACGACCCGAAGTCAGTGCTAGTGGATATTTAACTGAGCTGTCGTGGTCTTGAATTGATTTATACAAGGTCGGTAAACGGTGAACTTGCATATCATTGTAAGTAGGATACTTAGCCACAAGATCGCGACGCGGTGTATAAAGCGGCTCACGGTGAACAGGTACTTGGTCAGGGAAGTTCCAAACAATACAACGCGCTTTAGCGTTACCGTAAGGAATACAACCATGCTTCATTGCCACACGCTGAATACCACCTGAAATATCAGTTTTCCAGTTGTGACCGTCTGCATGTTGCTTCTCTTCTGCAGTTAAATCATCCCACCAGCCAAGCTGTTTAAGCATGTCTGCGGTAAACTCTGGGTAACCGTCTTCAATTTCAGAACCAACCGAGAAACTGCCTTCAGCAAGTAAGTTTTTACCTTCGTACTCAACACCATAACGTGCACGGAAGTTACCACCGCCCTGCAATACATGTTTATTTGTGTTATACAAAATTTGAGTACCAGGGTGTTTTTGCTCTGGTGTGCCCCAACATGGCCAAGGTAGACCATAGGTTTCACCTTTCACTTCACCGCCAAGTGCTTCTAGAGTCTTATTGCTAAATAAGCCCCAGTTTTGAGTATGTTGCTTAAGACGCTCTGGGCTTTGGCCTGACATACCAATAGTCCACATACCACGGTTAATTTCGCGGGTAATGTCTTCAATCACTAACAGATCGTTAGCGTTTTTGGCGATGCGCTTGGTGTATTCTTTATCGATGCCTAGCTTTTGCGATAAGCGGTACATGATTTCAAGGTCAGTTTTCGACTCAAATAATGGCTCGATCACTTTTTCACGCCATTGCTGGCTACGACCTGAGTTTGACACAGAGCCTTCAGTTTCAAACTGAGTTGCGGCAGGTAACAAGTACACACCATCTTGGCGACGATGCATTACACCGGCCATGGTTGGGAATGGATCCACAACAACGACGGTTTCCATCTTGTCTAATGCATCACGCACATCTGACTGACGAGTTTCAGTGTTAACAGACTGACCCCAGAAGAATCCCATGCGAACACGGTCTTTTTGGGCCAGTTTTTCCGGTGTCTCTAACACACCGTCATGCCAGCGAGAACAAGGAATACCAGGTGTATTCATCGGCACACGGCCTAAGTATTCATTTTGGTCAAAACGTGATTTAACCCAATCTAAATCTAAGCTCCAAACGTTGCTCCAATGTGCCCAAGCGCCTGAAGTTAAACCGTAATAACCTGGTAAGGTATCAAATAACAGACCCAAGTCTGTTGCACCTTGCACGTTATCGTGACCACGGAAGATGTTAGTACCGCCACCTTGAATACCCATGTTGCCTAAAGCAAGCTGTAAAATACAGTAAGCACGAGTGTTGGCATTACCCACGTGATGCTGAGTACCACCCATACACCAGATAACGGTGCCAGGACGGTTTTCGGCCATGATTTTAGCAGCTTGGTAGACTTCTTCTTCGCTACAGCCAGTAATGTGTGCCACTTCTTTAGGAGGGAACTTCTTCACTTCTTCGCGAATAGAGTCCATGGCAAAAACACGTTGGTCAATAAAGCTCTTATCTTCCCAACCGTTTTCAAAAATATGCCATAACATACCGTAAATAAATGGAATATCAGTACCAGGACGAAGACCACAATGTAAATCAGCGTGTGCAGCTGTGCGTGAGAAACGCGGATCAACTACAACTAATTTAGCGTTGTTTTTTTCTTTGGCGATTAAGATATGTTGCATTGCAACCGGATGCGCCTCTGCAGGGTTAGCACCGATAAAGAAGATTGCATGTGCATTCTGAATATCATTAAAAGAGTTAGTTTGCGCACCGTAGCCCCAAGTGTTTGCAACACCGGCTACCGTGGTAGAGTGACAAATACGCGCTGAATGGTCGACATTGTTGGTGCCCCACATCGCAGCAAGTTTACGATACATGTAACAGCCTTCGTTAGAAAACTTAGCGCTACCCATAAAGTAAACAGAATCAGGACCTGACTCTTTACGGATATCCATCATCTTGTCACCAACTTCATTAAAAGCTTGATCCCAAGAGATTTTCTTCCATTTTCCACCCACTAATTTCATTGGGTACTTAAGGCGTTTTTCACCGTGGCCATGCTCACGTAATGCAGCACCTTTAGCACAGTGGCCGCCGGCATTAAATGGATGATCAAATGCTGGCTCTTGGCCAGTCCACACACCATTTTGTACTTCAGCGTATAAACCACAACCTACCGCACACGCACTACAAATAGTCCGTTTGATTTCAGTAGGTGCATTATGAGGTACATCTTTCGCTTCAGCGCGGCGGATCATACCAGTACCCATCATTGACGCTGCAGCAATACCACCTGTTGCAACACCCATTTGTTTCATAAACTGACGACGATTAATACCAAGCTTATTAGAAGCATTATTGGTAAGAGCCGTATCTGACTTGCGAGTTAATTTCATCGCTAAAATTCTCCTGAACTAGCCGCGTAAGCTATCGTAATAACTGCGAATGTGGGCTGTTTCTTGATAGCCTTTAATGTGAGAAGTGCTTGCACTTTGCTCTGTTGCGTTGGCAACCTTAATGCCTGTCGCGGAAATAGCGACGCCTGCTGTACTACCAATAGTGATAGCTTTCAGCAAAGATCTGCGATTCAGATCAGGTTGTTGCTTACTCATGTAATCTCCATCGAAAAGGAAGCGCTTTTTAACATGTTGCCAATACTGCCATCTTGTTAAAAAAGTGCGGACTGAACACCTTGCTTAAGCACAGTGTTTAAAATTTCTAGGTGATATTAAGAGGGATAGCGCTGTGGTAAATTGATCTACATTAAGGAAGGAGGATTTTACTGGCTTAAAAAGTCAGAAATGCCTTTTAGATCACACATATAGCTGTTCAAAAATTAAACACTAAATTACCTTGGTTTAATTAAGCATGTTCAGCAGGATAAATGTGATTTTTCGAGGGCACTGTTTGAGGTGGGAGAGTATAAAAAAACACCCCGAGGAGCATCCTCGAGGTGTGATAATAATATCGCTAAATTGCACCAATTTATTGCGACACAACGCACCCGTAACAAGAGATTGTAATGTCCCGCTGCATAAGATTATTCAGCAATAGCTTGATGAAATGCTTTAATAAATACTGGGTAGTCTTCTATTTGCGGCATATGGCCTAACCCCTCAAGTTCGATTAAGGTTGAGCCTTTAATTAATTGATGTGCATTAACACCCAGTTTTTTATACTCGCCTAATTTTCTGGTAACCCCTTCTTTTAGCCAACCACGACCTGGGCCGGTTTGATCTCGGGTACCGATAATGAGTACTGTTTCACTGGTTATCTGCGAAAATCTATCAACGACATTTTCAGAGAATATAGGCCCATAAGTGAGGGCATTGTTCCAAGCAACGATAGGCCAATCATCGCCAGCCAACATACCTTGTAACGGCACTAATAACTTTTCATACTCACTAGACCATTTGCCATCATAATAATTGGCTTTTTGGTAATTGCGCGCTTTATCTAAGGTTTTACCTAGCTCATTTTTGTAGAAAAAATTCACGTCTTTAAATTGCACATACTGGCTGTAATCTTCTAAGCCGATAGGGTTAATCAAAATCAATTTACTGACTGCACTTGGATAATTAACCGCAAAAGTTGTCGCAAGCATACCGCCCATTGAATGGCCAACAAGCTCAAACTGGTTAATCTGTAAGCTGTCTAACAACAATTTTGTATTGAGCGCCAGTTGGCCAAAACTGTATTGATAAAAATCGGGCTTAGTTGATTTACCAAAACCAATCTGGTCAGGAATAATCACTCGATAACCGCTTTTTAGCAGGTCATTGGCAACTTGCTCCCAGTAATAACCCGAGAAGTTTTTACCATGCAATAACACCATCACTTTTTTGGCATCTTTGTCGCCAATGTCCATATAGCGCATGGCTAAATCGGTGTTTTGCGAATTAAAATTAAACGTTTTAACATCAAAAGGATAATCAAAACCATCTAACTCTTTGTTGTAGGTTACAGGCTCAGCTGCAAAGGTTTGCGGCACGAACAAAACAAGGCTTAATAATACTAAAAGAAAGTTCTTCATATTGATCTCATTAAAAAATCATAAACAAACAAAAATACACAATGCCAGTGATTTACGCTTAATACAACATCGTAATTTTCACCTCTTAAGCGGTTACATTTCTTGGCGAATTTGACCATAAGCTAGCATGGCAAATAACCCTGTCCCGCCAATGATATTGCCAAGCAACATTGGCCCAATATGCAACGACAACGCCGCAATAAAATGCAGTTCGCCATTTAACACTAAAGTAAATATTTCATTCGAACCGGCGATAACATGAGTAAATTCACCTGCCGCAATTAACCAGGTAAACATCACAATCAACATTAACGATGAGCCTTTTGCTGATGGCAACATCCACACGAGTGCAGCGATAAAGAATCCTGCCGGAATACCGCGTAATAACGATTCAGAGGGGGACAACTCTGCTACGTGCCGTGATATCTGTAATATGGCACTAAAAATATCTTCGGTTAAAATGCCGCCATGCACCACCATCGCCGCAGTAAAAAAAGTCCCGACAAAATTGGCCGCTAGCACGACTGCCCACAAACGTGCCGTGCTTGCTAAATGGCGCTTGGTTGTATTGGCAAGCAAGGGCAAAATAACGGTAATGGTGTTTTCAGTAAACAGCTGTAGCCGTGCCAAAATCACCAGCACAAATCCGAAGGTGTAGCCCAGACTCTCTACCAAAGATAAGTATGGGTGATCACTGCCTATATTGCTGCGGATAACCGCTTCGGCTAATACCGAAGATGAAATACCAATACCAGCAGCAATGCCTGACCACCACAAAGACAATAAAGGTCGCTCTAATTCTTCTAGACCTTCGCGCATTATAATTGAGTACACGGTCAGCGACGAAAGACTGCTATTTTCTGCAACGGCTTCACGCTCAGCACCAGTCAAGGCGATTTCTGATGGGCTTATTTCGTGCTCACGCGCCTCACGTTTCACCGCGTTGCCGGTCGGTTGAGATGGTCCATTTTGTGTCATGTTGCTATCCTTTTCTGCAATAAATCTGCTCTGGTGCCCCTTGCTTAAAAATACTTTACCTTGTTGATTATTGGCGCTAATGCTAAAGCGAGATTCAATGGCGGTTAATGCGTGTTGTTAGGCAACAAGTTGTAAGCTGTTCTGACTGTATCATAGCCATATAGTCGCTCTAACTTTCGGACAATAAAATGGCCTCTGGCCATGTCTTGAAAGTGATCAATAAACACAGTATTGATAATTGCACCACCAGCAGCGCCAATAGCCGGTAACGCTTGAGCCGCGGCTTTTTGGGTGACTTGCACGCCAAATTTTTCAGCAATATTGCTGATGAGTTTCACCAAAAGCGGTGCTGCTTCGTCGGTTATCCCTTTTGTTAGCATAAATTCAGCCGCCTCCGACACCGACTTTGCTAACGCAGCTCTCACCGCAAAATATCCTGATTCACTGCTATCATCTAAATCACTCGTGCCTCCTAAAGCAAACACTTCTAAACAGGCCATTTTTGTGTCGAGGGAGGTAATTAATTCGCCTTCACTGCGGGCAATATCCGCAATAGATCGCAACATAATCGTTGTAGAAACCGGCAGTTCAACAGCAATAGCTGTTAAACCAAAAAAGCCACCCACACCACCACTCACCGCAGCACCTAATTTGTGCCAGCGATTAGATGACGCTTCACCGGGAATATCTTTCATGGTAAAGATAGCGGCTTCAGAGGCTTTCATTAACGATTTTTCAGTGACTTTGGCGATATTTTTATTCCAGTTAGCAGGCAGTAACGCCAACCCCTTTTCAATTGGCGTACCAATAAAGTGGCTTATTTTTACTGCTAATCCAGGGTTTTCTAATAGCGATTTGGCAATAACAAGTTCTTTGTAATGCGATTCTGAAATATTCAACGAGTCCCCTTATTGGTATGGCAACGGGGTGGTAACAAAAGCTGAAGACCTTCAGTTATTGATACAACAAAGTCAGTTCCAAATCTAGTCATCTGTTTTCACGTTATGACTAACAGTTTTGGTACTTGTTGCTTTACTTACCATCGCTTGCATTTCTTGCTCGGTTTTGAGGCGGCAAACAGACAATTGCCCTAAACGCATAGCCTTAATCGCCTCTAAAGGATCATCAATCTGGCGGCCTCGTTGTGACATACCATAAGCAACACTATCATCAACATTTTCATCAACGGGTGTTTTATCATTTTTGGGGGTTGCCATTACTGCCTCTTTTAATCATAGATGTTTTAGCAACAAACTGTCGCTTAGGTGGGCTAATCAGACCATTTTCAGGATATTTAATAGCATACCCTCTTTCTCTAGTTATGAGGATAGCCTTTGGTCATGACAATATTCGGATCATATTTATCACGCACCATACAACAATCAGCCAAAACAAAAAAATGCCAATAAAAAACACCTTGTCAGTTACCTAACAAGGTGTTTTATCTCTACCATAAACAAGTGTGTTAACACTTACTTTATAGGGTTACTCTTTGTATTTTAACGTGCCATCAGCTTTGATTTCGTCGTACCACACATTGTGGTGCTGCGAAGCCCAGTTTTCGTCACAATAGCCAGATACCATACACTCCATACCACCTTCACTGAGTACGGTTGCCATCCAAATATGTACAATCGTAAACGCAATTAAGATTGCAGCGCTGACGCCATGTATCAACAAGGCAAGCAACGACAACTCTCTTGGTAAATCAAGTGTAGGGAACACTAACATGACCCCTGTAGCACTGATACTTAGACCAAAAATAGCTAAGGTCCAAAACCACATTTTTTCACCCGCGTTGGCAAATCCACTGTCTGGGTGTTTGCCTTTAAACGGACCAAAGTTAATGTAGCCACCCACCACTAAAAACCATTTCAAATCGTACATTTTAAAGGTTTGTAGTGGCATCCATTTAATAATACACAACAACCAAGAGACCATGAAAATAGGCCCCGACCAGTCGTGAGTAAACTTACTAAATGCGATGATACCGGCCCATATTCCTTCACCCACGTAAGGTGCAAGAAAATGCCGCCCGAGCATAATAACGATACCCGTTACCATCAGAGTTAGGCAAGATATCGCCATAATCCAATGTAACCACAGATCGCTTTTACTCCAACGAAGTACCATTTTGCCTGAAAAGCCTTTACTCAGTTTAGATGGACCATTCACTAAGTAAAACACTAAAAAGGCACCAAAAACCCCTATCACAGCTAAGCCGATTGCAGGTTTTAGGTAGGTATTTCGCAGGGCCTTTCCTTCATTACCTGCGACATTGATAAGCACATCGGCTTCTAAGCCTTTATCTGTACTGTATCCCGGTTCGCCGGCTTTAACTGCGCGCCAGAGATCTGCATCGCTGGATTTAGACTTTGCTTGTTGCTGGCTAGATTGCTCATCAGCGGCATACACCGGCGATGTGACCAACCCCAATCCCATACACAGAACCAACAGAGCAAACATCCTGCGCAGTGATTTGTTTAACGTTAAAGTTAACATTGTCACTCCTTAAATGGCTGCGAACTTAATCGCAGCCTATGCTCTGGTTAGATCATTTCACCTGTTTTAGGATTGTAGCCCCAAATCACATTTGGATTACCGCGTGTTGCCATACGTTGACGGTAAATGTCAGACACAATGCCTGCATCGCCCGCAAGTAACGCTTTGGTTGAACACAACTCGGCACACATTGGTAATTTACCTTCTGCAATACGGTTTGCACCGTATTTTTGGCGCTCTGCATCAGAATGATCTTCTTCAGGGCCACCCGCACAGAATGTACATTTATCCATTTTACCGCGGCTACCAAATGCAGTCTTTTTAGGGAACTGCGGTGCACCAAACGGACAAGCATAGAAACAGTATCCACAACCGATACAAGTATCTTTGTTGTGTAACACAATGCCGTCTTCGGTACGGTAGAAACAGTCTGCAGGACATACGGCCATACAAGGCGCGTCGGTACAATGCATACAAGCAACTGATATTGATGCTTCTCCTGGTTCACCATCGTTGATTGTCACCACGCGGCGACGCTGAATACCCCACTCTAAAGCAGAGTCGTTTTCGTTTTTACAAGCTGTGACGCAACCGTTACACTCGATGCAGCGTTTGGTGTCACACAGAAATTTCATGACTGCCATAATGGCTTATCTCCTCATCAAGTGTTGTTAGGCTTTGCTGATCTGACACAAGCTAGACTTAGTCTCTTGCATCTGAGTCACAACATCATAGCCGTAGGTCATTACCGTGTTGGCTGATTCACCAATAATGTAAGGTACTGTGCCTTCTGGGTAGTTTTTCTCTAGGCTCTTGCCTTCAAATACACCCGCAAAGTGGTACGGCATAAAACATTCGCCAGCAATAACACGTGGTGTCACCATTGCCTTAACGGTAATTTTTGCCCCTTCTGGACTGTGAACAAACACGTCATCGCCATCACGTAAACCGCGATCAGCTGCATCTGCTGGGTTGATCTCGATAAACATTTCTTGCTGCAGTTCAGCAAGCCATGGGTTACAACGGGTTTCTTCACCACCACCTTCATACTCAACCAAACGACCAGTTGTGACAGCAAGTGGGAAGTCGGTAGCAAAATCCTTGTCTTGAATTGACTTATAAAGTGTAGGTAGGCGCGCTACCATACGGTCTTCATAAGTGGGGTACTTAGCCACTAAGTCACGACGAGGCGTGTATAGCGGTTCGCGGTGTAATGGAATGTCATCAGGGAAGTTCCATACGATACAACGCGCTTTAGCGTTACCGTAAGGCATACAACCATGCTTAATTGCCACACGCTGAATACCACCAGAGATATCTGTTTTCCAGTTTTTACCTTCTGCTTTGACTTTCTCTTCAGCCGTTAGGTCGTCCCACCAGCCAAGCTGTTTAAGCATGTCGGCAGTAAACTCTGGATAACCGTCTTGAATTTCAGATCCTTTCGAGAAAGAACCTTCTGCAAGAATGTTATTACCTTCGTGCTCAACACCATAACGTGCACGGAAGTTACCGCCACCATCTTTAACTTCACGACCTGTGCGATACAGAATTTGTGAGCCTGGGTGTTTCTGTTCTGGTGTGCCCCAACATGGCCAAGGTAAACCATAGGTTTCGCCTTTAGCTGGGCCGCCAGGTGCTTCTAGTGATTCAACGTCGAAGGTGCCCCAGTTTTCTTGGTGCATTTTCAAACGTTCTGGGCTTTGGCCAGTGTAACCAATAGTCCACATACCTGTGTTAAATTCACGGGTGATATCTTCCACTAATGGCTCGTCACCATTGACTTTAATGTGCTTACAGAATTGATCTGCAACGCCCCATTTTTTGGCCAACTTATACATAATAACGTGGTCAGGTAACGACTCAAATAGTGGCTCAATCACTTGTGAGCGCCACTGAAGTGAACGGTTAGATGCAGATACTGAACCATAGGTTTCAAATTGAGTTGCTGCTGGCAGTAAATACACGCCATCTTGGCGTTCGTGCATAACACCCGCCATGGTTGGGAATGGATCGACTACCACAATCGTGTCCATCTTGTTAAGCGCTTCACGCACTTCACGGCCACGAGTTTCGGTGTTAACAGACTGACCCCAGAAGAATCCCAAACGAATGTTGTCTTTTTGGGCAATCTTGGCTTTGTCTTCTAACACACCATCGTGCCAGCGTGAACAAGGAATACCTGCAGATGTTTGTGGTGATTGACCTAGGTATTCACCTTGGTCAAAACGATCTTTAACCCAGCTTGGTTCGAGATCCCATACATTTGACCAATGGTCCCATGCACCAGACGTTAAGCCGTAGTAACCTGGTAAGTTATCAAATAACAAACCAAAGTCTGTTGCACCCTGCACGTTATCGTGACCACGGAAAATGTTTGTTCCGCCGCCTTCAATACCCATGTTGCCAAGGGCTAACTGTAAAATACAGTAAGCACGAGTGTTAGCGTTACCAATGTGATGCTGAGTACCACCCATACACCACACGATAGTGCCAGGCTTAGTTTCAGCCATCATTTTGGCTACGCGATACATTTGCGCTTTAGGTACACCGGCAATGTTTTCGACTTCTTCTGGGGTGTATTTTTTCACTTCTTCTTTGATACGTTCCATGCCATATACACGTTGAGAAATGAATGATTCATCTTGCCAGCCGTTTTCGAAAATATGCCATAACAGACCATAAATAAATGGAATGTCAGTACCTGGACGAATATGAACATATTCATCAGATTTAGCTGCTGTACGGGTAAAACGTGGGTCAACCACAATGATTTTAGCGCCGCGTTCTTTACCAATTAAAATGTGTTGCATCGCCACTGGGTGAGCTTCACATGGGTTAGAACCAATAAACATCATGCATTTTGAGTTGCGGATGTCGTTAAACGAGTTAGTTTGCGCACCGTAGCCCCAAGTGTTTGCAACACCGGCTACCGTGGTAGAGTGACAAATACGTGCAGAGTGATCGACATTGTTAGTGCCCCACATTGCCGCTAATTTGCGATACATATAAGCTTGTTCGTTTGAAAATTTTGCACTACCCATAAAGTAAACTGAATCAGGACCAGATTCTTGACGAATCGACTCCATTTTGTCGCCTACTTCATTGATGGCTTGCTCCCATGATAGACGCTTCCATTTACCGCCTTCTAACTTCATTGGGTATTTTAAGCGTTTTTCACCGTGGCCATGCTCACGTAATGCAGCACCTTTTGCACAGTGTCCACCTTGGTTAAATGGATGGTCGAACGCAGGCTCTTGCCCTGTCCATACCCCATTTTGTACTTCAGCATAAATACCACAACCAACAGAACAGTGAGAACAAATGGTTCTTTTCACTTCTGTAGGTGCGTTATGAGGCACGTCTTTTGCCTCTGCTTTACGCATCATACCTGCACCAAGCATTGACGCTGCGGCAATACCACCTGTCGCCAAGCTGGCAGACTTGAGGAATTGACGTCGGTTAAGACCTAAGCCGGACGTTGTTTTAGTCTCGACTGTGTCTGATTTGCGGGTTAATCGCATCACACACTCTCCTTTGTTATTTGCTTAACGAAGCATAGTAATTACGAATATGCTCTGTTTCGCGATAGTTATTGCCCTTAGGCTCTTCGGTAGAAGGTTTAGTCACTTGAGCAAGTGCTGGGGCACTCACACTTGCAACAGCACCTGCCGCACTGCCGAGCGCTAATGCTTTTAGCATTTGACGACGACCCATGTCGGAAGCTTGCTTCTTCATAATGTCTCCTTATTGATAAAAAGATGTGGCCGGTTAGGCCATCATCCGGTTTAGTTAATTTGCACAGCTTGTTCTTCTACTGGTTCTAAGTCAGCACTACCTGGACAATTCACCGGAATATTTAAACTTAACTGTTCAAATTCGTTAGCTTCGGCCGTAAAAAAGGCGTTAGCAAGTTGCGCAACCGCAACGTAAAACTTAGCACTAGGTGTTTTAGCTAAATTGTCGCAAAAGCGAATAATCCAGCTACCAATATGGCGTTGATAAAACGCTAATTGGCGATAACCTGGAGCCTCTAAAATGAGGCAACCCATCACTTCGCATAGTGCGGCAACATGATCTTCAGGTTCTTTGACGTTTTCTTCGCGTTCAAATCCTAATTGTATTAAGTCACTGCGTAATGCGGCTAGGGGTTTGTCCATTAATGAACCTGTCATAAACCAACTGCCGTAAGGCATTATTTCACCGCTGCCGACCCCTAAGAAGATGGCAAAATATTCATCTTCTAGGGTATCAGTATCACTTTTTTGTGCTGCTTGCTTCAATGCAACCCAAGCATCGCTCATGGCGTTGCCTTCTTCGACTTCTATGTCTAAATCAGCTAAAAACTGCAATAATTCGGCACTCGGTTGGCGACGCATTAACGCTGCCAACAACTGATAAATATCAGCTCTTAATTGGTCGTTCTCGCTTATTTCTCTCACTGTTTCTGTCATAGCAGATCTCTTATCGCAATTGCTTTTCTGGATCGTCAAGGATGTCTTCAAACATGTCTTTTACTCGGCAGTCGCCACACATTTTCAAACGTTCTATATTGGCGCTAAATGCACTGTGTGCGCCGACCATTTCTATCATTTTGTGCACCATTGATTGGGTGGCAAATTCGCTACCGCATCGTATACATTCAAATGGTGGTTCTTGTTTTAGTATTTGAACTTGTTGGCGCTGTTGTGGATTAAAGTTAATTTGTGCCACTAAGCTAATGACTTTTTCAGGACAAGCAGCTTCACATAAACCACATTGCACACAATCTTGCTCAGTAAACTTAAGTGCTGGTGTATCACCGCCATCTTTTAGCGCTTGGGTTGGGCAAGTCGCAACACATGACATGCACAAGGTACATTTGTCGCTGTTAATGCTCACAACGCCGTAAGGAATATTGGCAATAGATAGCACATTATCAACGGCTGCAGCTTGACTGTTTAGATGATCAATCGCTTGAAACAACAAACTGCGCTTGGCATTGCTAGCAGGCCCAGCATCAGCTTGGTTTACTGTCATTGGCATAATGACAGGCCACGCTAAACTGATTGCCAATGATGGGTATAAATCAGCAAGCTCATCTGGGCTAATTAAGCGTATACGCTGTGGCTGGCCCATTTCATCTAAAATGCGATTTGCTAGTGCTAATTCACCGTTTAACATTTGGGTTAACGTTGGTGCGGTCAAATCTGTATTAAGAATAAGGATTTCACGCGCGCCATACGCTAACGTGGTCATCCAATGGTCAATACTGGCTACGGTAATCTCTTCCATTGCGATGGGTAACACATCACCACTTAACTCATCTGTAATAAACTGCGCACCGGCTTCATTATCATGAAATAACACCACGGGTGCTGTTTGCGCTTGTAAACGGTAACGACTAACGAGCTTTTCAAGGTAAGAATGTAATGATTTTGGTGACGGTAAGTCGTAACTTAATGCCCCAGTTGGACATGCGTTGCTGCAACTGCCTGCGCCATGGCAAAGGTATGGGTCGATTTCAATTTTTTGTGCCACGCTGCTAATTGCATCTGCAGGGCAAAAATTTAAACAACGATTACAACCATTTAAACCATGTTTGTTATGAGCGCAAATGTCATGATTGACTTTGACGTATCTTGGCTTATCAAACTCCCCGACTAAATCAGGGATTTGTTCAAGTGCGTCAGCAAGTAGCGCTTGGTCTTGGCCAACGTAAAAATAGCCGGGAGGTAACATTTCTAAGTTAATGCTTGGACTGTGGCTTAAGTCGAGCACGATATCAAAGTGGGCTTGACGAATTGCCACCACACTTAAATCGCTTACGCCATTGTCACCTTCAACCTTAACTTGAAACTGGCCTAAAAAGCCTTTAATGCTGATTAATTTATTATAGTAGCTTTCAATATCAGTTGCGGCATTCATTACCGCTTCAAGGTGAGCTTCATCCTGGCTGGTAATCGCTTCATTCGCCAAAATGACACAATTGTTCATAGTGGACAATTTGTCCGCTGCTAAACGGGCAAGATCTTCTGGGCCAATGACTAATACATTACCTTGAGTAGTATAGCTGACTGTTGGCGGGATCAGATTTTGTAGGATCTGCGTATTCGCCATCACCTGCTGCCGAGCTTGTTTCAGCATAGGCTGGTTTTTAATTATGCTCATTGCGTTCCTAATATCGGTTTTATTCTGGGTTAATAACAGTGGCTCATTACTGTTATTAACGCTTGTTTAACTAAGCTCATTCAAACGACTGACAGCACACCCATTACTTTATCAATATCATATAGGTATGCAGAGGTCTGTTAGCCTTTAGCCTCATCACTGGCAAAAGCTGGCACAAGCTGGTCATCATCCTGAACTTGTGCATGACTGACCATAAGCGGCTCTGTCGATTGTTGAGATAAACTTAACGATTCATCGCTATCGATAACATCTGTGTTATTTACCGTTTCAGCCATTTCAGCTTCAAGCGGGGTTTCAATGTTGTTTTCAACTTCTGCTAGCTTTTCATCTTCAGCATCATCAGTTTTTTCAACAACATAACGAAATACTTTATTGGCTAACTCAGCTGATACATCAGCAGATAACACTGGCTGATTGGAGTAATCCAGTGCGTATTCTAGTAATCCATCAATATGCCCATATTGTGGTTGTTTCCATAAGGCACGTAATGCTGCAGCCTTCGCGGTTGGGTCGACATTTTTAGCCATAAAACGGGCAAAGCTGCCACCCACTTCAATGGTATTTGGATCGGGCAATGGCTCGTCTTCGACGTTGCTTTCAGTTAATGCCTCATCAACATCGTTTGTGTGACTTGCATCATCTAGGGCGACAACATCAACAGTTTCATCAACATGAGCGGCTTCTTGCTCAAGCTGTTCAGCTTCTTCAGCCACTCGTTGGCGACGTAACTCCCAACGGCTTAATAATCCATCAGAGCTACTCATCGCATGTTTCCTAAATGATCTGCACTCGGGCCTTCATTTTTACGACGATTAACATGCTTACGACGATGGGCGCTGATTTCCACTTCGCCATGGCGGGTGATAAAGGCTTCAATCCAACAGGCAACGGCGCCTGGCATGGCAACGTTTAAGACTGGCGTGTCTGACTCTAGACAACCGGCACTCACGTGTTGGTCAGCCGAAATCATCGCTGGGACCCAGGTGCCATCGCTTAGCTCATCACACACGATAAATAACGTTGGATTTTCCATATCGAGATTAATGCGGTAACTGCCGCGTTGATCTTTGTATAACTCAAGCGGAATTAACACCGCATTGTCTGGTTTAGGTTGCGTTGCTGGCACCATGTGCTCAAGCTCCCAGCGCACTGATGACCAGCGTCCGGTTTGCACTTGCACTTTTCTGAGTGACACATACATCGGCCATATCTTGTCGGTATGTTGCATATTGATGCTGACCTCTGAGTTAATTACGTGCTGAACGAGCCAC
Organism: Shewanella saliphila; assembly: GCF_014648295.1. Classification (GTDB taxonomy): domain Bacteria; phylum Pseudomonadota; class Gammaproteobacteria; order Enterobacterales; family Shewanellaceae; genus Shewanella; species Shewanella saliphila. Next base: position 78,053 of record NZ_BMQV01000014.1, read on the forward strand.
GGTTAATTGAATTACTATTCTTAGTTACAGCAAAAATAGTGCCAACTAAAAATCAAAATTAACTTTGAACTTGATCCCAATTTACCCATTAACAATAGGACATTATGTCCACACTGCAATGCTAACTGGGACATTAATACACGTTAAAAGTATTGATTTGTTGAAGATTTGCGCCAGATCACGCTTAAGTAAGATGTTTTCAGTTTTAAGGAATAATTATTGCTATGCTAAACCAACGATGAAGCCATTTATTTGTGCCAACATCTCAATAAAAACACCTCAAGAGGCTACCTATGACCCAATCTGCTTCGGCAAAATCTGCAACTAAAAAGCCCGTTAAGTTTGTAAAAACAGCGACTCAAGTTCCATTAACACTTGCAGTAAAAGCCGTTGATGATCAAGGTGAAATTGTCGATAAATTTGTCGCCTGTGAACGCCCACTAACAGTGTACTTAAACTGGCGTCCAATCGTGACCTTAATGACCCTAGGAGCAAAACCCGAGTCATTAACCATTGGCTATCTTAAAAACCAGGGATTTCTTAGTGATTTAAGCTTATTAGAGTCTGTCATTGTTGACTGGGATGTGAACTCTGCCGCGGTAATAACCCAAGAAGTCTCTGATGATATTGAACAAAAGTTGTCGGAAAAAACGGTTACATCAGGTTGCGGTCAAGGTACGGTTTATGGTGGTTTCTTGCAAGGTTTAGACGATATAGTGCTGCCAACACCAGCCTTAAAACAATCAACAATTTATGCGCTACTTAATAATATTAATGCCTACAATGAAACCTACAAAAATGCAGGTGCGGTACATGGCTGTGGTATCTGCCAAGACGATAAAATTTTAGCCTTTGTTGAAGATGTTGGGCGCCATAACGCAGTAGATACCTTAGCCGGTGACATGTGGTTAGAGCAGCAAACAGGCAGCGATAAAATCTTTTATACTACAGGCCGACTCACTTCAGAAATGGTGATTAAAGTCGCCAAGATGGGAATACCGGTATTATTGTCTCGCAGTGGTGTGACTCAAATGGGCTTAGACTTAGCCATGCAGCTAGGTATTACCTTGATAGCACGCGCCAAAGGGCGTCATTTTTTGATTTATCACGGCAGTGAAACCGTAGAGTTTGACGCACTCAAAAATAACGCATAACACCTCAAGCTAACCTCGTAATTGTCCCCACTGCAGATGTAATTGCGTGGGGATAAAACTCCACGCCAAAATACGAGTCACTTTATTACCTTGGGCCATTTCAATGGTTTTTACCTCAACCGCATTTAATTGCTTAAGCAGCTGATAGCATGGCTTGAGGTTATCTGACTTTGAGACTAACGAAGTAAACCACAATACTTGACTGGCAAACGCTTTACTTTGGTTGATCATATTGGCCAAAAATTGTTGCTCGCCGCCATCGCACCACAGCTCAGCTTTTTGCCCACCAAAATTCAACTTAGGATTAGTTTGTGCCGCAGATAAATTGCTTGAGGTTTTGCCGTGTTTTTGTTGTTGGCTTTTAGCGAGATTAGTCACCTTACGCAAAGTGCCTGCGGAGGCTTCGGCTAAAGAACGATGAAAAGGCGGGTTACACATGGTGACATCAAAACGTTCGTTTTTAGTAATAATGCCACTAAAAATAGCCTGGGGGTCGGGTTGTAACCTTAGCTGTAAGTTTGCAGCAATATCAGGGTTTTGCTTGGCAATATGTGCCACGTTATCAATCGATGCGGGATCAATATCTGAAGCAACAAATTGCCAACCATAGGTGGTAATCCCCAACAAAGGATAAATGCCATTGGCACCGGTACCAATATCTAACGCGCGTATTCCTGCTCCACGTTTAATGTGACCTTTTAATGCTAATAAGTCCGCAATGTAATGCAAATAATCGACACGTCCAGGCACTGGCGGGCATAAATATCCTGACGGAATATCCCATGCTTTGATTTTGTACTCACTGAATAACAGCGCCGCATTTAACGCCTTAACAGCTTGAGGGTCAGCAAAGTCGATTGATGGATTTCCATAAGGATTAGGCCGCACAAAAGTCGCTAATGACGGCATTACACTAACTAACTTGTCAAAATCATAACCATGCTGGTGAGCATTACGAGGGTGTAACGTTTTGATTATGGTTTTGCTCTGTGGCGCTTTTTTCTGTGCCGTTGACGAGCGTTTACCAGTAGGTTGCTTAGCTCGGCCAACACGAGATTTAGGATTGGTCATTAATCGTATAAGTATTTGGTGAACAGTAAATTAACCACGATTGCACGGCCAACTTCTTGCTCCATTAAACGGTTAACGGTTTCATAGCATTCACGGCGAATTTCTTCTCGACCAGAGAGCGATTTCACTTTATCTTCAGACTGGTTACCCAGAATTTCAACGATGGCCGAACGTAAAAGTGGATCGTGGTGCTCTAAACTCACAAGATCATTAGGATCTTTTACCATCAACTCAACACTGATCTTAACAAAACCTAACTTTTTACGATTAGAAATATAATTAGTCACGATATCAGGCTCAAAGCCATAATATGCGTAATCTTCTACACCTTCACCTGCCGCGTTGACGTTTAATGAAACACAGCACCAAATAACTAACGTAAAAAACCATTTTTTCATAATAAGAGACACTCCTAAAGATGTAACGTTAATTAAATCGGCCATGTTGTACACACCTTGAGGCGTGTTTGGTGATTCACGACATGATAGACTATTGCCGTTGAGGTATATTGTAACGAGTTTTAGATGAACGTGACCAGTGTTAGCTTTCCATATGGTGAATCAATTCATTGGTTTTCGCCACAAAAAATCGATTCCTTACCCGATAACCAACTTAAAGACTGGTTATTAGCGCCAGGCAGTTTAACCCAACGCCTTAAAACCCATTGTCGCCATTTTGAAGTCAAAGTCCTTGGGGAGCACTTGCTCTCACCTCTTGAACATGAGTTTCCAAGCCACAATGAACCGGTTTGGATCCGTGAAGTACTATTATTCCTTGATGGCACACCTTGGGTGTTTGCCCGCACATTAATCCCGCAAAATATTTTACACACTCAGAGCCATCATTTTGAAGGTTTAGGTACCCGCCCGCTTGGAGAGGTATTATTTACCAGCCCAGATATTACCCCTGGTGATATCGAAGTGGCCCAGTTCGAAACCTGTGGCAGACTTGCTGCATTAGCCACAAGCCTTGACCAGCATGTGACATCGAGTTTATGGGGGCGAAGACGCTATTTTAATTTACTCGATTCACAACTGATCGTTAGCGAGATTTTTTTGCCCGCAGCAGTTGAGTACATCAATCAGCATTAAACCGCACCGCAATAAAAAAGCCCATTAGGTTAAGTAATGGGCTTTTTATGGGTTGTGTCGATAATCTAATCGTTAAACGGTTTGAGTCCGCTTACGATACCCACCAGCAAGTGCAAGTAGCACCATACTTAACCAACCCAAACTACCGCCACCACTGCTACTGTCAGTAGATGTGGCCTCTGTTGGTGTTGTGGTGGTAGGCGTAGTAGCAAGCGTAATAGTCACATTTTGACTAACCGTTGACTCATTGCCTAATGAGTCTGTTGCGACTAATGTCACCGCATAAGTGCCACTCTGGGTGTAAGTGTAGCTCGGGTTTTGTACTGTGCTTGAGGCACTGCCATCACCAAAATTCCAAAGGTAAGTGAGCCCGCCAAAGCCTTCGGTTGAACGGTTTGTCATACTAACACTAGCATCCGTTTGAGTTAACGTAAACGCAGCAACAGGTAATATGACCACTCGTACGTTCTCTGTGTCGGTAACCGTATTACCCGCACTGTCTTTCACTACCACGCTCACGGCATAATCACCTGATTGTGCATAAGTATAAGTGGGAGCGGTATCTGTGCTAGTGGCATTATCACCAAAAGACCAAGCATAGGTGTAATCACTGCCACCACTAACCTCAGCACTAAAACTCACATCTGCACCGTTTACTTGTGCGCTAATCTCTGCAGTCAGCGTCACGTCAGGTAAAACACTGCTGTCAGCTAAGGCAAATTCAACGGTTGCCGTGCTGCTATCGGATGCTTGCTCTGTTACCTGCATGGTTAACCCTAACTCAGGTAATATCATGCCTGCTTGTGGCTTAAGTGGCGCACTGTAATCTCGGCTGTCATCAAATAATGACTCAGCACCTAAAGATGTATCGCCAGAGTAACTACTTTGAGCATACAAGCTAAAGGTCGCGTCACGAATTTGCACGTCGGTACTGCGGGTTCCAATAAGGTTTTGATCGGCGTCAATCACCCCGATTAAACCTTCACCAGGGTGTTCTGAAACATTATTATCAACTTGGTTAAAGTTCTCTAACCATAGCAATACACCCGGTTCGTATTTTTCATAAAACAATCCACCATCGACACCTTGATGACTGCGAAGCTGGACAATATAACGTCTTGCTTTACCAGGACGATTATCATCAATGCGGCTAAAACCTGATAAGGTTGCAACACCACTAGACTCTGCGCCATCGACATAAAATGCGCTACCTTGATTGGTCAGTTGAATGTCATCAATCGCCATACCATAGTCGCCAACGGCTTCATCGGTTTTATACACCATGCTGATTTGAACGGTGCGACCAGCATAAGCACTAAGGTCAAAGCTAAGATCAACCCAGGATTCAGTCCCTGTTGCTGTGCTGATATCACTTGATTGGCCAGTAATGTAGTTTTTTACACTAGGGAAAATAGCATTATTTGTGGTGGTGTAGTTACCTGCTATAGCCACACTGTCGACCATCACTTGCACATAATCATAATCAACCTCGATATTCCAATGCGCTTTAAATGTCAGTGCTAATGGCGTATCTAGCGGCAAGGTAACATCAAATGACATCGCATTACTAACCATGTTGCCTTGGCCAGAATAATACTGGTACTCGCCACTGAAAGGAGCGGTAAAGGCAATATCTTCAGCAGGTAAGGCTATCGATAGCTGGTTTACGGCATCGGCATTAACCGCATGATTTAACTGCACTGCAGTACCACTACTGGTTAAATCGGCTAGGGCAATATTTTGCTCGTTAACCCATTTACCTTTATATTTTTGTTGAAGATACGATCTCGCATATGGGCTAAAACCACTTGGCTGAGCCCCGGCAATACTACCGGTCCAACTGCCGTCAGACATTAACGACCAAGCACCTACGGGTGAACCATCACCACTGTAAGTGAGATCATATTCATCAGGTAAACCTAAATCATGGCCAAACTCATGGGTACAAACACCGGCAGCAGAGTCGATAGGCTGCACGGTATAACCAAATACTTTAAGGCCACCCCGCCCAGGTATGGTATAACCTGTAGTGCTGGTATCTACATAATAGCGATGTGACCAAATAGCATCATCGGCCAATACACCGCCACCCGCTTCTTCACCAATACTTGAGTGAAATAGCATCACATGGTCAATGATGCCGTCGGCTTCATCGTAATTGCCGTCGCCATCTAAGTCGTATGGGTCTTCTACATCATACGTTGCTAATTCGGCATCGGTCATATCGGCAACCGCTTTAACAACCGCCTCTTTAACTAATTCAGGCACGGCTTGATCATCTTCGTCAGCATTATTGGCACCATAATATGCCGCGTTATTGTCTGCTGTAACCCAACCTTTTACGTCACCGGTAAAAAAGAAACTCTCGCCCGATACGGCCTGAAAATATTGATATACCGACTGTAACGTTTCATTATTGGGTCCAGTAAAACCAGTCTCTGAGAACAACAATTGCTGATAATGTGATGCGGGGTAACTGCTGTAATACATTGCAGTATCGCCAGATTCAAGCTGGTTAGCATCGTAAGGTAAATCAGGAAAGTCCACCAGCACGGCCAACACTTTAACCGTTTTAGTTATATCTTGGTCAGCCTGAACGGTGTTATTTGAGGCCACATATTGAGCCGTTTTACTGCTACTACTTGACTGTGATAACTGATTAAGACGCGCTTGCTCAGCTTTGACTTCAATGGCTGCGGGTTTATACGTGGCATCACGGCCGCGGCTCACAAATGCTTCTACAGCTGCTTGTTTTTCTGCATCACTGGCATCTGCCGCTAATTCACCGCGTTTAATTAACCAATACAATACTTGCTGTTCATTGATGATAGCGCCATCGGTTGGCGTGCCCGTTTGCGGCGCGGCTACCGCGACCATACTGCTGCATGCAAGCAACAAGCTAGAAACAGCAAACCCTTGATATTTAGTTAACTTACTCATTACGACTTACCTGTATTTGGTGTAGGTTTGTGGCATTTTTCAAATGCTTTTTGACGCTTAGCAATATAGTCGGCAACCGTTTTATCTATTTGTGCCTGATCCATATCGTCAGTAATTATTCCTTTGGCGCGCAAGTTTACAATTAACTTGCTGCGATCTCGTATCGGCGGCATAGCGCTAGGCCCGCAATCTTTAATGATGGGTTTGGTGGCCACTTCTGCGGTCTGTTTACTGGCTTGCGCCTCAGTCACTTGATGTTGGCACCCCTGCAAGCTTAAGCTTAGCAGTCCCAACATAATCAAAATATGTTTCATATATCACCCCAACCCATAATTACATGACATTAACAGCTGCAACGATAGACTTACAATTAAACTTAGACATTGTTTAATGTATTGATGACCGTTCGATTAAAAAGTAGTAAAAAAATCATTATGAAGGCCGAAAAGCAAAAAACCGACTCATTAAAGTCGGTTTTAAAAGCAAATAGAGCCGATTGGGGTTAACTGGCAGTGTGGTTTATATAATTTGAAATACCATCGAGCAGCATTTGCACTGAAATCATCACCAGCACCATACCCATTAAACGCTCAACAGCAGTTAGGCCTTTTTCGCCTAATAAACGGGTAAATAATTTGTAAAACATTAGAATAAACGCACTTAATGCCCATGCAGACACTAAAGCAATGGTCCAATCCATCATTCGGCTACTGTCGGTATGCGCTAATAAAATCAACGCGGCCAAAATAGACGGACCAGCCATTAACGGAATGGCCATTGGCACAATAAACGGCTCTTCACCCGCAGCTAAGCCTGCTACACCCCCTGGTGATGGGAAAATCATTTTAATCGCAATTAAAAATAGAATAATCCCGCCGGCAATACTGACCGATTCTGAACGCAAATTAAGAAAATTCAAAATAGCTTCACCAGCATACAAGAATGACAGCATGATAATTAGCGCAAATAATAATTCACGGATTAACACTCTGCGGCGCTTTTTAGGATCGATGTGGCGTAATATGGAGGCAAAAATAGGTAAATTACCGAGGGGGTCCATAATCAGAAATAACATCACAGCAGCAGAAAAAATATCCATGGACAACTATCTTTTAATTTGTAAAACAATGACGATATTGTATACCGAAACTGTCACAACAATCGACGTAATGAGTCAGATATTCGTTTAATCTGTTTCCAATAGCACAGTCCTCTACCTTCACAGTGCCTATGGCTGACTATCGAGTCATTGCTTGCATTATCTGTTTTAAGTAAATTTTTCAGCTTGCGCTATTCGCACGCTACAACATAATTGAAAAATGTTATACTGCATCGTTTTTTTTCGATTGAACTCTTGGATATCATGCTCTATCTCATCGCTAGTTGTATCGCATTATTATTTGGGCCACTTTTTTACCGTTACTTTTCATCGGGAAGTGGACTACAAAAAGGCTTAGACGGGTTTATATTCGTCTCGCTAGGTGGGCTAGTGCTCATCCATATATTGCCAGAACTGCTCGAACACGGCGGATTTATCACGCTGTTTTTTGTGTTACTCGGTGTTTGGGGCCCTACTGCCAGCGAAAAACTGTTTCATCGATACTCAGACATTACCCATAATATTACTTTAACCCTCGGTATTGGCGGGCTGTTATTGCACACCATTACCGATGGTGGTGCAATGGTACTAGCACAACAAGAAGGCAACTCTATCTTGCTTGCCTTGGGCGTGATTATGCACCGCCTACCTGTCGGGGTGGCTATTTGGTGGCTATTAAAGCCGCAAGTGGGGACGCGTTGGGCCAGTATTGTGTTGGCAGCAATGATGTTACTGACCGCAGCAGGCTATTTTGCTGGTGAGCAGTTATTAACTCAATTAAGCCTGGAAAATACGGTTTATCTACAAGCATTTGTTACTGGCTCAATTTTGCATGTTGTACTACATCAACCTCATGGTCACCAGCACGAAGACAAGCAAGGAAAATATCAATACCAAGCAGGCATTGGCAGCTTATTTGGCTTAGGTTTATTGGCACTATTGTTGTTAATGGACACCGGAGGCCACGAACATACACATCATAACCATGGCCCTGAACAGTTTGTGAGCTGGTTATTAACCATTTCACCCATTTTATTAGCCAGCTATGTTATTGCGACTGCCCGATTTGCTCTGGGTTTACGACCATCTCATCACTCACTAGCGCTGCGCTGGTTACAACGCCTAGCAGGGCCTGAAGCGCTATTGGTAACCTTACTTTTACTGGGTCCCTGGTTTGCCCTGTACCAATTGTTTGGCTTACTGGCGATAGGCGTATTGATGACGGCGACTCAAGTTGAGATTACCGACCCACATCCTTCACAACCTAACTCGGCGCTGCGTTTTGGTTTTGGCCAACTCATTGACCGAAGCGCGCCTTGGATTATATTAAGTTTAGTACTGGCTAATGTAATTGGTCACCCGTCGGTTCCATTAGAAAATCCGGCGACACAGGTGTTTATTTTACTGTTGGTCTTTTTACCTATGCGTTTTTGTAATCTTGGCACCGTTATTTTGGCATTAGCTTTGGCGTACAGCGGTTGGAGTCAGATAGCCATTGCCTTTACGTTATTAGCTGCACCTGTGCTCAGTATTGGTCAGTTAAAATTAATGAATTGGAAACAAGGCTTAATGTTAGGCGTTATTTTATTAGCGGGGCTAATGGTCGCAGACCAGGTGACATTAAGCTCAACAACTACGTTAAATCTGCCAGATAGCGTCAATATGATTGGCTTGGTGGCGATAGCATTATTATTTGGCGCAAGCTTATTACGCCTTGGGCCTCGTCAGTTTTTAAGTCGCTTGATGATTAATATAAAATCTGCGCCACATGACCATGCAAAAGGTCATGACCATGGCCATCATCATTCGCACTCTAAAGAAGATAACTCAGGGCGCAATCATCAACATTAATAACCCGTAAATACCATTTATGGTTATGATGGGGTTATCGTCCTTTACCGAGTAGCCCCATGTGTATTTTATTTGTTGCTATTGATGCCCACCCAGATTATCCACTGATTGTTTGTGCCAATCGTGATGAGTTTCATCATAGAGCAACAGAACCCGCACATTGTTGGCCAACTACACCCGCCATCTATGCAGGACAAGATAAACTTGCCGGCGGCACTTGGCTTGGGGTGAATGAACATGGCCAATTTGCAGGGTTAACCAATATACGAGAAATGGAACAACAAGACGGCGTGCGAAGTCGTGGTGAGTTGGTCGTTAATGCGCTATGCACAGCTGATATCACCCCGCAATGGTTAAGCGAACACGCCATCAACTACAACCCGTTCAATTTAGTGTTTCAACAACAGCAACAACTGTATTGCTTTAACAGTAAAACCTTACAAACTACCTTGTTGTCACCAGGGTTTCATGCGGTGAGTAATGGAGCGTTAGACGATGTATGGCCTAAAATGGCTAAAGGTCAGCAAGCACTACAAAGTTACATATCCAAAACAGTTCAACCCGATGTGGAAGCCCTACGCACATTAATGCTCGACACTTCTCAACCAGCAGATGCAGATTTACCACAAACAGGCCTGAGCATGGAGTGGGAACGCAGACTGTCCTCTATTTTTATTCAACACCAAGAGTATGGCACCCGCTCGACTAGCATATTACTCAAACACAGAAGCGGCAGTATGACCTTTTGTGAAACGCGTTATGACGGAAAAGCGCGAAACCTCGGTTCGCAGCAATTTACACTGGGTTAACTTCAATATTTTACGGCAATAGACTGTGACATACACCTCATTAATAACAAAATCTCATATCAGCGGGCGCTAAACTGCATGGGTTTAAACAAGCAACATTCATTTTTACAACCTAGATCAAGTTAATTTGTTTACGAACATTGCATACTTCGCGTGTTGCTAATTTACCCCCGGAGGACACGCCTTGAAGCAGCCCACTCAGATTAGTTGGGATCAGTCGATGATCGAAAAATACAATTACAGCGGTCCCCGTTATACTTCTTATCCGACCGCATTAGAATTCGATGACGCTTTTACTGAGCAAGATTTACTGACATCGATTAAAAATAGCAAAACCGACAAACTGTCGTTGTATGTGCATATTCCTTTTTGTGCCAAGCTTTGTTACTACTGTGGCTGTAATAAAATTATTACCCGCCATGCCCACAAAGCAGACCAATATATTGAGTATTTAGCCGCTGAAATTATTAAGCGCGCACCGCTATTCAAAAATTACACCGTAACCCAAATGCATTGGGGCGGCGGCACACCAACCTTCTTAAGCCCAGAGCAAATTCTTAAGTTAACAGCGTTGATTAAAGAACACTTTAATTTTGCTGAAGTGGGTGAATACTCAATTGAAGTCGATCCACGTGAGATTGAACTGAGTATGTTAGACACATTAAAAGAAGCCGGTTTTAACCGGGTATCTATTGGTGTGCAAGACTTTAATAAAGACGTTCAAGTTGCGGTGAATCGCGAGCAAGACGAACAATTTATTTTCGACTTAATTGCCAAAGCGAAAGCATTAGGGTTTGTATCGACTAACGTTGACCTTATTTACGGTCTACCGCTACAAACACCCGAAACTTTTGCTCAAACAATTGCACGTATTATTGAATTATCGCCAGATCGTTTATCGGTATTTAACTATGCGCATTTGCCATCTCGTTTTGCGGCGCAACGTAAAATTAAAGATGCCGATATGCCATCACCACAACAAAAACTCGATATGTTGCATCAAACCATTGAGTCGTTAACGGGTGCTGGTTATCAGTTTATTGGTATGGACCACTTTGCTAAACCTAACGATGAATTAGCCAAGCTACAAAATGCCGGTAAACTACACCGCAACTTCCAGGGTTACACCACTCAGGAAGAATGTGACTTGTTAGGTTTAGGTGTTTCATCAATCAGCCAAATTGGCGATTGTTATGCACAAAACCAAAAAGACATTCGCCCTTACTACGAGTCCATTGATGCTAATGGTCATGCACTTTGGAAAGGCTGTAGCTTAAATCGTGATGATGAAATCCGTCGCGCGGTCATTAAGCAAATCATTTGTCACTTTGACTTAGACATGGCCAAAATTGATGCTGCGTTTGATATTCAATTTGAAGACTACTTTGCTGAAGATTTAAAGTTATTACAGACCTTTATTGACGATAAGCTTGTCGATATAACTGACCGCAAACTTACTGTTAGCGCGACCGGTCGTCTACTTATCCGTAATATTTGTATGTGCTTTGATGTGTATTATCGTCAAAAAGCCCGCCAACAGCAGTTTTCAAGGGTGATTTAATTCAGCGTTAATCAATATCTGAACATGAAAATAGCCAGCATTTGCTGGCTATTTTGTTATGTACTTTATAAGGTTTAACGCAACGTTTTATGGCATTCAACTCAAGCTATTTAAACTCAGGTTATTTCGCTTTTCTTGCGTATAACGCTTTACGTTCACTGTCTGACAAAAACGCCATCTCAACGCCATTACGTTGCAAGGTTGCTAATTGGCTATCGCTAAAGCCCATTTCTGATTTAACCACACGATACTCGTGCGCGATATCAATTGCGCTCACGCCTGGATCATCAGTATTCAAACCAATTAACACACCAGCGTCTAAAAATTTATGCAGCGGATGCACATCATAGTTTGCGACGGTTGAGGTATGTAAATTACTGGTTGGGCACGATTCAATACCAATACGATGTTTAACAAGGTATTCCATTAATTTAGGATCGTGAATAGCATTAACACCATGGCCAATACGAGTGGCACCTAAAACGTTAATGGCTTGCCACATGCTTTCTGCACCCGCAGCCTCGCCCGCATGTGCAGTGATTTGTAGTCCAGCATCACGAACACGTTTAAAGTGCTCAGTAAATAAGTCGCCTGGGAACCCGAGCTCGTCACCCGCCAAGTCCATTGCAACAATGCTGTCACGGTGCGCTAATATGCCTTCTAACTCTAAACGGCATTTTTCTTGGCCAAAAGAGCGCGACATAATACCAATGAGATTAATTTGAACGTCGTGCTCTTTAACACCTGCACGAACACCATCAATAACCGCTTCAACCACACCCTCAATCGGTAAATTATGATTCATCGCCATGTAGTAAGGACTAAAGCGCAGCTCTGCGTAATCTAATCCTTGAGCTGCGGCATCGGCTACGTTTTCGTAGGCAACACGCTTAACAGCATCTAAATCAGCCAATACAGCAACCATCCAATCTAGCTTCTTTAAAAAATCAACCAGGTTGTTTTCTTTACCCTGAATTTGCACAAAAGGTGCAAGCTCTTCTAACGAATTAGCGGGTAACTTAATGCCATGTTGATGGCCTAATTCCCAAATGGTTTTTACGCTAACATTACCGTCTAAATGACGATGCAAATCAACCAGCGGAATGGTTGTATCTATCATAATTAACCCCTATAAACTTACCCTGCCATTGGTTTGATTTTGTCGGTCAGAGAATAGTATTCAGTTTAACATGTATTTACATATTTTCTGATGGCGATTGTTTTTTTCTGAATTCAGTCACAACAAGTCTTAACAGTATTTGCGATGTGTTTTTGGATTAAAATCGGGCATACTCTCAATAAACGAAGCCAACACTTTGCCACATTAAAGGACTTTTGATGCGCTTGCTGCTTTTACCTGCACTTTTTATATTCAGTTTATCTGGTTGTCATTTTAACGCGACACCACAAACTTCCACTGAAGCTCCTGCAACACAAACAAGTGTCGAACAAGAATTACAAACCTTAATCGATAAGAGTTGGGCGCTCACTTTAGCGTATTCTCCAGAGCTTGCTGCCAACTTAGGTAACAAAGAAGCCGCCAGTAAGCTCAATGACTTATCCCCAGAATCATTAGCACTAAAAGATCAGCAAACAAAAGCCTTACTCAAACAACTCGCCACACTAGATCGTAGTGAATTATCAAGTGCTAGTGTTATCAACGCCGATATGCTTCAGGCTCAGCTGCAAAACGATGTCGACCTGTATTATTTTCATGACCATTACCTGCCGATCACCGCTGAGAGTGGGTTTCACGCTTATATCGCCTCCATCGCAAAAGCACCTTTTAACAATATTGAAGATTACCAACAATATATTGCCAAATTAGAGGGTATGCCACGTTATTTTGAACAACAAACATTCTGGCTTAAGCAAGGCCTTGCCAGCGGGATAACGCCGGCAAAAGTAACCTTAAAAGGCTTTGAAGACAGCATTAGTGCTTTTATTGTTGAGCCACAAAAAAGTGGCTACTTTAAGCCGTTCACTGACTATCCCGATCATTTCAGCGCCGCACAAAAAAACGCACTCACCCAGCAAGGTCTTGAGCTAGTAACAAATACTGTACTGCCACTTTATCAGCAGTTTTATGATTTTATGACCGAGCAGTACATACCCAATGCACGCCCCGAAATTGCCGCTTCAGCACTACCCGATGGCCCAGCGTTTTATCAAAATAGAGTTAATTACTACACCACTGTCGACATGAGTGCCGAGCAAGTCCATCAGCTTGGGCTAGAAGAAGTTACAAGAATACGCGCCGAAATGGAGGCAATTATTCAGCAGGTAAAATTTGACGGCAGCTTTGCGGACTTTTTACATTTTTTACGCACCGATCCGCAGTTTTACCCAAAGTCGGCAGATGAGCTACTCAGGGAGGCAGCCTTTATTGCCAAAAAAGCCGATGCCATGTTGCCTAAATATTTCGGTAAATTGCCTCGCACGCCTTACGGCATTGCTCCTGTACCTGCAGAAATAGCACCTAAATACACAACAGGACGCTACTCAGGCTCAAACCGCGATGACGAACCTGGTTACTATTGGGTCAATACTTATGCGCTTGATAAACGCCCTTTATATGAACTTGAAGCACTCACGCTGCATGAAGCCGTACCAGGGCATCACCTGCAAATTTCATTAAATAAAGAGCTAACTGATTTACCCAACTTTAGACGTTATAGCTATATTTCAGCGTTTGGTGAAGGCTGGGGACTATACTCAGAATACCTCGGACTTGAAGCCGGGTTTTATCAAGACCCATACAGTAACTTTGGCCGTTTAACTTACGAAATGTGGCGAGCAGCCCGCCTAGTCGTCGACACTGGGATGCATTCAAAAGGCTGGACTCGTCAACAAGCTATTGATTTTATGGCCAGCAATACCGCGCTATCAATGCATAATGTCACCACAGAGATTGACCGTTATATTTCATGGCCTGGACAAGCACTGTCTTACAAAATAGGCGAGCTCACCATTAAACGTTTGCGTGCAAAAGCAGAGGCCGAATTAGGCACTGATTTTAACCTCAGAGCTTTTCATGATGCGGTACTTGAAAATGGGTCAATTCCAATGTCAGTATTAGAACAAATGATTGATCAGTTTATCTTGCAGCAACAGGCCTTATTAACCACCAATGGCCAAAGTTAACTGCCATTGTGATGACTCGATAAACACCTAAACATATTAACCAGCTGGCTTATACATAATGCATTACATGAAATTTTCGTCTGAACTCAAGTTAGATACCAGCGCCCAGCGCGATTTTTGGCTAGGAGTCAAACAAAGTCACTTTAAGACACCAGACGGGATGAATATCGCTTATGCCCATATCCAACATCCAGATAGCCAAAAAGCAATAGTCATTAGCAATGGTCGTGTTGAGTCATATATAAAATATAAAGAGTTAATGTTTGATTTATTTCAGCAGGGTTTTAGCGTCTATGCATTAGATCATCGAGGCCAAGGGTTATCTGACCGGCTGACACATAACCCTCATATGGGATATGTCGATAATTTTAGTGATTATACCCAAGACCTCAGTCAATTCATTGATGAGGTTGTCAGGCCTTTTAAGCATACAGAGCTATTTATGTTAGCTCATTCAATGGGAAGCACCATAGCAAGCCACTATATACACTTGCACCCCACAACATTTACAGCGGCCGTGTTTTCAGCACCTATGTTTGGCATTAATCTGCCTTTTGCTGAGTCGTTAGTACGATGGTTAGCCACTAAATTTGATAACAGCCAGATAGTTAATGGCAAGGTAAACAGCCGTTTTGTATTAGGCGGTGGTGCTTATCAAGCCGTCAATTTCAACCGAAATCAGCTCACTCACAGCCAACAGCGCTATCAGCATTATCGCAACTTGTTTAATGCCACCCCAAAGGCTCAATTAGGGTCTCCGACCAATCATTGGTTACTTGAAGCCTTAGATGCAGCGATGCAAAGCATCGGTTATGCCAAAGAGAGCCAAACTCCGATTTTGATTTTACAGGCAGAAAAAGACAGCGTTGTTTGCAATGAAGCACAAAATCGTTCACTCAGTAACAAGTGCCACAAAGTGGTTATTGAAGGGGCGTTTCATGAGGTATTTATTGAAACAGATACAATGCGCAATATCGCCTTATCGTATTCAATGGACTTTATGGCGCAACACTCAACGATAACTGCGTCTTAATTAACTGTGTGATGTCGTCTTGATCAAGTGGACGGCTAATAATGTAGCCTTGAAAGCCCGTACATTTTGCATGGGTTAATAAGTTAAGTTGTTTTTTGTTTTCGATTTGTTTAGCGACGACGGGTAAATTCAACTTATTCGCAAATTCAACTATGGCGTTTACGATGTTAAATGTTTCAGGGTTATATTCTATTTCTTCAAGATACACAGCCGCCAACTTAACCTGCGAAAATGAAATCCCTTGTAATTGATGCACACCACAAGAACCACCACCAAAATCGTCCATCGCGATATTAATACCATAAGCTTGTAGTTCTATAATCTTATTTCTTGCGTCATCAGCATTAACCCTAAAAATATCTTCTGCTATTTCAAATTGCAGTAATTTAGGTGAGACATGGGCCGCTGATATTCTGCTCATCACCACATGAGCAAAATGATCCTGATGAAAATGCCTTGAAGAAATATTAAGTGACATCACAGGCACAGTTGAATTCATTTGTTGTAAAGAATTGATTAACAACAATACTTGGTCGAGTGCCCAAAGCTCGATTTCAAAAATATAATCAGTTACTTCAGCTGCGGCAATAAATTTGCGCGGATTAATATAACCAAATTGTGGGTGATACCAGCGCATCAATACTTCGACACTATTTAATTGCCCTGTATGATCAACAACGGGCTGATACACCAAAGACATTTGTTTATTATGGATGGCAAGCTTAAGCTCACTTTGCAGCTTTATTGGCTGTACATGTTGTTGGTCTAATTCTGGCTGATAGATAGCGCAGCCATTAGAACGACTGTCCTTAGCTTGCTCTAAAGCACTGTCGGCTCGAGCCAATAATACTTGTGGTTCTAACGACTCAATTCCATCAAAAACAACCAAGCCAATCCTAGCTGTAATCGATAAATTTTGCTCCGAGATAGTAAAACCGCGGCCAATGAGCTGTCGAACTTCACTCGCTAATGCTAATGCCCGTTTGTTTGCTTGATCGATATCATGACCAAAGTTTTTAGCCAAAATAACAAACTCATCAGCACCAAGACGCGCCACAGTGCCCGCACTCGAAAAGCTCCCTGATAACCGAGCAGCTATTTGCATCAATAAACGGTCACCTAGCTGTCGGCCAAGGGCATCATTGATCAGCTTAAAGTTATCTAAATTAATCATAAGGAGCGCAGAGAACTGGCCAGTCTTACGGCTAAGCACTTGCAAATCATAAAGTTGATCAGCAAGTACTTCTCGATTAATTAAATCTGTTAGGCCATTGTGATTAGGTTTATCCACCGAAATTCGCTGACTTTTAACGTCACCAGAAACATCAGTAATAGTACCAATAATCCGTAAAGGCCTACCTAACTCATCCCACTCAACAATTTTGCCTCGATCAAGCACCCAAATATAACGGCCGTCTTTGTGTCGTAAGCGATGCACACTCTCATATTCATCATGTTGATTATTGATATAATTTTGAAGAGTATTTAATACTTGGGGCTTATCGTCACGATGTAAACGAGACTCCCAAACAGAATAGTCATTATCAAGTTCATAAGGTTGATAGCCTAATATTTCTTTCCAGCGATCAGAAACAAACACATCACCGGTAGCAATAGCCCAATCCCAAATGCCATTACGCGCGCCCTCCACAGCAAATAACCAACGTTGCTCCGCATCATTAAGGCGTTTTTGACTACGGAACAAACGACCTTTAACTAAATTTAAGTAATCTCGTAGCGTGGAAACCTCACGCGTAACACAAACTATATTCGTATTAAAATCTGGCTTATCGAGGTTTTTAGCAGCACGACTTAATTGAGTTAACGGTCGGATAAATGCGTAATGCAATAAAATACAAAACAACGTCAGTACAATTGCACCTAAGCCCCAAATTTCAATAAAACGTTTGAGTAAACTCTCTGAAGCTTCAGATAACAGATTTGCAATATCATATTCGAGATAAATAAGTTCAACCATATTCGAATAACTAAAACGTGAATTTGAATTCAGCGGGTAATAGGCTTGAATCGATAAACGTTCAAAATTGACGATGACATTAGGTTTATTTCTGCCAATAGAAGCACGATGCTTATCGGCTGAATAACCTTCAAGGACATTGATGGCATTACTTTCACGCCAAATTATGTGGTTAGCAAATTGAATCTCGCTAGCAGAATCTAAAATAACATACGCCATCATATTCTGATCAGTCGATACAAGCGCGACCTCTTGCTCTATACGCTCGAAATCTTGAGTCATCACGGCAGATTCAATCACATGACTCATACGAAAAAGATCTTTCTGAATTTGTTCAGACTGCCTCGATGCTAATTGCTCATTTAGTTCTGCATGTTCATAAAAATACTCCCCACATACCAACCCAAGGTAAAGGATAAAAAAAGACGCAGGAACAAGGAAAGACAAAGACAGTTTCGGCAACCGAGGCAAAATAAACCCACCCAATAAAATAGATAAATATATGCTAGCGGTAATCTTAGCAATATGTAAAGGAATAGTTATAGAACACAACCACATAAACAAGATAAAGACTGTTTAATCATGAAGGCTTTTACTCCACATATTGTAGTGCAGATATCAACAGAATTCAGTATCTATTAACCGCCCAACCTGAATGCATCAAAAAATCATTGTGTTAGGGCTCGGTCATTAAACAGTAAGCTATAGCAGATCAAGATAGCTCATTTCGCTATAACAATAAAACAACAGACGTAAAAAATCCCGTTGGGTTAGCAACGGGCTTTTCACAACTCTAATCTAACGAGTAAATTAGGCATCTGGAAATGACCTACTCTCACATGGGCATATCACCACACTGCTATAATGCTCATTTGACAAACAAATCTCAGACGTATCGAGTAGGGTGAGGCGTCACCGCCCCATCCCTCTCACAGAACCGTACGTACGGACCTCGTATACGGCTCATGCATACTTCCATTCAGCATAGTTGCTGAACACATACCCTGTCCTATCATGCGC
>NZ_BMQV01000015.1 GCF_014648295.1 Shewanella saliphila
ACCCGTCCGCCGCTCGTCAGCAAAGTAAGCAAGCTTACTCTCTGTTACCGCTCGACTTGCATGTGTTAGGCCTGCCGCCAGCGTTCAATCTGAGCCATGATCAAACTCTTCAATTAAAGTTTTTTTGTTCGACTACGTCGAACGGCTCAATGAATTCTACTGTCTTAATTCGCTTCGCTCAAAGAGCTCACAAATTACTCACTACATTGCTGTAGCTTCATATTACTATGAACATTCTCATCATTGAGTTAAATTTTTTGATTGCCTACGTTCCGAAGAACAAGAAGACAATTTCGAATAACTCAACACCTGTGAATGCCCACACAGATTACTTGATAAATTGTTAAAGAGCGTTGACCGTTTCAGTAGGTCAGGGCTGCGTATTTTACGCATTCCCTTTATGGCGTCAAGTGTTTTTTCAAACTTCTTTTTGCCGTTATCTTCACTACCTCAATAGCTTGATAACACTCACCGGTTTTTGCTTTCGCTGTCTGCCGTGTCAGTGGATGCGCATTATAGGCAGCTTAAGATTTAGTGCAAGCGCTTTTGTGCAAAAAAATGATCTTTTTACGATCTTTTATGCCTTTAGCCACTTAACTACACGATACGCACTATTTACCCCCAAAGTTATCCACAATGGCTTTATTTTGTTGGTATTTTGTCGACGTTAGAAACAATAAAGGCAGCGTGTATACGCTGCCTTTATTCACAATGAATTTGATAAATTAACTGAGTTTACCGTGACATTGTTTGTACTTTAGACCTGAACCACATGGGCATGGATCATTACGACCCACCTTTTCACCATCACGAACAACTGTTTTTGGTGCTTCTGGTGCTGGTTCTTCTGATCCACCTGTGAGAGATTCCGCTGCTGCGTGTTGATAAGCATGTTCAATCTTAGCTTCTTCCTCACGGCGGCGCTGTTCCATTTCGTCGACATCTGATTGTGCTTGTACTTGCACTTTCGACAATACGCTAATGACATCATTTTTTAATGTCTCTAACATTTGTTGGAATAACTCAAATGACTCACGCTTATATTCTTGCTTTGGATTCTTTTGCGCGTAACCACGTAGGTGGATACCTTGGCGTAAATGATCCATCGCCGCAAGATGTTCTTTCCATAGGCCGTCAAGCGTTTGAAGCATGACTGCTTTCTCAAATTGGCGTAGCACTTGTGCGCCAACCATTTGCTCTTTGGTTTGGTAGGCTTGCGTCCAAGTATCGGCAATACGCTCACGCAATGTTTCTTCGTGAAGGTCTTCTTCTTTATCTAACCATTCTTGAATGGTGAGTTTAAGATTAAACTCATTTGATAAACGTTGCTCTAAACCTGGAACATCCCACAACTCTTCTAATGATTGTGGTGGAATATATTGATCGATAACACCAGCGATAACATCTTGTTCAATGTTTTTAATGGTGTCTTCAATACTTTCTGCGTCCATTAACTCGTTTCGTTGAGCGTAGACCACTTGACGTTGGTCATTAGCCACGTCGTCATATTCTAGAAGTTGTTTACGAATATCGAAGTTACGTGCTTCTACTTTACGTTGAGCATTTTCGATGGCGCGCGACACCCATGGATGTTCAATCGCTTCGCCTTCTTCCATACCCAGCTTTTTCATCATGCCCGATACACGGTCTGATGCGAAGATACGCATTAAGCTATCTTCCATAGATAAGTAGAAACGTGATGAACCCGCATCACCTTGACGACCAGCACGACCACGTAACTGATTATCGATACGGCGAGATTCGTGACGCTCTGTGCCTAGGATGTGTAAACCACCGGCGGCAAGTACTTCATCATGACGGATTTTCCAATCAGCTTTAATCTTAGCTTTTTGCTCAGCCGTAGGGTTGGCTAACGCTTCGATTTCCATGTTCCAGTTACCGCCTAATACGATATCTGTACCACGACCAGCCATGTTAGTTGCAATGGTTACTGCACCTAAGCTACCGGCTTGGGCAACAATCTCAGCTTCTTTTTCATGGAATTTAGCATTCAGTACGCTATGTGGAATTTTAGCCTTTTTCAATAATCCATTAAGCAATTCTGATTGCTCAATTGACACTGTACCGACCAATACCGGCTGACCGCGTTCGCGACAACTTTCGATATCTTTAATAATGGCGGCATATTTCTCAGCTGCGGTCAGATAGACTAAGTCAGCCATATCATTACGCACCATTGGGCGGTTTGTTGGAAGCACTACCGTATCTAAGCCGTAGATGTGTTGAAATTCGAATGCTTCAGTATCTGCTGTACCAGTCATACCCGCTAGCTTTTCATACTGACGGAAGTAGTTCTGAAAAGTAATCGAGGCTAGTGTTTGGTTTTCATTTTGAATTTTAACACGCTCTTTCGCTTCTACAGCTTGGTGTAATCCTTCAGACCAACGACGACCAGGCATTGTACGACCTGTGTGTTCATCAACAATGATGACTTCATCGTCTTGTACAATATAGTCGACATCTTTTTCAAATAAGGTGTGCGCACGTAATGCAGCATTAACATGGTGCAGTAACGAAATGTTAGTCGCTGAATACAGTGAATCGCCTTCGGCAAGCATACCTTTTTCGATCAGCAGTAATTCGACTTTTTCTTGACCTCGTTCAGTTAAATGAACCTGTTTACCTTTCTCATCGATGCTGTAGTCGCCATCACCAATTTCGTCTTCTGTGTCTTCTTTATCTTGACGAATTAAGCTTGGGATTAACAAGTTAATTTTAGTGTAAAGCTCAGAGCTATCTTCAGCTGCGCCAGAAATAATTAATGGTGTACGCGCTTCATCGATTAAGATTGAATCGACTTCGTCAATCAGTGCGTAGTGCAGTGGACGTTGTACCCGTTCTTGCGGTGAAAAAGCCATATTATCGCGTAGATAATCAAAGCCAAATTCGTTGTTAGTACCGTAAGTAATATCTGAATTGTAAGCTTCTTTCTTTTCAAACTGACCTAGTCCGGCTACGTTAATACCTACCGTTAGACCTAAGAACTCAAATAATGGGCGGTTGTTTTCGGCATCACGACGAGCTAAGTAGTCGTTGACGGTAATGATGTGTACACCCTTACCTGTTAAACCGTTAAGGTATGCTGGTAATGTTGCCGTTAAGGTTTTACCTTCACCGGTTCTCATTTCAGCAATACGGTTACTGTCTAAAACCATACCACCCAGCAGCTGAACGTCGAAGTGACGCATTTCAAATACACGCTTTGATGCTTCACGAACTACAGCAAAGGCTTCTGCCATGATGTCATCAAGAGTTTCACCGCCGTCAAGGCGCTTGCGAAACTCTTCCGTTTTAGCTTTCAATTCGTCATTAGATAACTTTTCATAATCCGCTTCTAATGCATTAATTTGGTTTACAATTTTTCCGAGACTTTTCAGGGTACGGTCGTTGCGACTTCCGAATACTTTTGTCAGTAGTTTGCCTAACATCTTAATCACTTATCTGTTGTAGGTTTGGCTCATTTGAGCGCATTAACCGTTAATATTATTAACTTGCTTTGCGGTAGACGTACTTTTGTGGATCGATTTGCTGTTTACCGCGCAACACTTCGTAATGCACATGGGGGCCCGTTGACCGGCCTGTGCTTCCCATACTGGCAATTTTATCGCCTTTGGCAACGACGTCACCTACGTTTACTGACAGAGATTTATTATGACCATAACGAGTGCGAAGACCATTTCCATGATCAATTTCGACTAACTCACCATATCCAAACATGCTTCCTGACCATGTTACTACGCCTGCTGCAGTCGCAATAACATCTGCCCCTTCTTTGCCAGCGAAATCAATACCTTTATGCATTGTTCGGCGGCCATTAAAAGGGTCATTTCGTAAACCATAGGGCGAAGATAACCAACCTTTCTTGATTGGCCGCCCTGATATATAACGCTCTTCATCTATATGGAGATTAGATGCCACTGTTTCAAGTAGTGATAGCTGAACATTATTATTATCAATTCTGAATGCCAGCTTATTCATTTCATCCATAAGCTGACCTAATTCGACGCCATTACCTATTTCGCTTAAGCCACCGATGCCTACTTCTGCTGAGAAGTCGAATTGATCATCAAGAAGATTGTTTTGCGCAACTTGTTGGCCTAGAGCTTCAAGTCGGGTAATTTTGGCTTGCATTTTTGCCACGTGCGCAACGAGCGTTGCTAATTGGGTTTCAGTGGCGCTTTTGAGTTCTAACACTTGTTGCTTTTGCTGCTCGCGCAATTGTTTGTTTTCGTCAACTTTAGCTTGTTGGCTAGCAAATCGCTCTGTGTTGTATTGGTATATTCCTGTGCCTGTGGCCATCAGAATAATAGGTAGGAGTAACCACCGTTTGCTAGGTTGCCAACGTGTTACGCCATTTCGACCTTGGATAAAAACTGTTACACTCATAGCCTAATTCAGCCATCTTATTATCATATGAAAAAGCCCCCTCAAGATCTCAGCAATTTAGTCCATTTGTCAGGGCGACTACCTGAACTTGCCGAGAAAGCAGAACTATTAAATAGTCTGAATCAATATGTAAAACAGACATTAACTGGTCCTGTGGCCGAGCAGCTTAAAGTTGCCAATCTCCGCCAGGGTGTTCTTGTAATTGAAACCACTTCAGCAGCATGGGCTGCGAGAATTAATTTTCAAAAGCAGAAGCTATTACTACAGCTTCAAGTTGACACGCTTCCGATGCTTACCGCTATTGAGGTAAAAGTCAATCCTGGGCTTGCCTTAGCGAGACCAAAACCCACAACTAATCAAAATGCAATCAGTTCAACTGCGGCACAACATATTGAAGCATTAGCGGAGCATGTCGATGGTACGCTAGGTGAAAAACTAAAACGGCTGGCTGCATTAGCCAGCCGTAATAGGCAATCTTAACGGTTAAGCGTGCGCCAGCGCACCCGGAACCATGAAGCTGACGGGAACATCAGCCTCTTTGTCAAAGCTAACAAGTTCCCATGCATCTTGCTGGGCAAGTAACGCTCTCACAAGTTGGTTGTTAAGTGCGTGACCGGTTTTATATGCCGTAAACTCGCCAACAATGGCATGACCTGCTACGTACAAGTCACCAAATGCGTCGAGAATTTTATGCTTAACGAATTCGTCTTCATAACGCAGACCATCAGGGTTTAATACACGATATTCGTCAAGTACAACGGCATTTTCCATGCTGCCACCTAGTGCAAGGTTATTTGCACGTAGGTATTCAATATCACGCATAAAACCAAATGTTCTGGCACGACTAATGTCTTTTACAAACGCTGAAGTCGAAAAATCCATAATCATGTGTTGTTGACTACGGGCAATTTCAGGGTGAGCAAAGTCAATTTTAAAATTAACTCTAAAACCTTTAAAAGGTGTTAGCTCTGCCCATTTATCACCATCTTCAACACGCACAGGCTTAGTGATTTTAAGGTATTTTTTCGGTGCGGCTTGTTCTTTAATCCCTGCACTTTGCAGTAAGAACACAAACGGACTTGCACTGCCATCCATAATCGGGATTTCTGGTGCATCGACTTCGATAATGGCATTATCGATACCTAAGCCGGCAAGTGCTGCAAACAAATGCTCAATCGTTGAAATTCTAATACCAGCATCATTGACTAAGGCTGTACACATGGTTGTTTCGCGCACCATATCCGCCTTGGCTGGAATAGACACAGCGGGGCTAAGATCGGTACGTTTTAGTACAATCCCTGTATTTACTGGTGCGGGCATAATGCATAGAGTCACTTTATTGCCAGAATGCAATCCGACTCCAGTGCTCTTCACCATTTTTTGAACAGTTCTTTGAAAAATCATTCAGTAACCCGTAAATATCAATATTAAACAAATAGTTGCAAAAATAGCCTAAGACTATCATGCAGATCTGGTATGACATGCTATCATAAGTTTGGATTTTCACAAAAAAATCACGCACTCAGTAGCAAAATCGTGAACCGACCTACAAAATAATCTTTTTCACAACAGCGTACTCATTAATCACGCAAAACATCACGTTTTATCCGAGTTTTAGTCAGCCTGCTTACGCAAGAATGCTGGAATATCAAGATAGTCAGCATCTGGGCGTTGAGTAGGTTGTGGCTGTGGTACCGCATTGCCTTTTGGCGCCGCTGTATAGCTAGTTTGAGGAGCAACCTCTTCAACTGGCTCTGGACGTGGCTCAATGGCAACTGGCTCTGGACGCGCAACTGGCTTAGAAACCAATTGAATGTCTGGCTTTTTCTCTGCGCCAATACCAGTAGCAACTACAGTTACGCGTAACTCTTCGCTCATTTCAGGGTCAATTACCGCACCCACAACCACTGTCGCGTTGTCTGATGCGTAAGCTTTAACATGGTTACCCACGGTTTCAAGCTCTTCGATACTGATATCCATACCGGCAGTGATGTTAACTAACACGCCACGCGCACCCGCTAAATCAATATCTTCAAGTAATGGACTGGCAACAGCTGCTTCTGCGGCTTCTTCTGCACGGTCGTCACCTGTTGCAACACCGGTACCCATCATGGCATTACCCATTTCTGACATCACGGTTTTCACATCGGCGAAATCGACGTTAATTAGGCCTGGGCGAGTAATTAGCTCAGCAATACCTTGAACCGCACCAAGAAGTACGTTGTTAGCGGCAGCAAAAGCATCAAGTAGTGATGTGCCACGGCCAAGTACTTTAAGCAGCTTTTCATTTGGGATCGTAATTAACGAATCCACATGTTTAGCTAGCTCTGCAATCCCTAGCTCAGCGTAAGCCATACGCTTTTTGCCTTCAAATGGGAATGGCTTGGTTACAACAGCAACGGTTAAAATGCCTTCTTCGCGTGCGATTTCTGCAACAACTGGAGCGGCACCAGTACCGGTACCACCACCCATTCCGGCTGCGATAAAGATCATGTCAGATCCTTTAATCGCAGCGCGGATGTTTTCGCGATCTTCTTCAGCAGCTTGACGACCCACATCTGGGTTTGCGCCTGCACCAAGGCCTTTAGTGACATCACGACCCAGCTGGATTGTTGAACCCGCGCTTGATTTGCGTAATGCCTGGGCATCTGTATTTGTGACGATAAATTCAACACCTTCGATGCTGTGTTTTACCATATGTTCGACGGCGTTTCCGCCACCACCACCGACGCCGATGACCTTAATCACCGCTTCGTCTGAATGAGTGTCCATGATCTCAAACATTGTCTGATCTCCGTATGTCTGCGTTATTAAAATTCACCTTTAAACCAACTTTTGACCCGATTCAAAAAGCTGGTAACCCCTTGACGCTCAGGTCGCTCAAACTGACGTTCGATAACTCGCCTTGCGCCATAATGAAGCAAGCCTATTCCTGTTGAGTAAATAGGTTGATCCACATATTCGTATAACCCTTTTACAGGCAATGGTGATGCCACACGAACTGGCATACCAAATGTTGCCTCGGCAATGTCAACTGCACCTGATATTGAGGACGTACCTCCGGTGAGCACTATGCCTGCTGCAATTTGGTCTTCTAACCCACTGTCTTGCAGCTGCTTGAGCACAAGCTCAAACAATTCTTGGTATCTTGGCTCGACTACTTCTGCCAATGTATGTCTGGACATACTGCGCGAAGGACGACCGCCCACTGACGGAACTTCAATGCTGTCTTCGCGGCTCACCGTTGAACTTCTTGCGCTGGCAAATTGCACTTTAATTTGCTCAGCATGTGTTAACGGTGTTCTGAATATTTTGGCGATGTCGCTGGTGACTTGGTTGCCCGCGACCGGGATAACCGCACAGTGACGTAATGCGCCGTTGGTATATACAGCAATATCGGTTGTTCCACCACCAATATCGACGATACATACGCCTAAATCCTTCTCGTCATTGGTCAATACAGAGTCTGCCGACGCAATACCAGAAAACACTAAGTCGTCGACTTTTAAACCACAACGTTCAACACTTTTCGTGATGTTCTTTGCCATGTCGTTTGCACAGGTCACGATGTGTGCTTTAGCTTCCATACGCATGCCCGACATACCGATTGGGCTTTTAATGCCGTCTTGCACGTCGATTGAGTATTCTTGCGGTAACACATGTAAAATACGACGCTCTGTTGGTATTTTTACCGAACGTGCCGTGTGAATAACATTGTCGACGTCTTCTTGTGTGACTTCTTCGTCATTAATCGACACCATGCCATTTTCATTTTGGCAAGCAATGTGTTTACCCGAAATACTTAAGTACACTGACGATACTTGGCAGTCGGCCATTAGCTCGGCTTGATCTAATGCGCGCTGTACACTGCGTACAATCGAGTCAAGATCGTTAACACCGCCTTTGTCCATTCCGCGTGAGGGATGGTTACCTAAACCAATGACACTAATCTCACCATCAGGTAATACTTCACCAATGATCACTGCGACCTTGGATGTCCCTATATCTAGCCCCACGATGAGGTTTCTTTCCTGATTCTTGGTCATTTATTGTCGGCTCTCTGTTTTGGATCATCCCAGCCTACTGCAAACCCGGTATCGTATCGTAAATCAACGGTTGCAACTGGTTTATTACTTTGCTTCAAAGTAGGATACACATTAATAAATCGTTGTATCCGTGACATTTTATCTTCTCGCCCTAGTTCAATCTCAATCCCGTTCGCTAATACAGCATGCCAAGCGTGACGTGGACTTAATCGCAAATTGACTAAGGTAAAACCATTAATTGTGAGCAAATCATTTAACTGCTGAAAACTGGTTAACACTTCTTGTTCTGTCCCTTCTGGGCCAGATAACATGGGCAAAGTCGCATGCTGTGCATGAGCTAGCGCTTCAAATACTTCACCATTTACATTTAACCAAGCCGTATTATTCCAATGCGCTACGGCTTGTTGTTCTTGCAGTGTGACTTTAAATTTTGCCGGCCATTCGCGTCTTACTGAAGCATGATAAACCCACGGCAATGCCTCTAATGCTTTTTGTACATCGACAACATCTGCGCTAAAAAAACTATTTTGCATTAACGATTGCAGCGCATTTTTTATTTCGTCATCGGTGGTGAAAACCCGTTCACCTTTAAGCGCTACCGCCTCAATAGGTAGGGCATCTGCGTCATTGAGCAAGTTATGAAGCTGAAAACCACCCCAAGCAATTGTGCCGAGCACACTCAACAAAAACAGTACGCCAGTGCAAAAGTACCAATTTACACGAGCTAGGTTATGTTTTAGTTGGCGCCCTTTATCGCTCCACGACACCTTAGTTCCGCCTCTGACGTTGTTCCGGGGTTAGCCCCAAAAGATCGGCCATTATATCGACCAACCCTTACGGATTAAAGCTCGATTTTTAAACGCAACAATTGACGATAAATCAATCATTTCCTTGTTCTTCTTCCTGCACTTTAAAGCCTAGTTCGCTGATGGCTAACTCTTTCGATAATGCCCCGATATTGCCTGCACCTTGGGTTAAAAATAAGTCCCCTTGTTGCAATACATCTGGTAACACGGCAGCGAGTTGGTCTGGACTAGCCACGAAAATGGGGTCTACCTGTCCACGCAAACGAATTGAGCGGCATAAAGCTCGTCCATCTGCACCAGGGATTGGCGCTTCACCTGCTGCATAAACATCAAGTAGCAACAAGCTATCGACTTGCGATAACACATCAACAAAGTCTTCATATAAATCACGTGTACGGCTGTAACGATGCGGTTGGTAAGCCATCACTAAGCGCTTATCTGGCCAACCAGCTCGCGCCGCTTTAATCGTTGCTAACACTTCACTTGGGTGATGACCATAGTCGTCGACCAACATGACATTACCATTAGGGGTAGCAAACTCACCTAAATGCTGGAAGCGACGGCCAATGCCTTCAAACTCAGCCAATGCTTGTACAATGGCCTCGTCGTCAATATCGTCTTCACTTGCAACCGCTATCGCAGCTAACGCATTGAGTACGTTATGCTGCCCAGGTAGATTAAGCACAATGTCTAAATCATCTTTAGCATGACGCTTAACGGTAAAACTTGACTGATGTCCGTTTTGAGCAAAGTTAATCGCTTGTACATCGGCATCGTCACTAAAACCATAGGTGACAACTTGACGGCCAATGCGCGGCATGATCTCGCGGATCACTTCATCATCAATACACATCACGGCGACGCCATAAAACGGTAAGTTATGTAAAAAGTCGACAAAGGTGTTTTTTAACTTTTCAAAGTCGCCACCGTAGGTGTCCATGTGATCGGCTTCAATATTGGTGATCACACTCACCATAGGTTGTAAGTGTAAAAAGCTGGCATCACTTTCGTCTGCTTCAGCAATCAAGTAACGGCTAGTACCTAAGCGTGCATTGGTACCTGCGCTATTTAACAGCCCACCAATGACAAAGGTCGGGTCACGTTCAGCTTGACCATACACACTGGCTATTAAGCTCGTAGTGGTGGTTTTACCGTGAGTGCCTGCAATAGCGACCCCATGGCGATAACGCATTAGCTCTGCCAGCATTTCAGCACGGCGAACAATCGGGATACGTAACTCTTTGGCGGTAATAATTTCAGGGTTTTGCGGGTTGATTGCCGTCGATACCACCACAACATCGACGTTTTCGACGCTCTGGGCCTGATGGCCAATAATAATCTTGGCGCCTAAACGCTGCAGACGTTCTGTCACACTGTTTACGGCAATGTCAGAACCGCTAATTTGATAGCCTTCGTTGACTAATACTTCGGCAATACCACCCATGCCAGCACCACCGATGCCAACAAAATGAATGCGCTTGATCCGTCTCATTTCTGGGATCATGCTACGAAGCTGTGCGTATCTTTCTGTCTTTGTCATTTCAACCCTTTGTTGCTACTAAGGCGCATATATCTGCTACTCGTTGAGTGGCATCTAACACTGCAACGCCTCTGGCTTTACGGCCCATTTGGGCTAGTTCTTGTCTATTTTCAGCAAACAACTGTAATTTCGCTGCGAGGTTGTCTGCATTTAAAATCGTTTGTGGCAATAAAAAGCCTGCGCCAGCGTCAACCAATACCGACGCATTGACGGTTTGATGGTCATCGACAGCATGCGGGTATGGCACCAAAATACTCGGAAGCCCAACCGCTGCGAGTTCAGATACGGTTAATGCGCCTGAACGGCAAACTACCACATCAGTCCAACGGTAAGCCGCTTCCATATCATCAATAAATTCAGCCACATTCACTGTGTCTAACTGCCCTAACTGCTGATAACTGGCTTTTACGGCGGCGTGATTGTTTTTACCCACCTGATGCCACACAGTAATCGAATGATGCTTACTTAAATGTGCCACAACGGCTGGCATCACATCATTAAGCACTTTGGCACCTAAACTGCCACCTACCACTAATATTCTTAACGCATCGACCTGGGCTGTTTTGGTTTGCTCACCTAATGCGATAAGCTCTTGGCGAATAGGGTTTCCCACCACTTCTACATTAGCGAGATCACTGCCAAAGGTATTAGGAAATGCGCACAACACCTTTTTGGCGATTTTAGACAACAATTTGTTGGTCATTCCTGGAATAGCATTTTGCTCATGCAATACCACTGGCACCCCAGATAACTTACCCGCTACACCGCCAGGGCCGCTGGCAAAGCCGCCCATGCCTAAAATGACATTCGGCTTAAAATCATTAATCACCGCTTTGGCTTGAATAATCGAACGTATAATCTTAAATGGCGCCGCTAATTTACGGATTAACCCATTACCGCGAACGCCTTTAATGTCGATAAACTCAATATCAAAGCCATGTTGAGGCACTAAACGCGCTTCCATACGATCGGCAGTTCCCAACCAACGTACCTGCCAGCCTTTTTCTGCTAAATGTTTTGCCACAGCCAAAGCAGGAAACACATGCCCGCCAGTGCCGCCAGCCATCACCAAAATACGTGGAGAACGACTTACATTGCTATTCATTAACTTGTTCTCCCTTGAACAGCTTGCACTAAACTCAGCCGGCGCTCGTAATCAATTCTCACTAGTAGCATGACCGCAGCGGTCATGACCCATAAACTACTGCCACCATAACTAATAAACGGTAAAGTCAGTCCCTTTGTTGGCAGCATACCAATACTGGCACCGACGTTAACCACAGTTTGGAAACACACCCAAATACCCACGCCGTACGCCACATAGCTTTCAAATGGGCGCTGCATCTTTAAACACAAATTGCCTAGCCTAATTGCACGTAGAGCGACAAAAAACAGCGCAAGTAACACCATAATGATGCCAACAAACCCCAGTTCTTCACCAATAACCGCAAAAATAAAGTCGGTATGCGCTTCTGGCAAATAAGCTAACTTCTGAATACTGTTGCCTAAACCTTGGCCAAACCAATCACCACGGCCATACGCCATTAACGATTGAGTTAGCTGATAACCGCTACCAAATGGGTCTTCCCATGGGTCCATAAACGAGGTGACTCGTCGCATACGGTAAGGCTCAAACAATACCAGCAGCACAAAAGTCACTACGCCAAGTAGAATCAGTGCCATAAAGTCGATAATTCTAGCGCCAGCCAAAAACAATAAACTTACCGTACACACAAACAACACCACCACGGTACCTAAGTCAGGCTGCAATAAAATCAGTAATGCAAACAAACCGTATACACAAATGGGTTTAATAAAGCCCTTACGGTTTTCGCGTAGCTCACCATGGCGCCGAACCAAATAGCCTGCCATGTACACAATAAATATAAATTTGGCCATTTCAGCTACTTGGATACGTATCGGGCCAACTGACAACCAACGTTTTGCCCCATTAACAGAGGTACCAATAAACAACACTGCAATCAGTAAAACCAGTACCCCGAGCATTAGCATGCCGCTGTTTTTTTCCCAGTAACTGACATCAAACTTCAGCACCACAAACGCTATCGCGATACAGCCAATCAAATAAAATATATGGCGATACATAAAATGAAACGGATCGCCGGTTAACTTGGTGGCCTCTGGCATTGACGCCGACATCACCATCACAAACCCAAAACACATCAACCCAACGATGGCGACTAAAAAACTACGATCATACAGCTGCATTCCTGGGGCACTGTCATCAGACAACAATGACGGTAACGCCCACTTTATGCCTTGCCTAAACAAGCTAAGCTGCACGTTACTCGCCATCAGCTAACGACTCCACACATTGCTTAAAGTCATCGCCACGAGCCATAAAGTTTTTATACATGTCTAAACTGGCGCAAGCAGGCGACAACAATACAATGTCTCCTGACGATGCAAGCTCGGCCGCTTTTGCCACTGCTTCGGCCATGCTGCTAACCGTTAAAGAGCCCTCTTTTAACTTGGCAATTTTAGGACCATCACGACCCAGGGTTATCAGCTGAGTGATATTCTCAAGTGGCGCTGCAAGCGGACTAAAATCACTGCCTTTACCATCACCGCCGGCAATTAAATACAAATCACCAAGGTGTGAACTTAACCCCTCAAGCGCGGCAACCGTTGCGCCGACATTGGTCGCTTTAGAGTCATTGATATAAGACACGCCTTGCTTCACACCAACAAGCTCACAACGATGGCTTAAACCTACAAAATGGGTGGCCACATCAACCATCGATTCTTTATCTACGCCACAGGCATAGGCTAACGCCATTGCCGCAAGTAAGTTAGCGTGGTTATGGCTACCAATGAGCGTGACATCATTTAAATTAACGATTTCACTATCACCGTGGAAAATTTTTCCATCACTTAAGCCCCATGCATCACCTTCTGGTACGCCAAGGCAAAAGTGATTTTGGTTCATCGGTTCCAGCGGATAGGTGAGCTCGTCATCAAGGTTGTACATCACAAAACGGCTTTGTGGATACAAGCGTAATTTAGCTTCACGGTACGAATTTAAGTCACTGTAGCGATCCATATGGTCTTCACTAATGTTTAGACAGGTCGCCGCAATACAATTTAACGAGTGCGTGGTTTCAAGTTGAAAACTCGATAGCTCAAGAACAAAAAATTCAGTGCCTTGGCTTAATAAGTCCAGTGCAGGCGTACCAATATTGCCGCCAATGGCCACCGACATACCGGCTTTTTGCAGCATCTCGTACACTAGGGTTGTAACAGTAGATTTACCATTAGAGCCGGTAATACCTACAACACAAGGTTTGCGGTCAGCAATTTCACGGGCAAATAATTCTACGTCGCCAATGACCTCAATCCCCATATCGAGTGCTGCGCGCACTTCTGGTGTATCAACTGGCACACCTGGGCTGATAATAATTTGGCTCGCTTGCACTAAATAACGACAATCAAACCCACCGGCAATTAATTCAACATCAGCAAACTCTTGGGCCAGCGTTTCTGCTCCTGGAGGATTACGACGGCTGTCCATGACCAAAGGTTTAATGCCTTTAGTTGCTAAAAAACGCACGACTGAAAGCCCTGTAGCCCCCAACCCTAAAACGATGTGCGTGTAACGAGTTTGCATAATATCTACCTTAATAATTGCTTAGCGTAGTTTTAGAGTCGCAAGACCTAATAACACTAAAAACAATGAGATAATCCAAAACCGAACAATAACGCGCGGCTCTGGCCATCCTTTTAACTCATAATGATGGTGAATAGGGGCCATGCGGAAAATACGTTGCCCACGTAGTTTGTATGAACCGACCTGTAAGATCACTGACACAGTCTCCATTACAAATACGCCGCCCATAATCACTAACAAAATTTCTTGGCGAACTAAAATAGCAATAACGCCTAATGCAGCACCTAATGCCAATGAGCCTACATCGCCCATAAACACTTGTGCAGGGTATGTGTTAAACCATAGAAAGCCTAAACCAGCACCGACCATAGCAGTACACACAATCACCAGCTCACCAGCTAACGGTAAATGTGGCAGGTGCAAGTAACTGGCAAATTGCGCATGCCCGGATAAATAAGCAATTAATGCAAACGCGGCAGCCACCATCACGGTCGGCATAATAGCCAAACCATCTAAACCATCAGTTAAATTTACTGCATTACTGGCACCGACAATGGTGAAGTAAGCCAGTAAAATAAACATAAAGCCAAGTTGTGGCATAACATCTTTAAAGAATGGCACCACAAGCTGCGTTTCTCCGCCCATAGTCGACGAGCTGTATAAAAACACGGCCACGACGATTGCTGCGATGGATTGCAACGCATATTTCCAACGTGCTATGAGTCCTTTAGAATCTTTTTTAACGACTTTACGGTAATCATCAATAAAGCCAATCGCGCCAAAACTGCCTAAAACAAACAACGTCACCAATACATAACGATTAGACAAATCACCCCACAGCAGCACACTAATAAAAATACCTGCCAGGATTAAAATACCGCCCATTGTCGGCGTGCCACGTTTACTAAAATGCGACTCAGGGCCGTCATCACGCACAACTTGACCAATCTGGAGCATTTGCAGACGCTTAATTAAAATTGGGCCCCACCACAAACTAAACACTAATGCAGTCAACAAGCCCAAAATAGCCCGGAACGTTACATACGAAAAAACGTTAAACCCGCTATAAAACTGGGTTAAATACTCGGCTAGATAAACCAGCATCTACACTAACTCCCCACGCCCAAAGGCATTCAATAAACTGTCGACAACCCGCTCCATAGCAGCGCTGCGAGAACCTTTAACTAAAATAGTCACATTGCCTTCAACATCTTTAAGGTGTTGTTGTAATGCGACAATCAATTTGTCTTGTGCTGAAAAATGCTTACTACCAAATGCCTCGCTGGTATGGGCCGAGAGTTGGCCGCAACAAAATAAACTGTCTATTGCTGCATTTTTCGCCTGCAATCCAACGCTGGCGTGCAAAGGGGCAGCATTGTCGCCTAATTCGCCCAAATCTCCCAGCACTAAACAACGATAACCATCACGTTGTTGCAACCAATTGATTGCCGCACTGACAGAAGTGGGATTTGCGTTATAACTGTCGTCAATTAACAGCATGCGCCCGAGCTTATGCGGTTGCATACGCCCTTTAACGGGTTGCAGTAATGCAACCCCTTGTGCGATAACATTCAGCGGGACATTTAGCGCAATACACATAGATGCGGCCGCTAATGCATTGCTCACCTGATGTAAGCCAGCAAGCGGTAACTGCACCTCTGCGTGTTGGTTGTTGTAGGTTAAAGTAAAGCGACAACAGCCATTCTCATCAGCTTCAATCGCATTCGCTTTCACTTCCGCATTGATGTCTGCTTGGCGAGAAAAACGTAATTGCTTGTGCCCTTTAGAGCGTTGCAACATAAACTCAGCATATTGATCATCTGCGTTAATAATTGCAGTGCCATCTTTGGCTAAATGATTAAAAATTTCTGATTTTGCTTGTGCAACGCCATCTAATGAGCCAAAGCCTTCAAGATGAGCACTACCAATATTGTTCACTAATGCCACTTGCGGTTGCACTAATGATGAGGTGTAATCGATTTCACCGCTGTGGTTGGCACCGAGCTCAAACACGCCGTATTCATCACCTTGAGTTAAGCGCAACAGCGTTAAAGGCACACCAATTTCATTATTAAAATTACCGGCGGTAAATAACACTTGGTGATACTGCGATAAAATCGTCGCCACCATTTCTTTCACGCTGGTTTTGCCGTTTGACCCCGTCAAAGCGACACTAATGGGCTTAACATGTTGACGCACAAGCGCGCCAATGTTGCCCATGGCTTTTTGCGTGTCTGCAACCACAATTTGCGCGACATCAAAAGGTAAAACATGATCGACAAGCAAGGCTACCGCACCATTATCAACCGCCGTTTTGGCAAAATCATGGCCATCGAAACGCTCACCTTTTAACGCAACAAATAAACACTTTGTGTCTATCTTACGGCTATCGGTACTTACCGCCGAGATAGCTTGAGCGTTACCGTGCAATTGACCTTGTAAGTGCTCAGCAAGTTGAGCAAGCGATAAACTAATCATACTGCGCCCTTAGACAAAGCGAGTGCTAAAGCGCGTTCATCATAATCGATGCGTTTGCCTGCAACTTCTTGATAGGTTTCATGCCCTTTACCTGCAAGCAATACAATGTCATCTGCTTGTGCTAATGCTGCTACACGGGTAATAGCTTCAATACGGTCAACATGTGTTAGCACATTATTAGGTTGGCTGATGCCTTGTAAAATATCATCGATAATGGTTTGAGGGTCTTCGCTGCGCGCATTGTCGCTAGTGATCATCACCTTGTCTGCAAATGCCTCTGCGGCTTGTGCCATTAATGGGCGCTTACCTTTGTCACGATCACCGCCGCAACCAAATACACACCATAAGGTGCCTTGGCAGTGTACGCGCAATGCTTTAAGTGCTTGCTCAATGGCATCTGGCGTATGTGCATAATCAACCACCAGAGTGGCTTTATTAGCAGCAGAAAAACGCTCCATTCTACCCGCTACTGGCACCAAATTTGGCATCACCGCGAGCATCGCGGTCATCGACAAGCCTTGCAAATACAAAGCTGCAATGGCTGCGACTACATTTGATAAATTAAACGCGCCCAATAAGGGTGATTCAATATTGGCCGATAAGCTGCTTTGGCCATTTAGTGCTGGGTAATGCAACACAGCACTCACGCCTGAATCATGGTATTGAACATCGATACAATAAAAATCGGCTCTGGTATCGCCTTGAGTACTGAACGATTTAATCTGACGATTAGCGAGCTCAGCAAACCACTTAGCACCTGTGGCATCATCGATGTTAATGACACCGTGTTTTAAGCTAGGAAAATGAAATAAGCGTTTCTTTGCTGCCGCATAGGCATCCATATCACCATGATAATCAAGGTGATCGCGGCTTAAATTGGTAAATATTGCCGTTTCGAAGGGAGCGGCCTCTACACGACCTTGTACTAGACCATGGCTCGATACTTCCATGGCACACACTTCTACCCCTTGTGCATTAAACTCGGCTAATTGCTTCATTACGGTAATGGCATCAGCCGTTGTATTACCACTGTCGACCAATTGCCCCCATACACCATTTCCTAATGTGCCCATAACGGCAGCTTGGTGTCCGAGCAAATGCACAATTTGTGCAATGATTTGGCTAACTGAGGTTTTACCGTTAGTGCCCGTAACACCAATTAATGCCAGCGAATGGGTATGAGTTGCATAAAACTGTGCTGCTACGGCAGATAACTGTCGGCCTAGTTGGAAAAAATACACCACGGGCACTGAGTATTGTTGTGCATCAACAACACCATGTTGTTCAGGATTATCAGTATGAATTAATATTGCAGCGGCGCCTGCATCAATGGCTTGCGCAATATACTGGCGACCATCCACTTTATGACCCGGTAGCGCGACAAATAAACTGCCCTTGCTAACACTGCGGCTATCAAGGGTTAAATCGTTTATCGACTCTGCCCCTGCGTAATGAAACCAGGGTGCTAGAAGATCATTTAATAACATCATGCTGCGCTCCTTGCGCAGTGGCTAAATGGATAGCCTCTCGCTCTGAAATTGGCTCAACATTCAGCATTTGCAATGCCCCAGACATAATTTTGGCAAATGCAGGACCTGCAACATCGCCACCGTAATATTTGTCGCCTTTAGGTTCGTTAATCACCACAGAAATCGCTAAGCGAGGGTTATGAACGGGCGCAACACCGGCAAATAATCCAACATAATCATCACCATAACCACCCGCTACCGCCTTACGGCTAGTACCGGTTTTACCCGCTACGGGATAACCGTCAATATGAGCCTTTCTGGCTGTGCCGCCGGTTTCAGTGACGCCGACTAACATTTCCATCACGTCATGAGCCACTTGAGGTGAAATAACTTGTTCACCTTTAGGGGCTTGTCTCAGTTTTAAAATCGACACCGGGTATAACATGCCACCGCTGCCGAGTGTGGCGTACATTCGCGCAATTTGCAGTGGTGTTGCGGTAAAGCCATAACCAAATGATAAGGTGGCACGTTCAAAGTCAGACCAGCGGTTGCGGTCATGAATTAACCCCGCGCTTTCGCCAGTTAAATTAATGCCCGAATAGTTCCCTAACCCCATTGACTGATAGGTACCCAACAATTGCTGAACTGGCATAGATAACGCCAATTTACTGATGCCTACGTTACTTGATTTTACGAGAATTTTTGCCAGCGACATGTCGCCATAATTATTAGAGTCGCGCACCTGACGACCACCAATTCGCATCCAACCGGGCGAGGTTTGAATTAATTCATTGGATTTCACCGTACCCGCTTCTAAAGCTGCAGCAACCACAAACGGTTTTACAGTAGAGCCGGGTTCAAAAGTGTCGGTTAATGCGCGATTACGCATGCGGTGAGTTTGAAGGTTATCGCGAGAGTTTGGATTATAAGATGGCGTATTGGCCATCGCTAAAACCTCACCCGTGTTAACGTCAATTACTACAACTGAGCCTGATGTCGCTTGATACATTTCAGTGGCTCGTTTGAGCTCACGGTACGCTAACTGTTGAATACGTTGGTCGATACTTAATACCAGATCATTTGAGCTTTCGCCCTCTTGCACCATATCTAAACGCTCAACAACACTACCGTCGCGCGACTTTCGTACTTTTTGTTTTGAGGGTGTGCCAGTAAGCCAAGTGTTGTAGGTATTTTCAATGCCCTCAATACCTACGTCATCAATATTAGTAATACCAATAAGTTGAGCTGCAATTTCACCGGTGGGATAGTAACGACGAGATTCTGATTTAAGATAAATGCCGCCAATTTTAAGCTGCTCAATATAATCCGCTACGGCTGGAGTCACTTGACGCTTTAAATACACAAAACGCTTTTTGGGGTTGCCTTTTACTTTACGAACCAGCTTATCGACTGGCTCTTGTAAAACATCAGCAAGCGCTTGCCAACGACGCATATCTTTAAACGCATCTTGATCAAATGCATGTTTAGGGTCGGCCCAGACAGCACGAACCGGCACACTGACCGCTAACATGTCACCGTTACGATCGGTAATTAAACCACGCTGCACCTGATTACTGGTGGTACGTAAGGTGCGCATATCGCTTTCGTGGCGTAGTTTGTCAGGCTCAATAATTTGAATATAGGCGGCGCGAGCAATCAGGCTGCAAAATAACAACAAAACGAAGCCAACCACAACGTATAAACGCCATGGTATCAGTTCGTGATTCAGTTTTCGTTTTGCTTGTCTCGCCATAGTCCCTATGCTCACTGAACTCGAATAATGACTTCCTCTTTAGGAAGTGGTCGAGCCATATTAAGTTCTTTTGTTGCCATTCGCGTCACACGACTGTGTTCAGACTGCGATTGTTCTTCTAATAATAAGTTGCGCCATTCAATGTCTAGTCTGTCTTGCTCTTGCAGTAATTGATCCCATTGAGAGGTCAACTGCCGTGTTACATGGCTGGTGTAAACCACCACAATGCCATTGGCGACCACGATCAAACCCAGCAACACAATCCATTTATGATGCCAAAGGTCGAGCAACACAATCCGAGGTAAACTTAATGGTGATTGGCTCACATTATCCTCGGTCTTTAATAATCTAAGCGCTCAGCAACTCGTAACACCGAGCTGCGGGCACGTGGATTTTGTTCTAATTCTGCTTCCGAAGGCTTCATTGCTTTGCCAACAGCTTTTAACTTGCGTGATTTATTGATCTCAGCTTCTGTGATGGGCAACCCATGCGGGACACTTTCACCTTGGCTATGGCGACGAATAAAACGCTTCACCATGCGATCTTCTAATGAATGAAAGCTGATAACTGACAAACGTCCTTGTGGCGCGAGTACCGTTAACGCGCCTTCAAGTGCTTGATCAATTTGCTCTAGTTCGCTATTGATATAAATTCGAATAGCCTGAAATACCCGAGTCGCAGGATGTTTATTACGCTCTTTGTTTTTAGTAATACGCGCAATTAAATCGGCTAAATCTTTGGTGCGTAAAAATGGTGTTTTTTCACGATCGGCTGCAATACAACGGGCAATATGTCGTGAATTTTTTTCTTCGCCATAGGTTTTAAACACCCATGCCATGTCTTCTATTTCTGCACGGGCAATCCACTGTGCTGCTGTTTGACCTTGGCTATTGTCCATGCGCATGTCTAACGGGCCATCGCGTAAAAAGCTAAAGCCACGCTCGGCATCGTCTAACTGTGGTGACGACACCCCTAAATCAAGTAACACACCGTTAATTTTGCCAGTAAGCCCGAGCTCTTCAACGTACTGCGCTAACTGACCAAAACCACCGTGCACAATTTGAAAACGTGAGTCGTCGGCAAACTGTTTAGCGGCTTCAATCGCTTGTGGATCGCGATCAATGGCAATCAAACGGCCATTAGCACCTAAATGACTTAATACATGACGAGAATGTCCACCACGACCAAATGTGCCATCAATATAGATGCCATCACTTTGGATATTGAGACCCTCTACAGTCTCATTCAGTAATACAGATAAATGGGCAAACTCTTGGCTCATTGGTTTTATTAACCTTATTGGTCGCTACAGTGAAAAATGTGCCAGACGTTCATTGCTGGCTAAATCTTGGCTATGGATAAGCTCATTGCCATCATCCATTTGTTGCTGCCAAGCTGACTCTTCCCACAGTTCAAATTTATTCAGTAAGCCCACCAGCATGGTTTTCTTTTCTAAGCTGGCAAAACTTCGTAAAGCCGGTGGGACCACAATGCGCCCGTGGCTGTCTAGTTCACAGTCTTGTGCGTGACCCAGTAATTTTCGTTTAAAGGAGCGTTCAAGTGGATCGGTATCAGAGAGTAATCTCAGCTTTGCTTCAATCTGCTCCCACTCGTGCAATGGGTAAATCAACAAACAGGCGGCATTAATGTCAACGGTAATAATCACTGTACCGGCATGCTCCACACGCAACGCGTCACGGTATCTCGCAGGAATTGCGATCCGTCCTTTAGCGTCCATGTTAATAGCACTGGCACCTCGAAACACTTTATTACACCCTTTTTGTTAGCATTTGATCCACAATGATCCACTTTTTCCCACAAATGCTAAGTTTAGGGACTCAAGGCAAGTGTTGTCAAGGGATGGACAGATATATTAAATCCAGACGCCAAGCGGGTTAGCAGCAAATTGATCTCAAGCAGGAGGAATGACAAAGCCGTCTGTAAAAAACAGCTAAAAATCAGGGTAAATGAGTTAAACCAGAGACATAACGCTCATTTTATCAACGAAAATAACCGAGGTTCTTTTGATTAAAGTGTGTTAATTATCTAAATACTCCACCTTTAGATTGAATTATTAGCCTGTTAGTAAGGGACTTCTCCAGATTAAAACTCACAAATTATCGATCTTGATCGACAAAAGTGGTTAAAAAAATATTCTCATATGGTTGATATCAAGTACTTACAGGGTATCAATTTTATGCTTGGTAACAATACCACCCCTCTAAAATGCCTATGGTATTAACGTCGAAAAACGATATTAGCCCAGCTACAGTAACAATTTCCTGACAGCACCATATCTGTCCCTCTCAACGTCAAGGGCAGGCATTTTATCAATTCAGCTTGTAATCACAGTTAATTATTCTTAATGCCGATAATAGCGCCTGTTGATCTTTCAAAGCTGTTTTACTGTGAATGGCTCATCATGACTCACATCAATAAGACCAAGATGAATTATGATTAAATTTTAACCGCAAGGTGCCGATAACAAGTATAATTAGTGGTATATACCTAATCTTTTTATCTGCACAGGAGGGCGCGACATGAGTATTGATAGCATTTATGCCATGCTCGCTAGGCCTGTGCGTGCCGTCAGTGAGCATCGTCGAATTGTTGAGCAGGTAAATAGGACTAGTGCGATAAGTGCTGACAGTCATGAAGCACCACAATCACAGTTACCGCCACATATTACCCACAAACCTGTCATCCACAAAAAAACATTAGTACGTAAAGAACGTCGTTCAAAATTACGCACTATAGATGACAAGAAAAACACCGGCAGTCGCTTAAGAAGAATGGCTACTGACGAGCGCTTCTCCACTCGTGGAGAAACCGCCAGTCAGCATATTGATATTGAGGTATAGTGAAAGGGTAATGATTATTGCGGGTTACTGTTAGGACTAACTTGCAATACTGCTTGCTTCCAGCCAGCGTAAATCTCAGCTCTGTGGTTATGATCCATCGTGGAAATAAATTCACGCTCCGTCGATAACATCGATTTTAACTCATCAGTAGATCCCCACACACCAACGGCTAAACCCGCTAAAAATGCCGCTCCCATACCAGTGGTTTCTGTCATTGAAGGACGAATGACTTTCGCCCCTGTAATATCGGCTTGAAACTGCATTAAAAAGTCATTTGACACCGCGCCACCGTCGACTCGAATTTCGGTTAATGGCACATCCGAATCTTTACTCATCGCATCAAGTACGTCGCGAGATTGGTAAGCAATCGCCTCAAGAGCAGCACGAATAATATGATTTCGGTTAGCACCACGAGTCAGACCAATAATCGCTCCACGAGCATCTGCATCCCAATATGGCGCACCTAATCCAACAAAAGCGGGGACTAAATACACGCCGTTAGTATCATCCACTTTTTCGGCAAAGTATTGCGTGTCACACGCATCTGTAATTAAGCCTAATTCGTCTCGCAGCCACTGAATTACCGCACCGCCCATAAAGACCGAACCTTCTAGTGCGTAATTGACTTTAGCATCTGCACCGATGGCCACTGTGGTTAATAATCCATGGGTCGACTCTACTGCTTTGTCGCCCGTATTCATCAATAAGAAGCACCCTGTACCATATGTATTTTTAGCCATACCGGGTTCAATACAGAGTTGACCGAATAACGCCGATTGTTGATCCCCTGCCATACCAGCAACTGGCACATGGTTACCAGCAAGTTCGGTATAACCGTATATGGCGCACGACGGTTTAACCTCTGGCAGCATGGTGAGGGGAATATCAAATAACTCCAGCAGTTCTTTGTCCCACTCTTGAGTGTGAATATTGAATAACATCGTGCGGGATGCATTGGTTGGTTCGGTGACGTGCACTTCGCCCTGGGTAAGCTTCCACACTAACCAGCTGTCTACAGTGCCAAATAACAAATCACCCGCTTCGGCGAGCTCACGCGCACCTTCAACATTGTCTAAAATCCATTTAATTTTAGATGCTGAAAAATACGGATCTAATACCAGCCCCGTTTTTTGACGTACCATATATTCAGCGCCTTGCGCTTTTAGTCGCTGGCAAATACCCTGGCTACGACGGCATTGCCACACAATCGCATTGTATACTGGCTTACCTGTGTGTTTATTCCAAACAATAGTGGTTTCGCGTTGATTGGTAATGCCAATAGCTGCAACA
The DNA here is from genome assembly GCF_014648295.1 of Shewanella saliphila. Taxonomy (GTDB): domain Bacteria; phylum Pseudomonadota; class Gammaproteobacteria; order Enterobacterales; family Shewanellaceae; genus Shewanella; species Shewanella saliphila. The sequence continues at coordinate 24,279 of NZ_BMQV01000015.1, forward strand.
TCTTGACGGCCAATACCAGCTCGAGTGAGCACCTCGACTAACACTGAACTTTGCGATGACCAAATCTCCATTGGGTCATGTTCAACCCAGCCCGCTTGAGGATAATGTTGCGTAAACTCTCGCTGTGCAACGGCAACAATATTGACCTGGTGATCAAACACAATTGCACGAGAACTGGTTGTGCCTTGGTCTAACGCGACAATATATTTTTTAGCAACCATCTGATTTCCTATATCATTTTTTGATGATTATTTTTGTACGGTTTTCTACTTAACTGACCCAGTATGGCATGCTACATCGACATATAAACTAGATGTAATCGTCTGAGTTTAACAAAAATGACAATTGCTTTGCCTAATTAGACTGATTCAACGGCCAATAATAACAAAGCCCCACAAAATGCGGGGCTTATTTAAAAATCCTTGGTTCAAACACCAAGCAGATTACATTTTATAGCTAACCTGTAAACCTGTTAACCATATATGGCCTGTCGCTTCACCACTATACCCAACGGAAGCTAAACCCAATAGATCCTGAGTTTCAGTGATTGGTGCATCACCGTGCATGCGGATATAAGTCACAGCAAGGTCAACATTCAAATTTTTAGTGACTTGATAGCCGGTACCCATGCTAAACCATAAACGGTCAGAGTCAGGAATCGTAGTTGTACGGTGTTCATCGTCTACTGCAGTTTTATCAAGTGCGACACCGGCACGTAATGTCCACTGATCATTCACAGTGTATGTGCTACCAATCGAATAGCGCCAGTTGTCTTTAAAGTTCTCTTCTTTGACAACATCTGACTCAAGATCGCCAGTTGGTTTTACATCACCAGGAAAGTATGCCACAAGCTGATCAAACACGCTCCATTCAGTCCAGTTTACGCTACCGTGCATTGCCCAGTTATCGGTCAATTGATGATAAGAAGCCAGTTCAGCAAAAGCGGGGATTTCAATCGGTAAGTAACCATCAATTTCAATATCTTGGCCACCGTCATAACTCACACCTGCAGCGCTACCATCAAGCTCTAACTCCACACCACTGTGATAAGCTAATCCGATACGGTGATGCTTATTAATCTGCCAACTTGCACCCGCTTTCCAGCCGTAACTAATGTCATCACCTTCCATTGATTTTAACTCAGTACCAGCTGCAGGTAACTGCTCTGCAATGCTTTCAGGTACGTTCGGGTTGGCTTTAACCGCATCAATCCAAGATGGTGTTGTCGCGCTAATTTCACCTTCACCATAGACAATACGCAGGCCCGCTCCCACAGTAAATTCATCGTCGATACGATAAGCAATGTTTGGATTAAACTCCACTGTGGTGATAGAGGTGTGATTACCAAAAATAGCCGCGGCGCTGGTTGAATCTATCTCAGTCGCTAAACCATAGTTTGAGTTAACCGCAAGACCCCAGGTCCATTGATCGTTTAATTGATTAGAGTAATAAAAGTTCGGTATCAGAGCATCGTCTGCTACATCAATCGCGTTAGCGTCAATGACAATAGCATCTGATCCCAGTAATGAAGATTCAATGCTAACGTCGCCCAGTACATCAATATCAGGCATAACATAAACCCCACCTGCAGAAAGCTGACGGCCTTCGAGGTAAGATAGCATTGCTGGGTTACGCGCTTGAGTTGAGGCGTTATCTGCTATGGCGGCTTCACCCGCAAATGCACGACCTAAACCGGTAGCTGAAGATTCGGCAAGTTGAAAACCTGCTGCGTTGACTTGAGTTGTTGCCCCAAAGACAATGGCACTAATGGCCAATGTTAACACTGTTTTTTTCATTATCATTCTCTGTGCTGTAGATTCATCCCGCTTAAATCGGCTTCAATAGAGCAAAAGTTCGACTTAAATGAGCGCATAAGTGTACTGATCCAAAATGGCTTTGCAACTAGGTGAAGGGACAAGTGAGGCATTGAAATGTGCAGATTGAAACTGTGATCCAGTGCAACATTTGTCATTTACGAGATCGATTTGAGCTGAAAAAAAATATAAGTGTGCGCTCAATCAAGCAACAAATTGACTAACATCTTACTTTCAACATAAAAAACATTACCTTACACGCAACAAGATGAAACACGAGTGAGCTTTGATGTAACAACTAACTTTAGCATTGTCGATTTAAAATCAATCATTTAGCAATTTCGTTACATTAATTAATTTACAAATAAAAATAAAAAAACCTCTTTTTGTTAGCAAAAAGAGGTTTTATACACCATCAATCCAACAGCGATTGAGTCATTAATCACTCAATATTCACAAATGATTATGCATACCATTGCGGTATTTGAGCTTCATAATCACTAATGTCTTGTTCAAATGACAAGGTTAAGCCAATCGCATCAAGTCCATTTAACAATTTATGCCTTGCTGACTCAGCCAAACTAAAGCTAAACACTTCACCAGAAGGTGACATTACCGTTAAAGCTTGTAAGTCGACGGTAATTTGCGCGCCTTCAGTGGCCGCGACTTCATCCATCAATTGTTGCACTTGCTCTGCAGGCAATTTAACGGGTAATAAACCATTATTGATCGAGTTGCCATAAAAAATATCAGCAAATGTCGGCGCAATAATCACTCTTAAACCAAAGTCAGCTAACGCCCACGGCGCATGTTCTCGCGATGAACCACAACCAAAGTTTTCTTGGGCTAATAAAATCGACGCCCCTTTATAGCGCGGCTTATTTAACGCAAATTCAGGGTTAGGCTGATCGCCGGCATCATCTAAATAACGCCAGTCATGAAATAAATGCACTCCAAAGCCGTCACGGGTTACTTTAGATAAAAACTGTTTAGGAATAATCTGATCGGTGTCAATATTGGTACTGTCGATGGCTACCGCTAAACCGGTATGGGCAGTAAATGCTTGCATGTGTCTCTCCTATCTCGGTTTAGTATGGTTGACGAATATCGACGAAATGACCGGCAATGGCAGCGGCTGCAGCCATGGCAGGGCTCACTAAATGTGTGCGGCTACCACGACCTTGACGACCTTCAAAGTTACGATTACTAGTTGATGCGCAACGATCGCCTGCTTCTAAACGATCATCGTTCATCGCCAAGCACATTGAGCATCCAGGTAAGCGCCATTCAAAGCCCGCTTCGATAAAGATTTTATCTAAGCCTTCCGCTTCTGCCTGAATTTTTACCTGGCCAGAACCCGGTACCACAATCGCCACAACACCATCAGCCACCTTACGGTTTTTGGCATGCACAGCAGCAGAGCGTAAATCTTCAATACGAGAATTGGTGCAAGACCCAATAAACACCTTATTAATGCTGATATCAGTCATTTTGGTACCAGGCGTTAAACCAATGTAATCTAATGCTTTAATCATACTAGATTGGTTAATCAAATTAGATTCTTGTTCAGGGTTAGGTACCACACCGTCAATCGCCACAACTTGACCAGGGTTGGTCCCCCAAGTTAACTGCGGAGCAATGTCTTTAGCATCTAATACCACTTCAGCATCAAATACGGCATCGGCATCGGTTTTAAGCTGTGACCACGCTGCAACAGCTTGTTCCCATACGGCATCTTTTGGCGCAAATTCACGGCCTTTTAGGTAATCAAAGGTGGTTTGATCTGGAGCAACCATACCGGCTTTGGCACCCATTTCGATGGCCATATTACATAAGGTCATGCGACCTTCCATGCTTAATGCTTCAATGGCTTGACCACAAAACTCAACCACATAACCTGTACCACCATCCATACCAAGCTTGCCGATAATGGCAAGTACGATATCTTTCGCGGTAACGCCATCTGTCACTTGACCGCGCACTTCAATCTTCATGGTTTTAGCTTTAAGTTGACGCAGTGTTTGGGTGGCAAGCACGTGCTCAACTTCTGATGTACCAATACCAAATGCCAATGCACCAAATGCGCCGTGAGTCGCAGTATGCGAGTCGCCACATACAATTACAGCACCTGGAAGGGTAATACCTAACTCAGGCCCCATAACATGGACAATACCCTGGTTTGGGTGGTGAATGTCGTATAAGCGTACGCCAAAGTCTTTACAGTTTTGCGCTAGGGTTTCAACTTGCGTACGCGCCATTGGGCTTAACGCATCTAAGCTCGCACTGCGCGTTGAGGTGTTATGATCCATGGTGGCAAAGGTTTTTTGTGGTGCACGTAATTGACGTCCAGCCACTTTTAAGCCACTAAATGCTTGAGGCGATGTCACTTCATGCACTAAATGACGGTCAACATAGACTATTGGTGCTTCACCTTCTGGGCTCGCTACAATATGCGCATCCCACACTTTTTCGTATAGGGTTTTACCTGTTACCTGGGCCATTACACACCTTCCTGAATTGCTTGAGCAATAAAATCACCCATTTGTGCTGTCGACTTAGCGTCGCTACGCTTATCTGCCGCTAATAACTCACCGGTTAAATAACCACTTGATAACGCTTTAGTGACTGCGCGCTCGATGGCGCTGGCAGCTTCTTCTTGCTTTAAGCTATGACGTAACATTAATGCCGCTGATAAAATTTGTGCTACAGGGTTAGCAATACCTTGGCCGGCAATATCTGGCGCGCTGCCGCCTGCGGGCTCAAACAAACCAAAGCCTGTGCTGTTCATACTGGCTGACGATAACAAGCCCATTGAGCCGGTTAACATAGCGATTTCATCTGACAAAATATCGCCAAATAAATTTGAACATAACATCACGTCAAACTCGTCAGGACGACGCAGCAACTGCATAGTCGCGTTATCAATATAAATGTGCTCTAAGGTGACATCTGGAAAATCTTTAGCAACCTCCTCAACCACTTGACGCCATAATACTGAGCAGGCTAACACGTTGGCTTTGTCTACCGAGGTGACTTTATTTTTACGGCCACGTGCGGCTTCAAATGCAATGCGAGCAATACGGCTGATCTCACGGCGACTATAGCGCATGGTATCAAATGCTTCTTCGCTATCACCTTCACCTTGACGCCCTTTTGGCTTACCAAAGTAAATACCACCGGTTAACTCACGCACACACAACACATCAAACCCACGGGCTGAAATGTCACTGCGCAATGGCGACATATGTTCTAACCCATCGTGCAATTTGGCTGGGCGTAAATTACAAAATAATTCAAAGTGGCCACGTAATGGCAATAATGCACCACGTTCAGGCTGGTCATTAGGCGGTAAGTGTTCCCATTTAGGGCCGCCAACACTACCAAATAAAATGGCATCGGCTGCTTCACAGCCTTTTAAGGTAGAGTCAGGTAATGGACAACCATGGTTATCAATGGCAATACCGCCAACATCATATTCGCTGTAGCTAATGTCTAGCCCAAAGCGTGTTTCTACTGCGCTGAGCACTTTACGTGCTTCTGCCATCACTTCAGGACCAATACCATCACCCGACAAAACTGCTATTTGATAACTCATACGCCGCCTAACTCCCTTTCTTTATGGATCTGTTGTTTAAAATCAGCCACTTTATCTGCGCGGTACACTAGGTTCATCACATGCACGAGTGCTTGGGCTGATGCTTCTACAACGTCTGTGGCTAAACCGACGCCGTGGAACATTTGTTCATTATATTTTGCGGTAATATCAACCTGACCTAGCGCATTTTGGCCTTCGCCTTTAGCACCCAGTTTGTAGTTAGTAATATTAATTTGACGTTGAGTAGCACGCGCAATGGCGTTATAAGCCGCATCAACAGGACCATTGCCCGTTGCCGCTTCAGTAAAGTCTTTGCCATCAACCGCAATGCGCACTGTCGCCGTCGCTACGCCTTCGGTAGAGTCTGAATGCACCATCAAATGTTGTAATTTATATTGGTCATCATCTTGAGCTTGTGACTCCATATACACTAAGGCTTCAAGGTCATAGTCAAACACCTGGCCTTTTTTGTCTGCAAGAGTTAAAAATTGCTCATACAAGCTGTCCATATCGTAATCACCAAGCTGATAACCCATTTCTTCCATACGATGTTTGATTACATGGCGACCAGAACGAGAAGTCATGTTTAGGTTATTACGGTTTAGGCCAATGCTTTCTGGTGTCATAATCTCGTAAGTGTTTTTGGCTTTTAGCATGCCGTCCTGGTGGATACCTGACGAATGCGAAAATGCATTTGTGCCAACAATCGCTTTGTTTGCTTGAATTGGCATATTACAAAGCTGACTCACTAACGACGATGTACGGTGAATTTCTTTTGCGTTGATGCCAGTGTCTAAATCTAACAACCCTTTGCGCGTTGCTAAAATCATTGCGATTTCTTCTAATGAACAGTTACCCGCACGCTCGCCAATGCCATTAATGGTACATTCTATTTGGCGTGCGCCCATTTCGACTGCAGCAATCGAGTTAGCCACAGACAAGCCTAAGTCATCATGACAATGCACTGAAATCACAGCTTGGTCGATATTAGGCACGCGGTTGAAAAGCGTTTGAATAATGCCACCAAACTCACTTGGTACTGTGTAACCGACAGTATCAGGGATATTAATGGTGCGAGCACCGGCTTTAATTGCTGCTTCAACCATTCGGCACAAATTATCAATTGGCGTACGGCCAGCATCTTCACATGAAAACTCAACATCGTCAGTAAAGCGTCTGGCGTATTTTACCGCGCCAACGGCCATGTCTAACACATCGTCAAACGTGCGCTTTAGCTTACTTTCAACATGAATGGTTGATGTTGAAATAAAGGTATGAATACGAAACTGTTCAGCCACAGACAAAGCTTGCGCGGCGGCATCAATGTCTTTTTCTAATGCGCGAGACAAGGCACACACACGGCTGTTTTTAATGGTTTTTGCAATGGTCTGCACCGAATGGAAATCACCAGGAGATGACACAGGGAAACCCACTTCCATCACATCAACACCCAAACGCTCTAGAGCCAACGCAATTTGTAGCTTCTCTTTTACGGTTAAACTGGCTGCTAATGCTTGCTCACCATCACGTAAGGTAGTATCAAAAATTATGACTCTGTTGGACATCGAATTTCTCCATCGACCATCTTGTATGTATTTCACCTAACTGCAAACATCACAACTGGCTCGTTTCAAAAGGGCTAAAAACAAAAAACCCCGCGACTATTAGCGCGGGGTTTGTGTATGCTTATTGACTTATTTTGCATGTAACACAAAGGACTCCGCGCAGCTTATGCCAGAGAGGAGAAGGAGTCCGAGTAAAGTTGATTGTGTATTCATGGCTTCAATATTCACTTTTAGTAAATAGATATTCTGTATAAATTATCTCTATGAGTAATATTTAACGCGACCAGCCTCCGCTGTCAACCTTAAATTGATTAACTTGAGCAAGATTACGATGTACTAGTACCTCATGACAGCTGTTGTCACTTAAAATCCTCGTTCAATAGGCCACAAAGTATACCTCGCATGAATAATATTAAACCAATGAGCTAGATCAAAATTCGCGCACATAAGTCGCTGCATCGATTATATATTTATGTAACATGTTTTAAAAAATCGTATACTGCCAGCAACCCAATATGAGTAGATATTAACGATGACACGATCGAGAAACACAAGTGAGAATAAATTAAGTCGAATGTTTGGCTTTGTTTTAGGATTATTGATTGTTTCTCTGGCATCACCTGTGACAGCTCAAGTATCGCAAGCATTTTTGATAGCACAAGACGTTGTAAGCAACACTCAACAACTTAGTGTAAATGAACAGTTAGATGTGATTCACGACATCAATACACAACGTTCCGAGCAAGCAAAAATACTGATTGAAGGACTTGAGCAACAAAGCCTAGAGCAGCCCTTATCTGATGTGCAGACCCTTCGTTTACGTTTATTACGCTGTTTTAATTTATTAGAGTTTGGTCATTTCGACCAAGCAATCACTTTATCGACCCAAGGTGAGTCAGCCGCCAAAGAATTAAAATACGATGCGGCTCGCCCTTACTTTATGCAATGTGGCGCCACTGCTTATCAAAGCCTTGGCAATACTTTGCAAGAACAGCTGCTCACAGAAGAAGCTTTACGCTTGGCTAAACGGTACTCTGAAAAACAAGCGATTATCGGTAGTTTATATTTACGCAGTCGACAAAACACTAGCCTCGAAAACTACAATCAATCAATTGAAGACTTGCGAATAGGTCTTGATATTTATGATGAAGCGGAGCAGCAATTTCAACCATGGTATTTATTACCCAAGTCATATCTGCAGGCAGAAATATCTAATGTCTTTTTTTCAATGGGCGATTTTGAAGAGGCACTTCATTTTTCAGAGGACTCATACAGCGACATTTCTTCATTTGGAAAAACTAAAGTCACCGTTACTGCAAACTTAGCACTAATCCATATAGCTCTAAATGATAGAGGCAAAGTATTGTTTTATCTTAAAAAAATAGAACAATATAGCACAAATCTAAATTCTGAAAGAGACTCTGCTAACTTCTCAGCACTGCTAGCAATTATATATTTGAATATTGGTAATTACGATTTAGCACAGCAAAAAGCCCTATTTAGTATAGAGCTATTTACTAAATATCAAGAACCTATATATGTGATGCGCATAAAACGCACCCTAGCAAAGGTCTATTTTGCCCAAGATAAAGACAATCAAGCATTAACGCTTCTCAATGAGATTATCGAACAAGCGACTGAACTTAAGCAGTATTCAGACCTTGAAGAGTTTAATCAAATCATCAGCGAATACTATGCCGGTAAGCAACAATTTGAGTCGGCATACCATTATCAAATACAGCGTTTTAACGCAGCAAAACAAGCCAACAACAAATTAAACAATGCCCATTTTATGCAATATAAAGCCAGGTTATCGGCTCAAAATGAACCAAGCATAGATGAGAAACCAACGACCAATAATATTAATCAAAGCCTGTCTATTGCCGCATTGATTATCCTCTTATTATCTGTCGGTTTAGTGCTATTTTTAAGAAGAAAACCGCTACACACTCCTGATGACTCAAAAGAGCAAAGCCAATCACAGATCATTACTGCCATGCTTAATAATGCCAAACAAGGTCACTACCAATTAAGCTTGTTATTAATAAATATCAACCATATTCGTCAAGTCGATGTACCTAATTTACTGCAGCAGTTACAGCTAACCCTAAGAGAGCAAGACCAACTGTTCCGGCATAATCTTGATGAGCTCATTATTATCTTGCCGCACACCTCAGCCATTGGCGCTACGCGCGTAGTACACCAAATAGAAACGGTATTAAATCTATGGCCATCAGATACGAAAACTTACATTGGAGTTGCCAGTTTACAGCAGCTAGATACATTTGAAGGGCTAATGAAAAAGGCGGTATTAAACCAATTAAGTAAAATGAAACCACAAGAAAACCAGTAAACTTAGCCCAACATTATTATTCTGACAAATAACCGGCTAGACCTAGCACTAGCTTTTTGTCAGATAATCACTGATCTCATCTAAAAACTCGCCACCAAATCGGTCGAGTTTAATTTGGCCAACACCATTTACCGCCAGCATTTCACCAGGGCTAGTTGGGAGCATGGCCGACATCTCTGCCAGAGTGGCATCGTTAAAGACTAAGTAAGGTGGGATATCATGCTGCTCTGCTAATTCGCGACGTAACAACTTCAAGCGCGCAAACAGTTTTCTGTCATATTGTTGCGGTGCACGAGGGTTAGTTTTACGTTTTACATCAATGAGCTGAATGCGCGGTTCAGCCAACATTAACGATAATTCGGCCTTTAATACCGGCCTTGCCGCCGGATTTAACTTAATCGATGAACCACGGGTAATATCCTGGCTAACTAAGCCTAAATGGATTAACTGGCGGATGACACTGAGCCAATACTCTGTTGATTTATCTGCGCCAATCCCCCAAGTGGTTAGCTTGTCATGGCCTCTATCAACTACATTTGCGGCTTTAGATCCTCTCAGTACATCAATCACTTGATGAATACCAAATCTCTGTTGTAAACGATAAATACACGACAACACTTTTTGCGCATCTTCGGTACCATCATAGCGTTTAGGTGGATCCAAACAAATATCGCAGTTACCACAAGGCTCAGATGCGGCTTCATCAAAATAATGCAGTAACACTTGTCGACGACAAGTTTGTGCTTCTGCAAAAGCGGCCATGGTATGTAGCTTATGAAACTCAACCTGTTGTTGAGGCCCAGGTTCTGATTGCTCAATTAAATGTCTTACCCGGCCAATATCGGCAGGGTCAAACAACATATAAGCTTCAGCCTCTAAGCCATCTCGGCCTGCACGACCAGTTTCTTGATAATACGCTTCAATGCTTTTAGGGATATCGTAATGCACCACAAAACGCACATTCGATTTATTAATCCCCATACCAAAAGCCACCGTAGCCACAACGATATCAACTTGGTCTTTCAAAAATTTGTCTTGTACATCTGCGCGATCATCTTGGCTCATCCCTGCATGATATGCTTGCGCATTAAAACCTTGTAAACGCAGACGCTCTGCCACTTCATCTACCCGGCGACGGCTACTGCAATATACAATGCCGCTGGCACCATTTTGTATGGTGACAAACTGACGTAACTGGTTAGCTGCATTTAATTTTTCAGCCACGGTATAACGAATATTTGGCCGATCAAAACTCGATAATAAAGTGTACGGAGCAATATTTAAACGCTCACAAATACTGAGTCGTGTCGCTTGATCTGCGGTCGCAGTTAATGCCATTAACGGAATATACGGAAAATACGCTTTTAACTGCCCAAGGGCTGCGTATTCTGGTCTAAAATCATGGCCCCACTGACTAATACAGTGAGCTTCATCTACCGCAAACATAGACAATTCAACCGATTGTAAGCGCTCAATAAAGTCTGGACGTAATAAGCGTTCAGGCGAGACATACAAGAGTTTTATCTCGCCAGCATGTAGTTTACGAAGCACTTCTGCACTTTGCTCACGCGGCAGCGATGAATTGAGATATGCAGCAGCTACACCGCTTTGTAATAAACTGTCTACTTGGTCTTTCATTAACGAAATCAAAGGTGACACAACTATTGTCACACCCGGCAACACTAAAGCTGGTAACTGGTAGCACATACTTTTGCCGCCACCTGTAGGCATAATCACTAAGGTGTCTTGGCCCTGTAAACTGTGCTCAATCACTTCTCGTTGCCCTTCACGAAAGGCACGATAACCAAATACCTGCTGTAAACTGGTCGATAACACATCCTGCTCAGTAGCAGTATCAAGAGTTGGGCTTGGCGTCGAAGTCAGATTATCCATTCACACTATGATGTCATTTAAAGAATGGTCATTTTAAAGCACTCAGCCACAGATGTCTTGAAGCAAAGTACAATTGCCACATTTAACACGCCAATGATGATTGAGTATTGCTCACTTTAGCGTTAGATTAAATACTCTATGCGCATTGAAAATACATACAAAAATAATAAATCAACCTGAGCCCGGGATAAGGGATGAACTTATACTGTTTAAAATCAACATGTTATTCATCCTCACTTTCAAGCTTGTCATTTGTTCTGCTAACAAGGCGAATTGACGCGTCAATAGCTAGCCTATTGTAAGTCGATTCAACGCAGTTAGCAGGGCAAAGGACTGTTTGAAAGGCGTTTATTATCCCGAGCTCAGGTTAAATACGACAAGGATTGCCCATGACTTCATCGATTCAAGATCAAGCCTTAAAACAGGTTGCCGATATTTTTGATAAACACGTACCCTTTCATAATCTACTCGGGCTAGACATTAAACATTACGACATCAATGGGGTTGAAGTTGTGATAAAAATGAAACCCGAACTTATAGGTAATATCCATCAAAACATTCTTCATGGCGGCGTAACGGCCACATTACTCGATGTCGTGGGTGGCTTGACCGCGTTCGCCGGGCTGGTTGCCAGCCGTGATGACTGGACAGTTGAAGAGTTACAACAGCGCTTAACCACTTTAGGCACCATTGATATGCGCGTCGATTTTTTACGCCCAGGACGCGGTGAAATATTCACCGGTACCGGCACGGTTATCCGCGCAGGTAATCGGGTATCAGTTTGCAAAATGGAACTACACAATGAGTTAGGTACTCATATTGCTTTTGGTACAGGCACTTACATGGTGGGTTAATTCATTATCGGCGAGGTGTTACCGGCATTGCCACGTAAAACTGACAGGCAAACAAAACAACAAATCGTTTAATCGCTTGTGTCATCCATGGGGGCGACCTACAATCGCCCCTCTTTCGTTGTTGCCAATGTTGACCATTATGCCTGATTTAGAATATCGCAAAGGGGTGTTCCTCGCGATTTGCGCTTATACCATTTGGGGGGTAGCCCCTTTATATTTCAAATTATTACATCAAGTCCCTGCCACAGACATTTTAATGCACCGTGTGATTTGGTCATTTATCTTTATGATTGTGTTAATGCAATTCATTGGTGGATTCACGCGTCTAAGACAAATACTCAAGCAGCCCAAGCAGCTATTGATTCTGTTTGTTACCTCTATCCTTATTGCCGCAAACTGGCTTATTTTTATCTGGGCAGTGAATAACGACCACATGTTGGATGCCAGCTTAGGCTATTTTATTAACCCATTATTTAACGTATTGTTAGGAATGGTGTTTCTCGGCGAACGCTTACGTAAATTACAATGGGTTGCGGTTACATTAGCGAGTGTGGGTGTACTGGTGCAATTGATCTCGTTTGGCTCCATTCCGTTGGTGTCTTTCGCCCTTGCTGCAAGCTTTGGCTTTTATGGTTTACTGCGCAAAAAAGTCAATATTGATGCAAAGTCTGGCTTACTGGTTGAAACTGCCATTTTATTACCGGTTGCACTCGGTTACTTATTAGTAACGTTAGACAGTTCACCCGTCAGCATGTTAACTAATAGCCTTAACCTCAATTTACTGTTAGTGGCCGCGGGTATTGTTACTACCATCCCTCTTTTATGTTTTGCAGGATCTGCAGTCAGAATTCCATTTTCTATTTTAGGTTTCTTCCAATACATTGGCCCAAGCATCATGTTCATTCTTGCGGTAAAACTGTTTAATGAGCCTTTTGACATTGAAAAAGGCATCACGTTTTGCTTTATCTGGGGTGCACTGGTGATATTTATTAGCGACATGGTACTGCAACGCCAGCGACGTCATGTGGCCACTAAAAAAGCGGCCGCAGTGAAGGTTTAATCGATAGGCTTTTTGGGCAGTGCGCTAGCATGCAACTTTGCTAGCGCTTCGTTTGCATCGATTACGCTAACCAAAATCACTCTATCTTGGCTAATTGGTAAAAGAATCACCTGCACAGGATCGGTGACAGACAGCAAGGCTTTAACGCCATTATTTAATGAAAACCAACCCAGAGCATACCCAGGCAAGCCCAAACCATTTGTGCGCCATTTAGCGGCGTATTCAGGCTCTTCAATGAGGTTAACAATACGCGCTTGTGCAAAATCAACTTGGTTAATCTCAATCGCATTCGAATACAGCGGAATATTGACCTGCAACTGTTTGTCTTCCCACGAAATGGTACTGGTAAATGATTGATAAAGCGTAAATATAAACAATCCCATTAATGGCAGCATAATCCCTAAGGTTAAATATTTTGCGTTGCTGGGGATGGGCTTTACAAAAATAAATACCGTTAAACCAAGTAAACCGACCAATAGCGCAATAAAGCTATATATAGCTCCAGAATCCAGTGGCGCTAACTCAATAACATTCATACAGTCTCTTAATGCAGAGTAAGAATGGGTTTATTTTGCCATAAAAAATGCCGGAATAACCGGCATTTTTCATTGTGCGAAACGCTTATAAATCGAGCGCGAGAATTTTTGAACGGCGCTGGTAGTTATACAGTTGTTTTTTCTTATTAGGCAGCTCTTCAACATCCACAATACTAAAGCCATGTTCTAAAAACCAATGAATACTGCGAGTCGTTAATGCAAACAAACGCGAATAACCCCGCACTCGGGCTTGGCCAATAATGTTATTCAACAAAATACTGCCACGGTCAGCATCACGATAATCAGGATGTACCACTAAACACGCAAACTCGCCGGCATTGTCTTCTTCAAACGGATACAGTGCTGCACAACCAATGACTAAGTTATCGCGCTCGACCAACATAAACTGCTCAATTTCCATTTCGAGTTGCTCACGAGAGCGACGTACTAAAATACCTTGCTCTTCCAATGGACGAATTAAGTTTAAAATACCACCAATATCGCCAATCGTTGCTCGGCGTAAGCGCTCTGCACTTTGCGTCACAATTTGAGTACCAATACCTTCGCGAGAGAATAACTCCTGTAGTAAGGCGCCATCGTCTAAATAACTCACTAAGTGACAACGTGGCACACCACGACGACAAGCCTCAACACTGGCCCTTAAGAACGCCATTTTACCCACAGAAGTATGATCATCTTCAGACATAGTTTTAAGCATTTCTTCGATATCATCAGGCATGAGTTCGGCAATGACTTCTCCATGTTTGCCGATGAGACCGTTAGTGTCACTAAAGCCAATAATTTTGTCTGCTTTAAGTTTAATCGCTACCTGAGTGGCAACCTCTTCAGCGGTGAGGTTAAAGCTCTCCCCCGTAACAGAAGCCGCAATAGGACCCATTAACACAATACCATTATTGTCTAACTGGCGTCGTAGCCCTTGCGCGTCAATACGACGCACCTTACCACTCAAACAAAAATCGACACCGTCATCGATACCTAACGGCTGGGCAATAACAAAGTTACCACTCACCACGTTAATCTGCGCATTTTGCATTGGGGTATTACCCAAACTCATCGACAATCTTGCCGTAATATCAAACTGGGTTGCACCCGCAACTTGTTTAATAATCTTCAGGCTTTCTTCGTCAGTAATACGGATACCATTGTGGTAAACAGGCTCAATACCGGCAGCTTTTAATCCTGCATCAATTTGCGGCCTTGCGCCGTAAACTAACACCACCTCAATCCCAAGCGAGTGCAACAAGGCAACGTCATTTAAAATGCCGCGAAATTGCGAATGTGCTAATGCTTCGCCACCTAACATCACGACAAACGTTTTACCTCTGTGCGCATTAACATAAGGAGCAGAATGACGAAATCCATCAACCAGTTCAGTGGTTCTCACAGGCAAATTCACCTCGGTGTTGGTCAGTTTAAGTAAGACTTGCAAGCATATTCATCCAGCAAGCCAATATATTGTATTAACGCACGATGTTATTGCATTTTAATTCACTTTAAAAGCATTTTATTTCACTTTAAACAAAAAATATTTTGTCATTTTTGTGTGAAAAATTCATTACAGCCAAAAAGTTAGTCAAATGTTAACGTCAATATAGCTTTACGCACTTTTACTCAGTCAAACGACACAAACCTTTTCATATTCATTGTTGGTAAAATTCGAGCTATTTTGGGTGTTATGACTAGATCAAAGGCATTTGAGGATGTGTATCAGTATAGGTTAATTTTCTGCGGGCATAAAAAAAGCCCCAATAAAGGGGCTTTTTTAAGATTCAAAAATCAATTACTTGATTTTAGCTTCTTTATAGATAACGTGCTGACGAATAACTGGATCAAATTTCTTGATTTCCATTTTCTCAGGCATGTTACGCTTGTTCTTTTCAGTAGTGTAGAAGTGACCAGTTTTAGCACTAGATACTAATTTGATCTTCTCACGATTACCTTTAGATTTAGCCATTTTCTATTATACCTTCTCGCCACGGGCACGAAGTTCAGCAACAACAACTTCAATACCTTTCTTGTCGATAATACGGATACCTTTAGTAGATACACGTAATTGTACGAAACGCTTTTCTTCTTCTAACCAAAAACGGTGGTTTTGTAGGTTAGGTAAAAAACGACGACGAGTCGCGTTTTTTGCGTGCGAACGGTTGTTACCAACCATTGGCTTCTTGCCAGTTACTTGGCATACTCTTGACATGTCAATCTTCTCCAAAACAAATTTTTAACGCTCGAGCATTAATGTGCCTCGTATGGCCGTCGCCCGAGGCACAAAGAGGGCGCATTTTATACACGATTGACCACATAAGATCAAGCAGTGTTTATACAATCCATCCTCGCTCGGCAAAGGAGACTATCTCCTGATCACCTACAACCATATGATCTAACAAAGAAACATCTATGGTTGCCAATGCATTTTTTATTCGCTCAGTTATTCGCCGATCAGCCTGACTTGGCTCAGCAATGCCAGACGGGTGATTGTGACACACTATCACCGCCGCTGCTTTTTTCTCCAAAACAAGGCTAATAACCTCGCGAGGATAAACAGAAGCTGAATCGATGGTGCCACGAAATAATTCTACAAATTGAATGACTCTATGTTGGGTATCCAACAATAGTAAGGCGAACACTTCATAGGATCGGTCTGCTAATTGTCTCATTAAATAGTCCCGAGTTAAATCAGGATTTGTCAAAATTTGCCCTCTTTGTAGATTTTCATGCGCAATTCGCTTAGAAATTTCGGCCGCAGCCTGTAATTGAGCATATTTTACCGGCCCAACCCCAGCCAATTGGCACACCTGGCTCTTAGAAGCACTTAACAAACTGCGTAAACCGCCAAACTGATTTATCATGTTACGGGCTAAATCCACGGCATTTTGGCCTGCTAAACCATTGCGTAAAATCACCGCTAATAATTCTGCATCAGACAATTGCCCTGCACCATTAAGTAATAGCTTTTCACGTGGCCCTTCTCCTTGAGGCCAATCTTTAATCCCCATGCAAACTCCTTGTTAACTGTGAGACGTCATAACACCGACGAATCCAGTTGCACAAATTCGCTACCACTACGCCAATACTGAGTTGTTGTGTTTTAAAAACACCCTATAAATGAGTGACACCCTCAGAGTGAATGACACTCTCTAAAATCAGTTACACAGTATGGTCGATATTTTTGAGATTGGATCCACGCAACTTGTCATAGGTTTGTGATATTGTTAGCCGCAATGAGATTTAAGGCGGATAATGCACAACATGCTGACAAATAAAAAAGTACTACTCGGAATTGGCGGCGGTATTGCCGCATACAAAAGCGCCGATCTAATTCGTCGCTTAAAAGAACGTGGCGCAGATGTGCGTGTCATCATGACCCAAAGCGCCATGGAGTTTATTACACCATTAACCATTCAGGCGCTTTCAGGCCATCCGGTGGCTTCTGATTTACTCGATCCTGCAGCAGAAGCCGCAATGGGCCATATTGAGCTGGCACGCTGGGCAGACGTAGTCATACTTGCTCCTGCTACCGCAAACTTGATGGCTCGCATTAATGCCGGCATGGCCGACGAGCTACTCACTACCACATGTTTAGCCACTAGCGCGCCAATCATTGTGTGCCCAGCCATGAACCAACAGATGTATCAAAACATCGCCACTCAAGAGAACATGGCCAATCTAGCTCGCAAAGGCTTAACCATTTGGCAGCCTGCCTCAGGTAACCAAGCCTGTGGTGAAGTTGGCCCAGGCCGCATGCAAGAGCCCGTCGCCATAGCTGAGCAACTGGTGCAATTTTTTGGACCAAAGTCTTTACAAGGGCATAAATTATTACTCACCGCAGGGCCAACCCGTGAGGCCATTGACCCGGTGCGTTATATATCCAACCACAGCTCTGGCAAAATGGGCTTTGCTCTGGCACAAGCTGCAGCAGAAATGGGCGCAGAAGTGACACTTGTTTCGGGGCCAGTTAACCTTGTCACACCAGTTGGCGTTAAGCGCATTGATGTTGACTCTGCACAACAAATGCTCGACGCCGTAATGCAACAAGTTGAACAACATGATATTTTTATCGGTTGCGCCGCAGTAGCAGACTATCGAATTGCCGATGTCGCCGATCAAAAAATTAAAAAATCGGCCGAAGAAATGCAGCTTGCGCTGGTGCGTAATCCTGATATCTTAGCCACGGTAGCTCAGCACACCGCGCGACCTTTCACCGTTGGTTTTGCTGCTGAAACGAACGATGTAGAGCAATACGCTCGTGGCAAGCTTCAGCGTAAAAAGCTGGATATGATTGCCGCTAACGATGTCTCTATTCAAGGCTTAGGCTTTAATGCCGATAGCAATGCACTACAAGTATTTTGGCAAGACGGCAGCCAACAACTGCCCGCAACAGATAAACTCACACTGGCACGCCAATTACTTACATTGATAGAACAACAACTAAAAAAATCATGAAAACACCCATTGAACTAAAAATTCTCGACTCGCGTATTGGCAGTGAATTCCCGCTGCCAGCTTATGCGACTCCCGGTAGCGCAGGTATGGACTTACGCGCAATGACCGACACGGCAATGGTCATAGAGCCAGGTCAAACCGTGTTAATTCCAACAGGTATCGCCATTTACGTGGCCGACCCAAGCCTGGCTGCAGTTATTTTACCGCGCTCAGGTATGGGCCATAAAAATGGCATTGTGCTGGGTAATTTGGTCGGTTTAATCGACTCCGATTACCAAGGGCAACTTATGGTGTCATGTTGGAACAGAAGTGATAAACCATTCACACTCGACATTGGCGATCGTTTAGCCCAATTAATGTTTGTCCCTGTTGTACAAGCAAAATTTACCCTAGTGGATGAGTTTAATAGCTCAGATCGTGGAGAAGGCGGATTTGGCCATTCAGGCACCAAATAACCTTTTCAAGTAGTCACTGAGCCAAGGAACACATAATGGCCGAAAGCCCAAAAATAAACCGTCGTGAGCATATTTTACAATGCTTAGCGCAAATGCTCGAGACCAGCCCTGGTCAACGGATCACTACCGCCAAACTCGCCGCTGAAGTGGGGGTGTCAGAAGCCGCACTGTATCGTCACTTTCCTAGCAAAGCGCGCATGTTTGAAGGCTTAATCGAATTTATTGAAGACGCGATTCTATCGCGATTAAATATCATCATGGACGAAGAAAAAAACACCATGACCCGCTGCCAGCTCGTGCTGCAGCTATTGTTGGTATTTTCTGAACGCAACCCAGGTATTTCACGGGTATTAAACGGTGATGCACTATTAGGTGAAAATGAGCGTTTACGTAGCCGTATCGACGCACTCTTTGCCAAAATAGAAACTCAAATAAAACAAATTCTGCGAGAAAAAACCTTACGCGAAGGCGTCGGTTTCAACCTCGATGAAGCCATACTCGCTAATTTGTTACTAGCGTTTGCCGAAGGCAGAATTTCACAGTTTGTCCGCAGTGAATTTAAACAAAAGCCCACTCAACATTTTGATGAACAATGGACCTTTATTCAGCAGCAGCTGTTGAGAAGTTAGCCAGCATTAGGGCTATATGCAATGTGTATGTAGCTCTAGTTTCCTCCCTATATCCGCTTAGTCTAATTGAATAATTAATCCGCATCTCTTGCTCCAAAAACTCAGATAAAATACAATGCTATTACATTTTTAACATTTATTACACGGACTGTATTCATGCTGCGCATTTTATACCTCACTTGCTGTTTGTTTATTTTATTCACCCCCCACACCTTCGCCTCACCTTCAATTAAAGATTTTAGTGCTGATTCTGAGTTTTCAGGCGTTAAAATTTCACCTGACGGTAAACATCTCGGTGTGATCTTAATCGAAGATGAAAAACGCACATTATTGATTTTAAACCTTAAGTCAATGAAGCCAACTTATGCAGTCAAATTCAGTGGCGATGAAGAAGTTGGTGGCTACTATTGGGTCAATGACGAGCGGGTAGTATTACAAAAACTCTATAAACACGCTCAACGCGAAGCATCAGACTATTATGGCGAGTTATTGGCTGTAAATTATGATGGCAGCAAATCTAAATACTTATTTGGTTATAACAGTGATACATCCGCAAGTACCAAAATAAAAAGTAATGGCGGTATTCAGGCGAGTGCATTCGTACTCGATACCTTAAAGGATAATGAAGACGATATCCTGGTTATGGCTTATCCTTGGAATAGGCAAAATTATGCATATACAGAAGTTTATCGCGTCGATGTCTACTCAGGTAAGCGCAAACGCCTAACGACATCACCTGTTGCTAATGCGGGCTTTCTTGTTGATAACAACAAAAATGTTCGCTTTAGTTTCGCCAATGATAAGAAAAACAATGAGCAACTCTTCTATTACGAAAATGGTGAATGGGTTGACGCTGATAAAATTAGAGGCGGACTCACCCATTTTTATCCACTTTCGTTCACTGAAGACAATAAATCAATTTACGCTTTGGCAAATGGTGAAGGTGCAACTCGCGCAATTTATGAAGTCGAACTAGCAACAGCTAAACATAAAAAAATTATCCAGCATGAAGTTGTCGATCCATTGATGACATGGGTCAGCGACCAAACCAATACCCTTTATGCTGTTGAGTTTGAAAATGGCTACCCAGAGTATCGCTTTGTTGACACTAAAAGCGATAAAGCCAAAGCCCTACGACAGTTAATGGATGCAATTCCAGATCATCGCATTCGTATTGTCAGCGAAACCGTTGACGGTAATACGCTTATTGTCATGGCGATGAATGATAGAAACTCGGGTGACTATTACTTATTTGACCGTAAAAAACTTAAACTCAAATTCTTATTTGCTGAAAACGCAAAGCTAGATCCTAGCGAAATGTCAGAAGTACGCCCAATTAGCTTTACTAACCGTGATGGTGTGACCATTCATGGCTACTTAACGCTACCTGTCGGCATAAAAGAGCATAAAAACATGCCGCTTGTGGTTAATCCTCATGGCGGCCCACATGGTCCGCGTGACTTGTGGGTATTTAACTCAGAAAACCAATTACTCGCTAACAATGGTATTGCGGTACTGCAAGTCAACTTCCGTGGTTCTGGAGGATACGGTACACCATTTGAAGAGTCAGGCTACTTATCTTGGGGCAGCAAAATTCAATACGATATTATTGATGCAACCCAATATGCTATTGACCAAGGCTATGCCGACAAAGACAGAGTGTGTATTTCAGGCGGCAGTTTTGGCGGTTACTCAGCACTCATGAGCCCTATGTTAGCGCCAGATATGTTTAAGTGCGCAGTGGGTGTTGCCGGTGTGTATGATTTAGAGCAAATGTATAAAACCGGAGATGTACCTGAATCTTACAGTGGTGGAGCATTCTTAGAAGAAGTGTTAGGCACTGATATTCAACGCCTTCGTGCAATGTCTCCTACTCATAACGTCAATAAGCTAAAAGCGAAAGTGCTGTTAATTCATGGTGAAGAAGATGAACGCGCACCGATAGAACAATACGAAGCAATGGCAAAAGCGCTCGAGCAAGCTAACTACCCTTTCCAAAAAGAGATTTGGAGAAAAGAAGGCCATGGTTTCTTTAACGCCGAAAACCGCGCTAAGTATTATGAAATCATGCTTAAGTTCATTAAAGAGAACTTAAACGTTAAGTAGTGATCGCTTATGCGTTTAATCAACAAAAGCCGATACTTGAGTAGGACCTGTTGACCTTTGCTGGTTGAGTTTTGTTCGAGTTAAAAACGTTTTAATCGAGGCGAATAGATTGATGCCTAGTCACCTAAGCAAAATGTATTCAACAAAGAGTAAAACGTTTTTAGCCGAACCCTTCGGGCAGCGAATTTTTGGCCTTTTTACTGCGATATAGACTGTCACATAAATAGCTACACGACAAAGTCTCTGCCTTATAGCTCATGTTTAAGTAATGGCCAACAATTCGTTGCAAAAACAACCTTGAAAGGTCACCAGGTCCTATAGGATCGGCTTTTTTATTGACTGCGGTATTAATTTACAGTGAATCGCGCTATTCTCCTTTTCCCCTATGGGGCAGCCAAGTGGGTGTTAATCTACACTCATACAAACAGTGATATCGAGTCGTTGGAGGATATATGGCACTCAGTGAAGCCGCAATTAAAGTACAAGCAGCACTAAAAGATCGTGGGCTAGAAACCCCAATGCTGCCCAAAACTTCCACGCCAGAACAACGTAAAGTTAAAATTGAACACCATATGCGTGAGATTTTGACCTTAATGTCACTCGACTTAACCGACGACAGCCTGGCAGACACGCCGCGCCGTATTGCAAAAATGTATGTTGATGAAATCTTCTCGGGGCTTGATTACGAAAACTTTCCAAAAATCACCGTCATTGAAAATAAAATGGGCGTTGATGAAATGGTGCGAGTGCAAGATATTAGCCTCACTAGTACCTGCGAACATCATTTAGTAACCATCGATGGCTTTGCAACAGTGGCTTACTTGCCGCGCACAAAGATTATTGGTTTATCTAAAATTAACCGTATCGTGCGCTTTTTTTCCCAACGCCCACAAGTACAAGAGCGTTTAACCCAACAAGTGTTAGTGGCGCTGCAAACCTTGCTTGAAACCAAAGACGTAGCGGTAAAAATGGATGCGGTACATTACTGCGTTAAATCTCGTGGGGTAATGGACTCAACCAGCTCAACCACCACCACGGCACTTGGCGGTATTTTTAAGTCTAACCCTGCTACCCGTGCTGAGTTTTTACACCAAGTGAAATAGCGTACACGGATTACGGATTACGGATTACCGCAAAAAGTGCAATAAAAAGCTGCATCAATATGACTATTGTGCAGCTTTTTTAATTTTTCAGCTTCAGCGCATCAGTTTAAACCTAGCCTATTGCAAGTTCATTCAACGCCCTGAGAAAGACAAAGGACTATTTAACCTGATCCTTACTCAGGTTAAATACCATATTGCTCACGATAAGCACTAACGCTAGCCAGTTCAGCTTCCATGCCCGGCTTTTCAGACAAGTAACTGATTAAATCGGCCAGCTTAATAATCGACACAATTTGACAACCAAAGTCACGCTCAACTTCTTGAATCGCTGACAGCTCACCCTTGCCTTTTTCTTGACGATCAAGCGCAATCAATACGCCCGCAAGTTGGGCATTGTGGGCATTAATAATCTCCATCGACTCACGGATAGCTGTGCCCGCAGTGATCACATCGTCCACCAGCATCACTTTACCTTTGAGCTCACTGCCGACTAAATTACCGCCTTCGCCGTGGGTTTTAGCCTCTTTGCGATTAAAGCAGTAAGGAATATCCACATCGTGATGATCGCACAAGGCAACCGCTGTCGTAGTGGCAATCGGAATGCCTTTATAAGCTGGGCCAAACAACAAATCGAACTCAATGCCAGCATCCATTAACGCAGCGGCATAAAAGCGGCCTAAACGCGCTAAGTCTTTACCAGTATTAAATAATCCAGCGTTAAAAAAGTACGGGCTCGTACGGCCAGATTTAAGGGTAAACTCACCAAAACGTAATACTTGGCGGGCTAAAGCAAACTCAATAAATTCGCGTTGATAGGCTTTCACGGTTATTCCTCTATAATCAAATTTTGGATTAAAAAAAAGGACCGTAATCGGTCCTCATTTTTCAACAGCATATTAACTTAATGCGGCTTTTTGCACATCGACGATTTCGCGAATACTGTTTTTAGCCAGACCAAGTAGTTCAATTAATTCTTCATGGCTGAATGGCTCGCCTTCAGCAGTACCTTGAATTTCAATAATCTTACCGGTTTCAGTCATCACTACGTTCATGTCAGTTTCAGCAGCGCTGTCTTCAATGTATTCTAAATCACTGATCGCTTCGCCTTTGTAAATACCCACACTCACAGCGGCAATTAAAAACTTAAGAGGGTTGGCTTTAATAATGCCTTTACCACGAGCCCAGTTCAGGGCATCAACCAATGCAACACAAGCACCAGTAATTGCCGCAGTACGTGTGCCGCCATCAGCTTGAATCACATCACAATCGATAACGATAGTGTTTTCACCTAACAGCTTCATATCAACAGCTGCACGTAAAGAGCGGCCAATTAAACGCTGAATTTCTTGAGTACGACCAGATTGCTTACCACGAGCAGCTTCACGGTCCATACGGCTGTGCGTTGAACGCGGTAACATACCGTATTCAGCAGTAACCCAACCTTGGCCCTGGCCTTTAAGAAAACGTGGTACACCTTCAGTGAAGCTGGCAGTACATAATACTTTTGTGTCGCCAAACTCAACTAAAACAGAGCCTTCAGCATGTGCAGTAAAAGAACGCGTAATAGTAATAGGGCGAGTTTGAGCTGGTGTACGGTTACTTGGGCGCATGAAAAGTCCTGTAGTCGAATTCATATCAGATTTGAGCGCATATTATAGAGGTTCGCGCCGCCAGATGCCACGACAAACCCATCCAATTCGTCATCGCTAACATATGACCTCTCCCACTTTAGTATCCATATGATTGATATCAACCAAGATACAGCACAAATCTCAGCACTAATCCTTTAATCCCGATACCTAAAGCGGCTATAATCAACCCACATTTGCGTAATAACATAACAGGACACTTCATGATCCAAAGCATGACAGCCTACGCTCGTATCGAGCACAAAGCACAATGGGGTACCGCCTCATGGGAAATTCGTTCAGTCAACCAGCGCTACCTAGAAACCTACCTGCGCCTACCTGAGCAGTTTCGCAGCTTTGAACCTGTCTTACGCGATCGCCTACGTAAACGCTTAAATCGCGGTAAAGTAGAAGTGAATCTACGTTATGAGCTAGCCGACAACAGCAGCAACGAATTACAGCTAAACCAACCATTAGCAAAGCAATTATTAAGCGCAGCTAACTGGTTAAAGCAAGAAGCCGGTCAAGGCGAATTAAGCCTCACTGACGTATTACGCTGGCCAGGCGTGCTCGCATCAGCCGAGCAAGACATGGACGCCATTGGCGCAGAGCTAATGAAAGCCTTCGACAGTGCAATCGATCAGTTTATCGAAGCACGCGGCCGTGAAGGTGAAGCGATTAAAGACATGCTATTGACCCGTTTAGATGGCGTAATGGAGCAGGTTAATATTGTGCGCGAACACATGCCAACCGTGATGCAATACCAACGCGACAAGCTCACCAACCGCTTAGCCGATATCTCAGGTGAACTCGACCCTTCGCGCATTGAGCAAGAAATGGTACTCCTAGCGCAAAAGCAAGATGTTGCCGAAGAAATGGATCGCCTTGAAGCCCACGTAACTGAAGCTCGCCGCATCCTTAAAAAAGGCGGCAGCGAAGGCCGCCGTTTAGACTTTATGATGCAAGAGTTTAACCGCGAATCAAACACCCTAGCCTCAAAATCAATCAGTGCAGAAATCACTTCAGCCGCTGTTGAATTAAAAGTATTGATTGAGCAAATGCGCGAGCAGATCCAAAACGTTGAATAGTTTTTTACCCGTCCAAGAATGCCTTAAAAGCCCTATTATTTGCTTGTAAATACAGGGCTTTTTATATATTCCCTTCAAATTACTCTACTAACACCATCTGACCCGTCTATAACGGCAATGTTTATAACAAATCACTAAGTCGATTTAACAGTGCTTTACGGCTATTATTCGCCACAACAAAGCGCTTAAAGCGTTGTGCAAACTCAGCTTCATCCGCTTTGAACTGATAGGCCTCAAACAGCTGATGCAGATAGCGTGATGCCGCATCGTAACCACTGGCGCAAGTTCGATCCGCTTGCTCTTGTGCTTGCTGCCAGCAGCGCTCACGCTGATTATAGCTATCCGTCAACGCCTTTTCTTTTTCCGCTTTTTCAATAGCCATTTTCTTTGCGAGCGCTGCCGCTTGCTCTTGCTGTAATTGGCTTTGCGCTTGTTCAATAAAAGGAGAAATTACCTCGGGGGTTAACCAATACTGATAGATTTCGTCTGTGTTGGCAGGTTCTTTTCGCGTCAGCGCTAAGGCTTGATGGCGAGTTAGCTGGCCTTGCTCAAACAGCTTGCGTAATAGCGTGTCTTTCTCTGCTTCCGAGAGATTATGCAACCACGCATCAAACTGAAACTGGGTTTGTTTTGCTTGGTGTCTGGGTTGTTCGTTCAGCACCATGGCGAGTGCCTTTACTAATGCCAAGGGAATATCATACAGTGCCGCAAACCCCTCAACCTCTTCACTGAGGTGTTCAAAGTCGAATTGGATCAACGGCACACTCTCAACTTCACCATTAAAATCAAATGCTTTTAGCCACATAAAGTACACAAGGCGCCAATCTCCTTGCATTAACCCACTGCGTAAAGCAGCTAAATTATTGAAAAATCCGTCGGCATCTTCATCGTCAAAATAATCGTAATACTCCTCGATGGAAAAAATCAGCAGTTGCCACTCATCATTTTCGTGTACATGAAGCCCATAGCTTGAAAAGCAGAGTAACGCATCTGGAAGCGTTCCGGCTGGTAGCTTGATGTAGGCATCGATTGAGCCCCAATTGGCATAGTAAAAACCGATATCAAAGTATTTTAACATCAGCTCAAAAGGCTCTGCCTTTAGGTCGCCGTAGTTATAATACACCTGAAAGGAAGTAGCGCTGATCTCAGCACGGCTTGAGATGGTTCTGAGTGCTTGTTGCGCCTTAGCGTCTAAATACCCATCCAGACGCGCGAATTTATAGTATTGATATTCGCTCACGATGACCTTGCTATGTATTTATTGAGAATTGAAAAGTTTGTTTCAATAAAGGCTGCACCTGAACCACCCTAGCGAGGGGTTCAGCGTTTATATAACGTCTTGGGTCAATGGTCACAAATCCCCAAAACTGTAGAAATCGCTTAATAAACCGTGATTCAATGAGCCTGTTTAAGTTTCTTTCTGGCGAGAAGTAATCATCTGCGGGGAATACTTGTAGTAAGTCGGGGAAAGCCGTCATCACTTCTTCTACCAGCTGATCCACTTTGTTGTGGCTTTGAATGCGCCACAGCATAAACAGCCAAAAGGCTCGCAAGTCGACATCAAACTCAAAACTGTCCAAATAGCCCCAGTTATATTTGCTGATGGCAGCTTCTAGCATAGGTTTAAAAAATGCCTGTATACCTAACGCCTGGTACTGTTTTTGTGCTGATTTTTTCACATGGTAGCGACCGCTGCGCCGATAAATAATGTCACTTATTTCGGCAAGTACTCGGGTGTAATGCAAGGCATTGAATTTGTCTTCGTTACTGCCCGCAAACTCGCTGATGCTTATATCACGTTCGAATTGAGCAACGGCAAACTCAGGCAATAACTCACTGGCCTGTTTGACTAATTTAGCCGGTAAGTTACCTTTACTGGTCGCTTTGACGGAGCCTTCTTGGGCCATAGCCTCATCAAGAATGAGGCCTAGATAACGCATCACAGGGCTGGGAGAAAGAAAGTCGGGTGTGCTGATGCTCACCCACTGTAATTCATCAAAAGAGGCATAAAGCCAATTGGCCATTTGCGTTGACGTCAATCGTGATGAGGCTGATTATTGCGATCCTGAACTTTGTGTTGTAAAGCAGCGTTGAGTTCAACAAGGCTCAATTTTGGGTTAATTGCCAACATGGCTTCAACATCATCAAAGACTTGGGCATGTTGCTTGGCGACGCTGTTCATACAGCAACGTTTAAATTTTTTACCACTGCCACAATGGCAAGGATCGTTACGACCGAGCTTCATTGTTGTCCTTTCTTATTGTTATTGAAAAAGCGCTGTATTTTCCTGCTTGCGCTGATCTAATGTCTTAGCAATGGCAGATATTGTGGTTTTGCTAACCCCTTGCTGCTTTGCAAGATACGTAAATTGGCTGATGGCTTCTGCAACTTCTTCAATGATTTGCTTTGCCTCATGCCAACTCCCATAGCCAGCAGCACTGGTCGCTAGTTTTTGCATCACCTTTAGCGGTGGCGCTTTGCCATAACCGCAGAATGCAGTGGCGTGTTCGTTGAATGGATGTGGGCTGTAAGTAACATCGTAAAAAGGTGCAGGATCCCATTGACCGTCATCCGCTTGCAAAAACGCCCAGTTTTTACTGTGGTCGTCTTGGTTAGACGACAGCAGGTTAAAAATGGCACGGCGAAACTGCAGCTGCCCGGCGGCTGGTGATTTACATAACTGACGACTGGCTTTTATCAAGTCAATATAATCTAAACTTGGCGTTCTAAAGTCTGCATCCAGCAGCCCGCAAGCGCTGTGCATATGCAATCGACCTGCACTGCGCTTGCTGCCTAAGCCGGCCTGTTCAGTGACATAATCAAAACGCTTAAGCGCTAACCACGCAGGCGCACCGCTAGTAGGTGGTGCTTCAATGAGTTGCCATAGCGGCGGTTGACACTTAGCTTGCTCAGCCATTTGTAAATAGACCGCCTCGCACAAACCTTCCTCATGCCCAAGCGCGAGATTTTTAGAGGTAAACTTAATCAGCCATGCTTCATCTCTAGGCTGAGCAAAGGTTCGACAATACTGAGTTTCTCCAGCAGGCATATAAATCTGTGCCTTGGGCCTTGCTCCACCTGAACTGCCACCGGCGACTAATGCGGCCAATATCTGTTGCGTATGTCCATCTAACTCATCGTGGCTGCTATCCATTAAATCTGACATTGAAGCGTCGAACAGCGTTTGTGCCTCTACACCCAAGGTGGCTAAATCAATATCCGCGTGCGTCGTGGTTGAAAACTCAGACACCGGAGAAAAAGACAATGCTCCCATGCCTTTATCACCCACAAAAGCCAATCTATCCATCGCCGTTACTTGATTTGGCAAAATGCCCTTTTGACGGAAAATGCGATCTTGTAACAGCATTCCCCAGCCATCGGGCAAACAATCTCCAAATACACCATGTACACCTTGGTGCGGCGCTCTAGGTGCGGCTTGAACTTGCACGTTCGCTTGCAAAGTAAACGGTGATAAATTGCCAAACTGCTGCAAGTAACTGTCTGCATACTGAAAAAACACGCCTTGCCGATTCTGCGCCAAGACCCCTACAGCAAGCTGCTCACCTGAACTTAAGGTGCGAGTCACGGCGAGTTTTTGAATGGGTTTAAAACTCATCTTTTAGCACCTCATCAATACTCGTGGGCATAGTGGCGCGTTCTTTGCTTGGCTGTGTGAGCTCGTACAAACGGCTAAGCGAGTCGAGGGTCTGCCAAAGCAACAGCAATTGGCGAAATGATATTTGCCCGGTCAGCTCAAATTTTTTAATGGTGGCCGCAGGTACGCAGCTTCGCTCAGCTAACGCTGCTCGTGACAACTTTGCTTGGTGGCGTAACTCCCGCAAATAAGCCGCATAGGCTTGGCTTACATCGGTATCATCAAGTAAGGTAAAATTCATCCGCAAAGACCAAGTGGATACAGTTATATCCATTATAGCGAAATAAAACAAAAATTGGATACTATTGCATCCATGAATGAATGACTTTTGAAAAATATACTCGATATAGCCTTTCAAAACTGCTATTTTTGAACCTTGGCAGCAGCATAAAAAAGGCACTGTTTTTCCGTAATCATAGCTTCGAGCACCACTAAGATTGAGTAAAAGCCACAGGCAAGTGGTGGGCACCTTGCTGGGCTTTATGATTTATTCTGACTTAATTTAAATCGCCCTAAGTCCACAAAATCCGGCGGAAATACTCTTCGCGCCGGCTTCATTTAACTTATCACTCGCGACTGTTTTAGAATGTGTATTTTACACTTGCTTTGAAAGCGCGTGGTGCACCTGGCATTGTCCACGCTTCAAAGTAAGAGTTAGCGTAATACTCTTCATCAAGTAAATTATTAACGCTGAGGTTAAGGTCGAGGTTTTCAGTGAGTGTGACATTGGCAAATAGATTAACCAGTGTGTAGTTAGGTAATTCGTAATCTTGCTCAAGGAAGTCACCTAATTGGGTCCCCACATATTGAATCACAAATCCACCACTGCCTTCATATCCACCAAACTCAGCAAATTGACGCACCATCAAGCTACCGCTGTGCTCTGGGACATTGCCTAAACGGTCGCCCTCTTCAATAACATACCAATCCCATAATGTGATTTCTTTAGCGTTTTGTGCATCGATATAAGCATACGATAGCGTCACTAAAGTATCAGGCGTAAGCGCGTATGAAAGGTCAAGCTCAATACCTTTACTCTCTGCTTTACCAATGGCTTCTGTTGTACCGTCACCATTTGGGCTGCTGGCCAAAATGTTAGACTTTTCAGTGGTAAATAGGGCTGTTGTTCCACTAAAGCCCTGCTCTGGCATGTCCCACTTTAAGCCAATTTCGTAAGACTTGCTTTCTTCAGGCTCATGACCATTGCCATCGGCGTCGGTACCAGAGTTAGGACGCGCGCCTTCTGAGTAGCTTGCATATACTCGGGCGTCATCAGATAACTCGTAAACTAAGCCTAGGCGCGGGTTAAAGTAAGATTTTGATGTACTGGTTTTACGGTCATTATCTAATCGATAAGTCATGTCTTGTTCAAAGCGATCATAACGCATACCGAACATCGCTTTCCAATTATCAGACAGGTCTATTTGGTCTTGAAAGTAAACACCCTGGCCGCTTTGCTCTTCAACATC
This sequence comes from Shewanella saliphila, assembly GCF_014648295.1. Classification (GTDB taxonomy): domain Bacteria; phylum Pseudomonadota; class Gammaproteobacteria; order Enterobacterales; family Shewanellaceae; genus Shewanella; species Shewanella saliphila. Next base: position 54,546 of record NZ_BMQV01000015.1, read on the forward strand.
AGATGTGTTGTCGATCATATCAGGCAGTTCATCGCGATAAACTGGATTATCAAAGTCGATGGCATAGTAGTCAGCGCTACTTTCAGGTGTACCGGCTTCGGCGGTATTGTGTCGATAGCGTAAAATAAGGCGATCTAGCTCATACTCATAAGCGTCACCACCAATCAGTAGGTTGTGTTGAACACCTAAAAAGTCAGCAGAACCACTGAACTCAAAACGACCAGAGATATCGTCCGCATCAAAATTGCGGTAACGGCGTTGACGAACAACATAGTTAGCGTCTGCATCATACCAACGTGCTTCAGTCGCATTACCTTCAAAAGATGATGTGCGGTAGCTTAGCCCTGCGCTGAAAGCCCAGTCGCCAGAAAGGTTGTGTTGCAGCTGAAGCTGATGGCCAAGCGCTTCAATTTCTACCGGATCATCTGCTGGCTCACCATAAAAGTTTGAATCTGAAAAGTCTTTACCATCAACAACCACAACGCCTCTGTCCATTGGCGCTTCTTGATCCAAATACTCAAGCTCATAGCTAATCGTTGTGTCATCATTAAGTTGGTACAAAAATGACGGTGTAAGTACGGTCTTGGTACTTTCTACCGTATCACGGTAGCTTTCCGCCTCTTCATAAGCACCATTGATTCTAAATGCGAGCTTCTCAGTTAATCCCGTCGTGAAGTCACCTTCGGTACGATAAGTATCAAAGCTTCCTGCGGTAAATTTAATATATCCACTTTGGTCAAACTGAGGTTTTTTGGTAATGATATTAACGGTTCCGCCAGGCTCACCACGGCCATACAGAGCAGAGCCTGGGCCTTTAAGCACCTCCATCACTTCAACGTTAGACATATCACGGTTTCCGCTAAAGCCTCGTCCTGCGCTAAAGCCGTTAATAAGATAAGCTGAAGGCAAGTTTTCGTCTCCGGCAAAACCACGGATCGCAAACATATCCCATAAGCCACCAAAATCGTTCTGTCTGGTGACACCACTCACCAGTTCTAACGAGTTTTGTAAATTGGTTATGCCTGTAAACTCTAAGGTATCGAATGTGATTGATGATATCGCTTGTGGCAGATCTTTTTCTTGCACATTACCGCGATAAGCTTGTCGCATCCCAGTCACTTCAATAACTTCAACGTCATCTTTAACTGCGCTTTCCGCTTCAGCAGCCTGAGTTACAGCAGGTAAAAATAAGGCTGCAAAGATACACAGGCTTAGCGGTTTTATTGGTTGTGTTAAAGGATTATTTCTCATGGTTAACTATTGCCCTTAGCATTTTTTGATGTATTTATTGGTTGTGCAAATTGAGGTAAATCTGACATTTTTTCTACGTTATATCCGGTTTCATTAAACAGCAGCGGGTAATAAAATTGACGTAACGCTTGGTGATAATCTCTTATTTGTTGCTCGTATCTCATGGCCGCCTGCGTGTCGGTCTCAGCAATGGAAGACATCAATCGCTGCGCTAACATAGGAGGCGAAATAAAGGCCAAACGGCTCGCCCAAGCGTCTTTTTCTAGGGTGGCATCACGGTAAGCTTGTGATAATGCCTCCGCTTTTTGATCGCCAACTTGTTGAAAAGCGTAATACCACTTCCATTCAAATTGCGAATCCATTTGGGTGCTATCTTGCCATTGTGGGTGAGTAGCCAAGAATGCTTCCCAGGTTGCAGCAAAAGGTAAATCCCACGCACCGTTAACAAACTCTCGCTGCGTAAGTACAATTTCACCGCCGTTAGGGCTTTGGACCATTTCTTCAATAGCAATATCACTAGTAACGGGGATCAACACGCTTACACTCAACCAAATAGCCAATAGCACAGAAGCTGTTTGTGCCGAACTTTGCTTAGATGCCGTTTTGCTAGCGGTAAATGCGAGTGTGAGTAACATCCAAAATAATAGATGCGCAATCACCACAAGTATCATCAAACCGACAGAGGTTAACGATGCTTTAAAAAGCCAAGCGCCAACCGCAAATGGGATCAATATTGCTAATGCCAACGCCGAGCACAAAACAACGGCTCTTGATAACCACAGACGTTGTTGTTTTCGGGCAGTGGTTATCAGTAAATCGTAGCGACCAGCTTCGCGTTCAGCAGAGCGAATATCATGCAGCAACAAAATAACAAACAGGGGCAGCAATACGCTGACTAAAAACGCAAAATCAAATTTGCCTAAAAATGATAACTCTGGATTATCAGCATCTGTCTCGTATATTTGCCCTTCTAATGCCAGCATGCGAATCCGGTGCTTCCAGGGGTAAATATCGCGCTGCCCCATTGCGGCAAATGCAATATCAGAAGGCGGCGAATACGTTAAATGAAAGCTGTAATAAGCAGCACTGCCATAATCGGCTTGTTTTTCGAGTACATGGTTTCGATCTATTGCATCCTTTTCAAGTAGCCGTTCAATCGTGGTTATTTGTGACTGGGTTTCACTGATACCAGACCACACTGAAAACCCAGCAAGAAAAAACACAATGCTAAGAAACATCAACACATAGCGTTGTTTTGCAAGAAAATTTGCTTCTCTGCTCAGGTTAGAAATAATATTCATTAGCGTATTCTCCTAACAGCAAGTCGCAAGCAAAGCCCAATGGCACCAAGCCAAAAAAGTAATTGAATACTGTAAGGCAGACTGCGGGTTAATCTGGTCTCGGCAGTGTCAGGGGTAAAAGAAAATGAAGACAAGACTTGCCAATTAGACGCATCAACACGCGCAGAAATTGTACTGTCTGCATCTTTATTACGATTCATATCAGCTTGGTAACTTAGGGTGTCTTGATGGACTTTATTGAGCGACTGAACAAAGTCGAAGCGCAATTTTTCTGCTTCACGTAAAAAGCGATGATGAGTCTCTAAGCTGGTGCCAGAAATCATCATTGAAAACGAGCGAATTGCCGTTGTTGGGGTTAACCAGCCAAATTGTCTGGCGATATTGGCTTGGGCAAGTTCTTCATGCATGCGCTTTTCAGCAAACTTATTTAATAACTCGGTCAGTTGTTTCTCTGAAAACTGCGCGACAGCACCACGAAAGTTAATCGGTAAATCTTCGACTTTGCTGACGTCATACTTTGCGAATAAGTTTTGCTTAAGCTGTTCAAATGCTGGGTCGGAGGTATCGTGTCCATCACCAAGTTTTCTTAGCTCTTCTAATACGGCAAAATCGGCTTCCAATTTACCTTGCGAAGGTGCAATAGCGGCCGCACTTGAGCTACCAATACGCGGAAGTAAAATACACAGCACAATCCACAAACAGGCTAACGTAACAAAACTTGCACTGCTTTTTTGGCTCAACGCCGATACCGTTAATACAATGCCACACCATACAAAAATATAAGCAACATAACCCGCCACAAAACTGCTGGTTATCACTATCGATTCACCGTTAATGGTCGCCCAAATAGCCGCAATGACTAACGGCAACAACATTAACAACGCACTGCTCACTAACGCCAAATATTTACCCATCATTAGGTGCCATAAATTGACGCCTTGAGTGATCATAATATTCAGAGTACCGGCTTCTTTTTCTCTTGTGACACTGGCATAGCCAATCATGATGATAAATAAGGGCACAAGCACCTGCAGTAAAAAGCTGGGCGTTAAACTACTAAAGCGTGTCATACCCGATGCCTGACGTTGGTCAGAAAACATCGCACTGTTTTGGCGGTGACCTTCAAGAAAAATCGAGGTACCAGTAAATGAATCGACGCCGGGCTCAATAATGCTCAGTGGCGAAGGAGAACGAAATACATAATGGCCGTAATGCACCATGCGGTGAGGATGTCGGTCAGGTTGCTCTAAAAATTTCGCTTCAGAAGATTGTTGCATGTGCTCACGCTCATGCTTGGTATTTTGTATTTCTACTGTATTAACAATTGCAGACACAATGGTTAATAGTGTGCCAATGACAATAATGGTGGCTGCGAGTTTAGTTCTGTGCCAAAAACGCCACTCATCCCATGTGATTTTAGTAATGGCGATCATCGTTTATTTCTCTTAGAAAATGCTGAATGAACTTCCTCGGTATCGATATGAGAATTGTCACCACGTTCAAACATGCCAACGATTTTGCCGTTATCTAATAAACCGATGCGGTGGGCAATTTGGCATGCACCGTAAACATCGTGGGTCACCATAAAAACGGTAGAGCCTTCAGATGCCAAGGTGGCAATGAGCCGATTAAATTCGTCGATAGCGTTAGGATCTAAGCCAGAAGTTGGCTCGTCGAGAAATAACACCGGGGCTTCGCGCAGCAATGCCAATGCAATCGCTGTTTTTTGGCGCATTCCCTTAGAGTAGTTCGACATAGCTCTATGCCAAGCAGGCTCTTGTAATGCAACACGTTTAAGCGCCTGCTCTATTTGAGCTTCGGTCTTGGTGATATCAGCTAAAGATAGAAAGTATTTTATGTTTTCTACCCCAGTTAAATGCCCATATAACATCACAGACTCTGGCAAATAAGCGACTTTACTGCGGATTTTATCGATGTCTTTTGTAACAGACATGCCCATTACTGTCGCGGTACCACTTGTAGGAGTCACTGTGCCTAAAAAAGTTTTTAGTGCCGTTGATTTTCCTGCACCATTACCACCAAGAAGTGCAAAAACTTCGCCTTTTCCTACCGTAAAATTAACGTCATCAAGTACCGTTTGCTGAGAAAAGCCAACGCACAGTGACGAGGCTACAACCATTTCTTTTTGCATTTATTATCTCTAAATCAATTATTTAATAGATGGTTATGAGGGTGTCGATTTTGTTGAATATCAACAAAACGACGCAATGATACGTTATAACATTTCAAAGGTAAATGTGAGTTTAATGTTATTGTGTTTACAAAGGAGTGTGATCAAGGTTTTAATCTGAGCGGATATAAACGCTATTTATTGTGGTTAAATGAACCATCAGCATGGCTTAGCGCAATACAGTTAAAAGCTCATTTTTATTAAAGGTTGAGGATTAAAGCTGAAGGATTGAGGATTGAACAATTTAACACCCTGCTACAGCAGCAAGTGCAAATGAAGCAACATGGTAAGCTACATGTTAATAAAAAATGACGACACTATGCAGCCCAAACTAAACTTTACACGCTACAACCGTTAAATCTGCTTTTACCTGTTACAGCGTGTAACGAAAATGAGTGATGTGCCTTAAGCAAACACCACTCATTTGTATCGTCTTAAAATGGAATTCTGCAATAGCGCTTAACTGTTATTCACATCAATAGTGGGGACCACTGACATGCCAACGCGAAGTTGCGCGGCATCGGCCTGATCAGCGTCGATGATGATTTTTACCGGTAAACGCTGAACAATTTTGGTGAAGTTACCTGTCGCATTATGAGGCGCAACGGCGGAGTAACTCACACCACTCGCTGGGGCTAAGCTGTCTACATGGCCTGTTAATATTTTGCCCGGTAGTGCATCGACTTCAATATCAACTGCCTGACCAGCTTTTACATTGGCAAGTTGGGTTTCTCTAAAGTTGGCATGCACATAAATCTCATCAAGCGGTACCACTGCCAATAGCGACACCCCTGGATTAACATAGCTGCCAACACGTAGTGACTTTTTACCTACAATGCCGTCAATCGGTGCGGTAATTTGCGTATAAGACAACTGCAAATTAGCCACATCTAGCATCGAATTAGCTTGCAGTAATGCAGCCTTCGCTTTATCAATATCGGCGTATTGAATATCTTTATCCTGTTTAGCCGCCAACAAACCCGCTTGGTTTTTACGAAGATTAGCTTGCTGAATACTCACTTGCGCTTCCGCTTCTTGCAGCGCCTGCACGGTACCTGAGCCATCTGCCGCCAGGTTGCGATAACGCTCAAGGTTAAACTGCGCCAATTTAAGTGTTGAGATATTGGCATCTAACGTTGCCTGCACCTGCTCAATCACAGCGTCTTGATTAGTCAGCTTGGCTTGCAAACTTTTAATGCTCGCTTGGGCGCTAACCACTTGCGCCTTGGCAGTGTTAACTGCGGCCACAAAGTCACGGTCGTCGATAGTGGCAATCACATCGCCTTGCTTAACCACGTCATTATCATCCACTAAAACCTGGCTTATTTTGCCGGCAATTTGTGGGGATACAATCGTAAAATCAGCCTGAATATACGCATCATCTGTCGACTGTGTCGCACTTGCTGATTCTGGTTGATTTAGATAAAACACACCGCCAATCGCCACAACGAATAAACTTGCAACTACGGTAACTTTGATAGATTTAGATATTGCCATTTTCAATTACTCACTTTCAAAATATAAACTTAAAATTTGTTTAACCTGAGCTCGGGATAAGGGATGAACTTATGCTATTTAAATCAACACGTTACTCCTTCTCACTTTCAAGCTTGTCATTTGTTCTGCTAACAAGGCGAATTGACGCAGTTAGCAGGGCAAAGGACTGTTTGAAAGGCGTTTATTATCCCGAGCTCGGGTTATTTAGCTAACAAGCCGAATAACGCTGCTAGCAGGGCAAAGAGCTGTGTAAGCGCCGTTGGTTACCTTTAATTCTGCTTGCTTAAATCTGGTGCCGGCACGTAGGTCATCATCAATGCCAGCGGGATCAAAATAAGTGCGAGTACCCCCAACACTAAATAGGCATCAATTACCGACAGCACCATAGATTGCTGGGCAACGGTTGTCCCTAGGGTTGATGCGTCTAGCGCTTGTGGAATGGCCCCATCAACAAGGCCAGCATGGTCAAGTAACATGTCGCTATGAAAACGACTGCGCACGGTTAGCAATTGGCCCACTATTGCGCCACCAATAAGCGACCCAAACACTCTAAAAGTGTTAATTGCCCCCGAAAAATAAGGGCCTTCACTTGGGTCTAACACACTGGTCATTAAAAATAGAATCGACACCACCGCCATAGGTTGTCCAATGGCTTGCAGTAACTGAGCCACTAAAAATTGGTCGCGATTCCACTGCGGGGTAAGTTGTGCTCCCGAAAAACAGGCCAAAGCAATAATGCCTAACCCAATGGCCAGCATCACCCGAGAATCGACCCACTTTTGGTACAACAACAATGCCACCACAGACCCTAACACCAGCTGCGGCAAGGCAATTAGCAGCCCAATTGGCGCAATTTGCATCACCCGATAATCTTGTAACCCCGCAAGGTAGTTTGACGGCAACATCGACCCAGACATCAACACCACAAGTAAAAACGTTAATAAAATCGTGCCGATTAGCAGATTTTTACGTGCCATTAATTGAGGTCTAATAAAAGGCGCATCATGGTGCCATTCGGTCAAGGCGTAACAGCCAAACAAAATCACACCGCCAATTAACGACACGGCAATCAACGGTGAGTTAAACCAATCAAGGCGCACACCTTGATCTAGTGCGATAGTAAGTAATAACAGCGATATCACGCCGCAAAACATCCCAAGCCAGTTACCTTGTGCAAAGCGGGCGTATTTAACCCCTTCTTTAGGTAAGCCCCAGCCAACAAATAGTCCGGCTAAACCACACAAAGGGATCACTTGCCAATATATCCAGCGCCAGTCCGACAAACCGTCGGTCCATAAGCCGGTTAACCACACGGCTAAATTAGGCGCAAATGTGGCGGTCATCGCATACAACGCCAAACCATGTAAGCGAATATTAGGGGGTAAAAACTTCAGCGCTGCCATCATCAAAATAGGAATTAACGCGCCGCTACTTATGCCCTGAACAAAGCGAAGTCCTATCAACACATCTAGGTTTTGAATAAAAGGCAAAATAGCCGCAATAAGTGCGCACACAAAGACCATCGACAGATGAAAACGTCTCACCGACAAAGTGATAGCAAACCAAGAGGCAAATGGCATCGCAATGAGCTCGCCCATTGCGTATGCAGTCTGCAACCAAGACGCATCGTCAATGCTAAGCCCCATCACGCCGCGCACATCCGCTAAACCCAGCGATCCCACACGGTTATTAAGGCCAGACATCATTGCCGCAATAAAAATACCTAACAGCCCAGCTAATACCTGATTAGGTATGCCAAGGGTGCGTTTGGGCACAACTGCAGCAGGTTCAGAAAGTACCGCTGTACTCATTTAACCTCCCCAGGTGTTGTGATTAGCATTGCGCTAGTTTCAGTAACGGGTTGGCTGTTATCCCAACCTCCGCCAAGCGTTTTATATAAACTCACCACCGCAATTTCGGCTTGAGTGGTACTGTTATTCAATTGGATTTGGCTGTTAAGCACTTGCTTTTTTTGCTGCAAAACAGCTAAATGATCACTGGTGCCTTGCTGATAATTGCGCTCAATCATCTTCATCGCTTGCTCAGTGTATTGGTGCGCAATAGACAATTTATGCTGCTGGCTTTGTTGTGCACGCCACGCATCGATAGCGTTATCCACTTCGTGCCAGGCAGCCAACACGGTTTTGCGATAACTCAATGCTGAACTCTTTTGCTTTTCTTTTGTTAACTCAAGTTGCTGAGTTAACTTGCCGCCTGAAAAAATAGGTAAATACACTTTAGGGCCAACAGTAAATGAGCGCGAATCCCAGCCCAGTAAGTCACTGCCTTCAAAAGACTCAAGCCCCAAACTGCCAGACAAGGTCACTCGAGGATAAAAATCAGTTTCTGCGACACCAATTGCGGCAACGGCTGCGTGTAAATGTGCTTGTGCTTCAAGAATATCAGGGCGACGAGAGGCTAAATCCGACGGGATCTCAACTGGCACACCTGCCGGCAATTGAATCGGTTTATTTGATGTCGCTAATATGGCATCTAATGCCCGAGGCTGCTCACCGAGCAATAATGCCAAGGCATTCATTAATTGATTACTGCGCATGGTGAGCTCAGGTAAGCTTGCCGTTAATGTGGCTAAGTCGGTTTGAGCACGAATAGTATCAAAATGGGTACCAACACCATTGTCTTCACGGCTTTGCATTAACGCGACAATCTGCTCAGCGGTTTGTTGCTTGTCTAAGCTAATGGCTAATTGAGTTTGTGCATTGCGCAATTGCAAATAAGCCTTGGCAACTTCAGCAGCTAAGCTGACACGAATGGCTTCACGCTGATATAACGACACATCTAATTTGGCGCGAACTTCTTCTGTCGCTCGTTGCGCACGGCCCCAAAGGTCAAGCTCCCAACTGGCATCAAAACCTGCCGTCCAAAATTTTCGGCCTCCGACGGCGCCCCTAATGCCACCATCTTGCCATTTTCACTATTGCCTTCGCGGGCATAACTTGCGTTTGCAGAGAGTCTAGGTTGTTGGTCGGCAGCCGTGATCCCCAACGCCGCACGGCTTTGCGCAATTCGGCTGGTCGCAACTTGTAAGTCTAAATTTCCGGTTTGAGCTTTGGCTTGTAATTGCGTCAATATTGGGTCGTTAAATACCGCCCACCATTGCCAATCAAGAGTTGGTTGGCTAGCTTGTTCGGTGTAACCGTAATCAGACCGAGGCTCAGTTGCCGTTTGGGTAATTCCGCTCTCTGGCACTGTAAAATCTGGGCCCAATGTACATCCAGATAGCACCGCTAACGACACGGCTAACGCCAATGCATGTGGTGAAAACGTTATACTTTTACCCGTAAATAACATGACAACTATTCCTAAATTAACGAGGGTCTGTTGATCTTTGCTGCAAAAAACAACCTTGAAAGATCAAGCGCGCCTATAAACTCAATCAAATTACGCCAACAAAACTGTACCGCTCGGTTTGCTTGTTGGGTAAATAAAAAATCCGCTAGTGTGTAAGACTCCACTAACGAACTTCTATTGCACGATACCGCAAGCTTCAATATAAAAATTGAACTGTACCGTACGGTTTGATATAGTGCCTATCTCAAAGATTATTGTCAAGTGAGTTTTATATGAAAAACGCTGTAACTGATCCTTCTGCCCTTGCACAACTCACACTCGACCTTTGCCCAAAAGCAAGGACAGTGCTCAATGCTGCTAGCAAAATATTTTTAACTCACGGCTTTAATGCCGCCACCACCGACATGATCCAACGCGAAGCAGGCGTATCTAAATCGACCGTGTACGCGCACTTTTCTAATAAAGAAAAGCTATTTTTAGCCGTAGTGCAAAACGAATGCGCCTCGTTCACAGCTTCCATTAACGACATTAAATTTATCCCTGGCGACATTACCGAAAGCTTACGAGTGTTGGGTCACGCCTACCTTAGTGTTGCTCTGTCGGCTCCGGCATTGTCGTTATATCGAGTGGTCGTCGCAGAAGCACCCCGTTTTCCTGCGCTGGGACACATGTTTTACAATTCTGGCCCTAAAATTGTTAAATCCATGGTGGCCAACTGCTTAACCCAAGCCCATAACGCCAATGAAATAGACTTAAGCAACATTAGTGTCGACGAAGTTGCTGATGTATTTGTCACACTATTTCGTAGTGAGCTTCATTTAAAGTGTTTAACTCACCCCGACCAGCCGCTTAAAAAAGCCACCATTGATCGCTGGGTGGATATTGCCATAGACACTTTTGTGCGCTCTTATGGTAACCGCCAAGTTAACCCTTAACGCTGCCGCTCAAATCAACACAAAAAGGCTCTTAATGACCAACCCTTACTCAGCCACACAATGGTTACAGTTAAGTATGCAGCAACAAGGTTTGCTGCAGCCTTTAGGGTCATTGCCAGCGCTATTGCAGCAATTAAGTTATGTGCAAATAGACTCTATTAATGTGGTTGAACGCGCGCATCATCATGTATTGCATAGTAGGTTGCCACACTACGCCACCAGCATGTTAGACCAGGCTATGGGCGACAAAAGTGTGTTTGAATATTGGTCCCATGCAGCGGCATACCTACCCATTGAAGATTATCGGTTTAGCTTGTATCGCAAGCAGCAATTACAACAAGGCGACAAACATTGGTTTGAGCCTGAGCATAAAGTCATGCGCGAGGTAAAAGCGCGCATAACCGCTGAAGGACCACTCAAAGCCAGCCAATTTAAGCACGACGCCGACACTAAAAATGGTGCCTGGTGGGATTGGAAGCCCGCAAAAAAAGCCCTTGAGCAGTTGTTTATGCAAGGCGAGTTGATGGTGGCTAAACGTGAAAAATTTCAAAAGGTGTATGACTTAACCGAGCGCGTGTTACCAAGCCATATAGATACCACTGTGCCCAGCGACAGCGAGTTTGCTCAGCATTTAATTAACCGTTATTTAGTGGCCCACGGTTTTGGCAATTTGCAGCAAATTCAGTATCTACGCAAAGGCCTTAAACCACTACTGACCAACACCTTGGCGCAAATGTGCGAACAAGGCGACATTGCCAGCTTTACCGAGCCACACTCCAAGCAAGTTTACTTTTATCAGCCCAAGCTCACACTCCCCAGCACCATAGCCAATAAAGTCTGGCTGCTTAATCCGTTTGATAACTTAGTCATTCAACGGCAAAAGCTTAAGCAATGGTTTGGCTTTGATTATCAAATCGAAGTGTATGTACCAGAGGCTAAACGCCAATACGGTTATTACTCATTACCCATTTTATGGCGCGACCGCTTTGTTGGCCGGGTGGATGTAAAAGCTGATCGAAAAAACCAATGCTTGTTACTGCAACAACTCCATTTTGAGCCAGAAGCATTTAGTACTGATGCATTTAGCAGAGACTCTTTTATACCCGCGTTTATCGATGCCATTAATCATTACAGCAAGTTCAATCACTGCCAACGTTGGCAATTAGTGGCTTGTAACGACAAAGCCATCGGTAAGATGTTGCTCAACGCCTGCCAATAATTAACCCTGAGTGTTGCAAAACACTCTTCCACTTCTTACAAGATTTGCGCTGTATGCACTTAAATCAGTATGCAACCTTGTTCACGTTTTACACATTTTTCAACTTGGCAATTCAATAGCTTGAATTAAGTCACTAACCTCAAATACGTTGTGAGATACCTTCAAAAGGTCAAAAAATAAAATATAACCTACATGGGGAATACACGATGTTTTATATACACATGCTGCTGTTACTAGCGGTGATATTTGTTGGTATCCGCCATGGCGGTATCGCGTTTGGTTTACTCGGTGGTTTAGGTGTGTCAGTGCTGGCATTCGTGTTTGGTATTGCACCCGGCTCACCGCCTATCAGCGTGATGTTAATTATTCTTGCGGTAGTGGCGGCCTCGGCAACACTCGAGGCAACTGGCGGGTTAAATCTGTTAGTGAAGTTTGCTGAAAAAATACTGCGTAAACACCCTGAACATATCGTGTTTTTAGGCCCTTTATGTACATACTCTTTAACCGTATTGGTTGGTACTGGCCATTCGGTTTACCCACTTCTACCTGTTATTTACGATGTAGCCTATAAAAAAGGTATTCGCCCTGAACGCCCATTAGCGATGGCAACTGTCGCCTCGCAAATGGGGATTACCGCCAGCCCAATTGCCGCAGCAGCTGCGGTAGTATTGGCAACAGCTGTTGATAACAATCTTGATATCAGCTTAATCGATGTGCTTATGGTGACCATTCCGGCAACCTTAACGGGTTTACTTGTCGCCTGTACCTGGAGCTTAAAGCGCGGTAAAGATTTAGACAAAGACACCGAGTTTCAAGCACGCTTAGCAGATAAAGATTTCCGTGAGTCATTAATCGACCCACAAGATGACGACGCCGAAACCCCAGCGGCACAATCAACCGCTAAAAAAGGCTTAACGGTATTTTTACTGGGTATTCTTGCGGTGATTGTGGTCGCGATGTTTAGCAAGCAAATACTGCCAGCTGGCGTAAAAATGTCGGTCGCGATTCAGTTTATGATGCTCTCAGTCGGCGGAATAATTTTATTGGCCACCAATGTGTCGCCCAAAAAGATTGTCACCAGCAATGTGTTTACTGCAGGTATGACCGCGGTCATCATCATTTTTGGTATTGCGTGGATGAGTGACACTATTATTAGCCACCACAAAAGCTATTTAGTCAGCGCGGTGAGCGACCTTGTCAGTGTTTATCCATGGACATTTGCTATCGCGATGTTTGTGTCATCTGTTTTCTTAAAAAGCCAGGCGGCGGTATTAACCATTATGTTGCCATTAGGGTATTCACTCGGCATCCCAGCACCGGTATTAATTGGTGTACTGCCAGCGTGTTATGCCTACTTCTTCTTCCCGTTCTACCCAAGTGATTTGGCCGCAATCAGTTTTGATAGAACCGGCACCACGCATATTGGTAAGTACGTGCTCAATCACAGCTTTATCATTCCAGGCTTTATCGGCGTAATCACCGCAACATTTGTGGGTTACTTTATTTCAATGGCGATTAACTAATTTCTACTAAGGTGTTTGGAGTTGAAGCATCAGGCAAAGAGTTAAGCGGTAAACCGTTAATGAAATGATTAGAAAAAGTCACTAGCATCAATAAAATGGCAGCCAACGTGGCTGCCATTGTTGTTTTTAAACGTTGTTAAAGGCCTAAAGCATCAAGATTGGTGACTTCGATATCAGCAGGTTTATTTATTGGTTCGCCCACCATATCGTCCTATGCAACACGCCGTAAACCCATCCATGGGGGCTTGACGAAAACATCCTGTTTTCAACAGTTGCCTATGCCAATATGGTTGGCTCTTGCAAGCTCATCTTAATCAATCAGGTAATACAAATTAGGGTTATCTCATTGTATGTTTCAGCGGCTAATGTGTCTCATAGTCCGTAGACTCCCAAGCCTATTGCACCGACAATATACATAAATTAATTGGAGGTAGCATTATGTTTGATGATTCATATACCCAAGTGATCGAAGAGACTATTAATGGCTTTGATGTTTACATTGAGCCTAATCCCGACCAATACCGAGGCGGCTTTGTCTGGTCGGTTTCGAAAGAAGATGCTGAGTTAGATTCTGAGTTGGCTTTTTCAATAAATGATGCATTTATTGAAATGTACCGATTCACTAATACGAGTTAACTTCACAACACAATAGGTGTCATAAAAGAATCAAGATCTGTTAAATAACTAAATCATTAAGCTTGACTCATGAAAAGCTAGCAGAATGTCGCTTGCCCTGTATAATTTGCGGTTCAATTTTGGTGTTTGGATTAAATGATTAATGAAAGCGATAGATCTCTTTGCTGGTGCAGGTGGCTTCTCTTTAGCCGCACATCAATGTGGTATTGATGTAGTAGCAGCCATAGAGTTAGATAAAGCAGCTTCCATTACTTATAAAGCGAACTTAATTGAAAAGCTAAAAGCCCCAACAACACTCATTAATGGTGACATTAATGAAGTCGATCTTCCCGCTTTGATGAAAGAGCTAAAACTTAAATCTGGCGATCTAGATTTATTACTTGGCGGCCCACCATGCCAAGGCTTCTCGACACATCGCATTAATAATGCAGGCATCGATGATCCTAGAAATCAATTACTATTAAAGTACTTTGATTTTGTCGATGGTCTTCGCCCAAAAGCTTTTTTAATTGAGAATGTGGCAGGACTACTTTGGAAGCGCCACGAAGACTATCTACATCAGCTGTTAGTGTTGGCAGAAAAGCATGGCTACACCATTCATTTTTGCGGAATACTAAACGCAAAAGACTACGGTGTGCCGCAAAACCGCAAGCGTGTATTCATTTTTGGTACCCGTAAAGATCTCAATATTGCAAATCCTGAATTTCCACCTGCAGCCACTCATTTTGCGCCAACAGCTAAAAATGAGCCTAAATGGAAAACCGCGTCGAGCGTGTTTGAAAAACTGACGCCTGAGTTAATAGAACTTTATATCGAAGATTATTTTCGTCCCAAGATGAAAATGACCTATGAAAACGCAAAGTTACTATTAACATCACTAGAGTACGGTGAACCTGTTAGCCCAAATGATGCATGTAATATCAATATGCAACCCACACCGGGAATGATCACTCGATTCGAAAATACACAGCTTAATGGCAGTCGAGAAGATTCAGGGCATACGTTAAAATGCCACTCAAATGGTTATGAAGGCCATAAAGATGTGTATGGCCGAATCATGATCCACCTTCCAAGCAACACCATCACCACTGGCTGCAACAACCCCTCAAAAGGCCGTTTTGTTCATCCCTGGAAAAACCATGGTATGACGCTACGCCATGCCGCACGCTTCCAGACCTTTCCAGATAGCTTTAACTTTTTAGGCACTTCGACTCAACAAGGTAAGCAGATAGGTAACGCTGTTCCTCCTTTACTCGGTAAGGTTCTAATTAAATCCATAATAAATGGATTGAATTAAAAAAAGTGCATAGAATAGGTTTCATTATTTTCCAATGTAACCATTTGATATGAGCAATGAATCGTCAAGAAAATCAGTTTCGTTTAAGGCTCAGGCTCGAACTATCGATCACCTCGGTAAAGGCCAAATAGCTGATGCGCCCACTGCAGTCAGCGAGCTTTGGAAAAACTCTTACGATGCTTATGCTCGAGATGTAGCCCTCCATTTATTCGATGATGATATAAAATGTGGCGCCATTATTGATAATGGCTGCGGTATGACTTTTGAGCAGCTCAGCAATAGTTGGTTAACAGTTGGAACTGCTTCAAAAACTAAGAAAAGTCTCCTACCTGAAGAAGACCGTTTTAACTTAAAAGACAGATACACTCAAGGTGAGAAAGGGATTGGCCGTCTTTCAACTGCTTTTTTAGCGCCCGTTACCCTTATCGTAACTAAAAAGAAAAATACACAATACTCGGCTGCACTAATTGATTGGCGCTTATTTGAAAATACCTACCTCGCGTTACATGATATTAAAGTACCGATGCAGCAGTTCGATAGTCTCGATGAATTGCCCGATTTATGCACTGGGCTGCAACAAGCAATGCTGCACAATCTCGCCCTCGAACCACAAACTGAAGATGAAAAAATGCTCCGCCATATGTGGCAGCGCTTTAGCGAAGACGAGCAAGAGGCTTTCGATTTAAGGCATAATCCCCAAGATGACGAAGAATTTATATCGACTGAACAAAAAGTTAGACTGTTGAGTGAATACTTTATATTTAAATCAAGTCACTCGGATAGTTGGGTTCCCCTTTTAAATAAAGTGGCAGAATTAGATGGTGCAGAGCACGGCACAGCCCTCTTCCTATTAGACCTTAATCGCGATTTAGCTTTGATTACTAACAGAGGCGATATAAGTCGCGAAGCTAATGAGTATCAAGCTATCCAGCAAGATTTAGTAGATACTCTGCGCGCATTTGTCGACCCATTTAATCGAGCATCGGATGAGAACAACGAATTCCATTATGAGATAATGGCCTTTGATAGCTCTGGGTACCCTTTTGGTGAGAAGACACCAATTCTCCATTATCAAGATGTATTCAGCCAATCTGAATTTGAAACTCTAGAACATAAAGTGGTTGGGCAAGTCGATGATAAAGGCTGGTTTAGAGGTCATGTGACAGCTTTTGGAAAGGAATACTCGAATGTAGTAATTCCCTGCAGAACGCCAGGTATGGACGCGTTAACAAAAACAGGTGCTTTTGACTTTAAATTAGGCACGTTTGAGCTAGAGTTGGCCAAATCGACCCACGAACCAGAACATCATTCACATCTGCAAGCGCAAGCCAAAAAATTCGCTGGTTTTATGGTCTTTCGCGATGGTTTACGTGTTCTTCCTTACGGACGTTCAGATAATGATTTTTTTCAGATTGAAGAAAATCGAGGCAAACATGCGGGTCGTTATTATTGGGCTGCTCGTCGTTTATTTGGTCAGATTTTGTTAGATCAAAAAAGTAATCAGCTTTTAAAAGACAAAGCGGGACGTGAAGGCTTCGTAAAAAATCAAGCTGCCAGAGAGCTAAAATCGTTGGTAACAACGCTACTAATAAAGTTGGCTGACTCGTACTTCGGAGGTAATTCAGAAGAGCGTAAAATCATGCTTGAGCAGTTAACTAAGGATAGGCAGAAGCAGCTCAAAGCTCGCAACTCATCTGCAAGGCTATCCAAAAAGGCTTTTACAAGCGCAATGATGGCCAAGCTGCCTAAGCTTAGTCTCCATGTTGAGTCCGCACGAAGTGTTCATAAAGAGCTAGAAGAAGGGGTTGCGATATCGCTTCATCATTTAGATGAGCTGGTTAAAGGTATCGATAAGTTAGAAGCGCTAAGACCTGATCTAAAAGTACCCAATAAGCCCGCTAAAATGGATGAGTTTCTCGAAGAACAGTACCGTAGCTATCGTGATTTATTTGGCGAACTCAGTGAGCTTTTACAAACTTGCCGCGAGCGCTTAAATAAACTAGAAACGCTAAGCCAACAACGCTCACCAATGGAAAGTGCGCAGAACAAATATAACGCTATTGATTCAGCACTGACTAAACAGGTAAATCGATATGCCAATGATATCGATAAAACCCTCGAGCGTTTAGTTATTGCTTGGAAAAAAGCTGCCCGGACAGATAAAGAAACATTTGAACAACAAGCCTTGCCATTACTCGATTCAGTGACCAATGCCAGTGATACAACTCAAGTTCTTAATTCATTAGATAAAATTTTTCGCGATTTAGCCGATGATATTGCCACCAAGTATGAAGGCTTTCTACAAGCGCTTGATAAATTAGAGCAAGGTGTAGATCTTGAATCAGCTTTTACATTGGCTGAAGACGAGCGCGTAAAAGCAGAACAAGAAATCACTCAAATGCGGAGCTTAGCTCAGCTTGGTATCAGTTTTGAAATTCTAGCCCATGAACTGAGCGCACAAGATAAAGCCGTAACTCGCTCGCTCAATTCATTGAGTAGCAGCGTTAAAGCAGAGCTTGGTTTTAAAAATGCAATGAAAGCGCATAAACAGTTTACCGAGTATCTTAGATTTTTATCTCCACTCAAGCTTTCCGGTTATCAGACCCGCGATGACATTACAGGGCAAGATATAGTCAAAAATGTGAAGCTGTTCTTTCAAGATCAGTTTGAACAACAGGACATTAACCTTGAATTTAGTGATGCCTTCATGCGTATGAATGTCGTTGATGTAAAGTCACGGATTATCCCGGTGTTTATCAATTTGCTGAACAACGCGCTGTATTGGGTGGCTTTAGCCGAACAAGAGCGTGAGATTAAGGTTGGTATCATTAATGATTTGGTCGTAATTGCTAATAATGGCCCAGCAATTGACCCTGACGATATTGGCAATCTATTCCAATTGTTTTATAGCCGCAGGCCAACAGGCAACGGTGTAGGTCTGTATCTTTCTAAACAAAACCTTGCGATAGCTCGCCACAATATCTGGTATGCCCAAAAACCAGAAGAAAAGCTAATCCAAGATGGTGCCAATTTTGTAATTCAATTTCGCGGAATGGAAGTAAGATAATGCCACAAGCCTACAGAGCTCAAATAACAAAAACATTTCGTGATGATGCTATTAGATCTGTGTTGTTGATTGATGATGAATATCACCCTTATACCGACTTAGCTCAAAAGCAGCAGGAACTTATTCAAGAGATTCAGAAGATTGCACCTAAGCTAACAGAGGGAGAGCAACCACCTGAAATACCGGAGAATGCTGAGACGGCAAAACAAGCATTAATAGAAGCATATGCTAAGGTAAATCTTCTGCGCGAGTCCGCTAATTCTATTACCGACAGCTTTAAGCGTACTCTGGTTGCTGCTGAGTTTGGCCGATTTTTTCACCAAGCTAAGTGTATTTGTGATGTTGAAAAACAAACGACACAATTGGACCCGGAAAAGGTGCGAAAAAGTGATTTGATTATTTTAGATTATTGTTTAACGGGTAATGACTCTACTAAATCACTTCAATTACTCAGAGACTTAAGTTCTAGTAAACATCTAAACTTGGTTGTTATCTATACTAATAAACCTCTAAATAATGTTTGGCTTGAGATAGCATCAACATTGAGATCTCCTAAGTTGACCTCCCCACAAGACTATTTTATTGATGATAAACAATCATTAGATTTATGGGAAAGTGCCGAAGACTTATACAAAGAAAGTTGGTCACCTTTATCCCGCGCTCAACAAGTACGTTACATTCTTGATGAAGAAGTAGAAGTAATAAAAGAGGTTCGAGCTCAATTTTGGGAAGATGTTCAAGACCAACAAGATTTCGACGACGCAATCCACAATGAACCAACGTCTGCTGTTATTAGTTATTTGTGTGAGCTTGATATTAGTAAAAAAAATCTTTTGGCAGATGGTGGAGTAAAGTCACATATACATGGCAAGGATAATATTTGGATTCAATGTGGTGAGGTTTTTATAGCCTTATGTGAAAAGAAAGGTAACTCACCAGAAGAAATCGCTCAACAACCACAAGCCGTATGGGACAAGCTAGAAGAAGCACTTCATAGCTGGTATCCAAGCTTTTATCGAGTGGTTTTATCTGAGCTTCAGAACCGAATTGAAGACTCAAATTTTTCTATGTCTAAAATTGTTGGTAAGCCCGAGCATGAGCAGATAGCATTGCTATGGTCAATATTGAAAGAAGATCCTGAAAAAAAACTAAGTGTATCTGAGAGTTTGCTGCATCACTTACTTCAAGATATATCAGATGAGTTGCTCCATCGAGATAATAAAGCGGTCCCTAATTTGATTGAAACGCTAGCTAATTCTGTTGTTGAGAATGCCCCCATTTTTGTTCCGTTTAAAAAATCGAATTCTCAGCCTCACAATGAATTTGTACAAAGATCTTTAGAAGTATCAAAATCCAATTTTAGAACCAATCGGGAAGAGTTTGATAAAAACTTTTATATGAGTGTCGCCCATGCTCATAATAAACTGCTATCAACAAAGCGCTCTTTACCTGAGTACATCACTACAGGATCTATATTAAAATCTGTAAAAAAAGGTAAAACTAGTTGGTACATCTGTGTCTCGCCAAGTTGTGATACAGTTCCAAATCAATTAACTGATGATGTTGCAAGATTGCTATCACCTCATCGACTTTTAAGTTTTATAAAGCTAACCCAAGAAGATTTAAGTCAAGCCTTAGGGGTTGCGACTCAATCCTCTCATGTTTTTGTTACAGATATAAAAGAAGGTAGGGTCGCTTTGAGGGTGATTAATCAGGTTACAAAGCAACCAGATTTAATACAGCTTATTGTAAAAAACCATAATACCAATCCTTTGACGTCAGAAGGTATGACAGTAACCTCCATAACTTCCAGTCAAAAGAAAAATGATAATGGAAAACTCAAAGAAAACGACATGATATTGTGGCCTGTTGCACAATTGAAGTCAGCATATACGGCAAGGTTTCAGGCAATAAAGAGCCATCATGAAGGTCGAATTGGTGTCGATTATATTCCGGCTTTTTTTAGCGAAATGCCCCCTGCTGCTGAACCTCCAGTTTTAGATATTTAACACTTCTTCAGCTTGCCTTTGCTTTAATCGCGATGGATACACTGTATCCATCGCGATTAAAAATTCATGAACATTCGAATACAGGTCACTTTCATACACCATTTTAGCGACTTCTTCGGCAACTCTGAGACCATGGATCAATATGATGGGGTATTTATCTTCAATCACTTCTCGTTGAACTGAATCAGAAAAATAGCTGGTTGTTACATATACGCCGAGCCAACCTCGCTTTAATCTGGCAACGGTGCGTGCGATATGATTTCCGCCAGTTGGAACATTTAATGACTCACATTTGGCTTGGCCTAATACAATCAATTCAACCTTAGAAAAGCCGCTACCTAGCGTGACCTTACCGATAAAATCTGCGCCGCCGTCACTCGAGCCTTGGGTCACCCAACCTTTTTGATAAACACCTAAATCTCTATCGATAACACGTTCAGCAACCACCTCAGCTAGAGCCTCAAAACTGTGTTTTTTCTCAGCATAGAAGGAATAAATTTCGTTTAGTATTTTATCGGCTTCGCTACCAGATATAGGCTTCTGATTTGCAGCCTTTTCAAGGCGTAATTTTGAAACTCGTCGGCGTAGTTTATTGAGTGAATTACTTCCCTCTTTAAGCCATCGTCGCCAACTCTTAGGTGCGGCTTGATTAGTAATATCTAAAGAGAATGCTTTTTTTCGGCGGCTATTGATCCAATCCCATTCAAATTTTTCATGCTCTGATGCAATACAAAAAACTGTAAAATCAAATGCGTAATTTGTAAATGTACGCCCCAGTTTGTTATCCCACTGAGTCACCAGTTCAACACTATTGATTACCCCCAGCCCTTGAAACTGAGGATAGCCTTTAGCAACACCATTTATTACAACTCGCCTAAAAAACAAAATTGGCGGTGTTAATGAACGCTCTAAAGGGCAATGTGAATGGGCTAAGCGAAATGCTTCAAGTAATGCCTTATTACCTGGCGCTGTGGCAGGATCTTTACCCGGTTCCTTGTTATCACCAAAATAACGAATATGACCGTTATCAACATCGTAGAAATCTTCCCACGGTGTTTCTGATGAACCTTTCTTGTTTGGGCTGCTTGAAATAAGTATTGCTGGACGAACTAACTCGCCAGAGTCAGTTTTAATTTTTGCTGACGCATTAATACCTTTCTCTAGTTGAAGGTTCTTAGCATCTAGCGACTGCGTAAGAAAATGAAAGTTTAGGTATCCATCTTCAATCATATTTTCAGCAGTCACTGGTTTTTTATATCTGAGTACATCACCAATCTGAATTTCCATATTCACCAACAGACAACAATGCTTTATGAGTTTTCATATTACAGAGACACAGCAACAACACAATGTTATTGTTATATTTTATGTATTCATTTTAGGTAAAACATGGACAAGATTGAAGCGCTAGACTTTGCAAATAAACATTTTAATAGTGTCTTTAATTCGTCAAACACTCACTTTGCCAATGTGAACAAAGCAAAACCCGTTTGGTGGATAGAAATACCAATCAATAAGATAAAATCGCCTAACTTGCCTTATATTCATTTACTCCTAAAAAGTGATCGAGCCTTAAATTGGTTAAAAGTAGATAGACAGTACTTTGTTGATAACCTGGCAGGATTTAAGGTTCGAGAAAATAAAGATGTCATTTGCTTAGAAATTAACTCGAATACTTTTCAAAACATGGTTGGCCCTAACAGGGCTTCATTCAAGCAGTTTTTAATCTAACATTTTACTCACAACACCAACACATACCTTGTACTTCTGCCACCCGCGCCTGTCTTGACCAAACACTGTTGATCCACAAGTTGAGCCAAATGTCGGGTGGCGGTGGCGCGGCTGACTTTAGCGACTTTTTGATATTGGCTACTGCTTATCCCATCATTAAAGTCACCATCGAGTAACCTATTCAGCACTTTCACTTGTTCTGTGGTTAACGCTGGAGTGAGTAAGTGTTGATCAACTCGACACCAAAACTGGGTTTTAGCAGTCGTTTGCTCAATGATATTGAGCGTGTGTTGAATAGCGTCATTTAAGGTGTCTAAAAACCACAGCAACCACGGTGTGATATCTAAGCCACCTTGCTGGGTAGACTCTAATATTGAGTGATAGGCTTTGCGTCGTTCAAGAATACTAACTGACATTGTGTAAAAATGAATCGAGAGATGCTCAGCTTGCGCGAGTGCTAAGTCGGTGAGTAAACGCGTTATACGTCCGTTTCCATCATCAAGCGGGTGCAAGGTGACGAACCATAAATGGGCGATGCCTGCACGCACCAGCGGGTCGACGTTAGGTTGATTTCTCGATTGATTAAACCACTCAATAAACTGCGTTAAATTAAAATCTATCGTATTGCGTGGAGGCGCTTCAAAATGAACAGTAGGTTTGTCTAAACGGCCCGATACCACTTGCATAGGCTAGTTTCCACTTAACTTACCGCCAACAACAGGATTAAACCGCGTTTGGTTTTCTGGAAACAACATTGCATACCAATCTAGAATCCGCATTAAGCTCAGCGGTTGTTGCCAGTTTTGTAGCGCATCTAAGGTAATATCTGCTAAACCATCAGTTTGCGTCGTGGTGGGATAAGGTTTTTCTTCACTCACGCCAAGCTTATTCGCCAGAGAGGAACGGACAAAAAATGTGTTAAGCTTTTCACCTTCAATAGCGCTTGAATGAACAATATTGGCCAGCATGGTATCGAGTGTCAATTGACTAGCGGATTCAGAATCCTATTTTACCCAGCAGCAAACCTTGGTTAAATTGAATTTGCCTCAATAATGCACTTATACGAGTATTATCCCATACAAACTCTGGCCATTGCTGTTGCTGCCAAATCCACATAATGACCTCTATTTAACTGACTAAAATATTTTTTGATGCGAACACTAAGCTATTCTACTCATCAAATGAGGCGAATAAGTGTATTAATTGCCTCATAACAGTACTAGTCACCTCAATAACACGTTAAACAGCCATTTCAGTATAATCATTTACCGACTCAACAACCCCGAAGCGATAGCAAATTAATGACATCTAAGCTGACTGATTTATCTGTATCACCACAAACTGGGCTAAATGTCGGGTGACGATAGCCGCGGCTGACTTTAGCGATTTTTGATAAAGTCGACGACTTATTACGTCACTTACAGCCTCGCCCCAGCAACCAAAACACACTTTTATGCGCGTAAAAGTGTAGTCAACACGCACTTTTACGCGCACAAAAGTGTAACTTGCACGTGATTTTATGTTTATAATGATCACTAACATTGATTACCGCCGGTTAGAGGCTTTATGAAACGTACTTTACTCAATTCATTAATGACATGGAAAAACCAACCGGAGCGTAAGCCATTACTGATTGATGGTGCTCGCCAAACGGGTAAAACGTTTCTCCTGCAAATACTGTTTGGTAAAACATTCGCCAATACGCTTCGTATCGACTTTCTAGAAAATCCTGCTTTTAAAGAGGCATTCGAAAACTCACTCGCACCTGACGAGCTAATAACAAACATTGAACTGATCACCGGCCAGAGCTTTAATCCAGAAACAGACTTACTTATTCTTGACGAAATCGGCGAGTGTGAGCGTGCTGTTACATCACTCAAATATTTCGCCGAAAAAGCCCCGACTTACTTTGTCGCGGCAAGTGGATCAAACATTGGTTTATTAAATACCTTCCCTGTAGGCAAAGTTGAACAGTACTATTTACGTCCTTTAACGTTCAAAGAGTTTATTTATGCCTCAGAAGAAACTGCGCTAATTAAGGCATTTGACACCCAAGCAAGTTCGACGACCGCACACAACATACTGATGGACAAACTCACTGATTATTTCTTTACTGGTGGTATGCCAGAGGCCGTGGCGACTTGGTATCAATATAAAGATGCCAGCATATTAGAACGTGTTGCAAAGGTATCGAAAATACATGCAGACCTGATAGAAGGTTACCGACGAGATTTTGGTAAATACGCAGGTAAAGTTGATGCGACCTTAATTGAATCCGTGTTTAGTAGCATCCCTGCACAACTCTCTATCGTGATGGATGAGTCGGTTAAGCGCTTTAAATTCAAAAACGTCCACCAACGTAAATCACGTTATAGCGATTTTGAAAACGCGATTCACTGGTTACTCCGTTGTCGCTTGGCGCTAGCTAACTATCCGATTGAAGGGGCGCCTAAATCACCACTTGCCGCTTACAAAAAAGACAATATGATTAAGTTATTCATGTTCGATATAGGGCTACTCAGCCATATACTTGGCAGTAGCTATAAAGAAATAAAACAGCAAAGTTATGAGTACAAAGGGTATATTGCCGAAAATTTTGTTCAGCAAGAACTGACTGCTATGGGTGTTGACCCTAGCTACTCTTGGAATGATGCACGAGCAGAAATAGAGTTTATTGTGACTAATGATGCAGGCGCCATTTTCCCTATCGAAGTTAAAAGTGGTAAACGTACGCGCGCTAAATCTCTTATGTCATATATCGAAAAATGCGATCCAAGCAAAACATTCAAGCTTACCGGAACACAAGGATCTTCAGCTCTAGAGAAAGAACATATCGTCATGCCGTTATATTACACTCAGTATTTACCGACAAAATGGTAGCGTTAGGTTACTACTCATAGATTGTGTAACCCGTAATTTATATGTTTGATTAATAAATAAGTTTACCTTTCAATAACCCAATGCGACTGTAATAAATGACACCCAAACTGACTAAAGTATCGACATCACCACAAGCCGCTATGCCTAAATCTACACTGGCAAATGAACAGGTTAATAAAGTGTTTATTATTGGCTTGCCGCGTTAGTAGTACCTACACTTGATGTACATATACGTTTAAATTTTACAATTCCTTACTCCATCTAACTTGTAGTAATGACCATATAAAAACTACATTTATTTAACTTATAAAGATTTCTATGCTATACAATTGAGGTGAATTAAGTAACACAATGGTAAATTAGCTACTATATCTAATTCAGTTAAAATCAGTATGTCTTTGGCTAGTCTACTGATACACATGGTAAAAAAGAGATTATAAAATGAATATTGTGTACTGTAATTTCACAACGTCAAAACGTTCAAAATTGGCAAGATTGAAGGGTGACATTCCACAGATGTTCAATAATGACACTTCACCATGTGTCGAAGTAAATCAGTATCTGAGACAATTAGCTTTAAAAAATAAGCCCAAGAGCTTACAAACAAACGCTGAGCATCTTAAAGAATTTCTGCTTTGGGCTAATTCATCATTGAATAACATTGGTTCAATAACAGACGATACATTCGACTTTTACATTGATGCATTATGTGAATACACAAAAAATAATGGAGAAAGACTTTCTTGGAATACAATTAATTCTAGAGTAGCTGGTGCTTACCGCTATCTTATTTGGTCATATGAAAAGGGGTTGTCCCCTTACCTTAATCCACAGGAAATACAAAGTTTAAAACTATCTTTGAGTCAGCGATATCAATCTAAAGGGCATCACTCTCAAGCTGTTTCAGAACCTATTAAGTTCATGCTATTAGAGGATGCTTTAAGATTTGTCTCTTCAGTCGGAAAGATCTCAGGAAAAAGAAATGCGCTAGTGAAAAAAAGAAATGTATTGTTGACATCATTTATGCTCCAGACAGGATTAAGAATATCTGAAGCCTGTAACTTTCCTCTTCGTGATCTACCAGAAGTGAATAGTCGAGGAAAATTTACGCCAGCTAGAGTTATTGGAAAAGGCGGAAAGGCAAGAGTGATATTAATACCTAATGATTTACTTTACCAAATTTGGGAGTATGTAGACATAGACAGAGAGAAAAAAATCGATGCTATTGCACACATAGATCCGAAAGATTGCCTTACATTATTTATCACCATAGATGGACAACCATTGAGCATTAACTGGGTTCAAAAACTATTTAGAAAAACCAGTAAGCACATTGGAGTTAAAGCTCACCCGCATCTTTTAAGACACACTTTTGGGACATATCATTATTTACTTAACCACGATCTAACTGGTCTTAGTAAACTACTTGGCCATGCAAGTGAAGAAACAACTAGAACATACTACGTGCATATAGCCACCTTAATAGCTTATTCTGGCTCATATAATGCTTTTCAACGTCAAATTGATATAGTGACAGAGGATTCTATTAGTGACAATTAAGTACGTACAAATTACTAAAATCACTGCTGATGAAGCTCGAGCATATCGTGATTTAAAATTTACCATAAAGTGCAAAAACACTGGTCACCCACATACCTATAATCTTAACAATAAGTGCGAATTGGGCTCTAAAAAAATTATCAGCCTTTTTTCATGGGCTATGTACAAAAATAGACACTCTCAAGGGCATTTCACACGCATATCTGTTATAGAGAAATTTCAAAAGTTCCTCCAATTTGCCTCCTTGCATGATATTACATCTCCTTCGGATCTCGATGGCACGGTCCTCATAAATTTTTGCCTTTGGCTAAAGAACGAATCCGGCCTAAAATACTCTACAGCAGGAAGTCTGTTTCGTTCTATAAGCAGTATTTTTAAACAATGGCAAAAGCATAAATCGATTTCTCCAACATTTATAATTCCGGAAAATATGTTCCCCAAAAGTAGTGGGTTATCTTCAAGTAATGAAGGATACGATATGGAAGAAATAAGGGAAATATCAACAGCTGTACAACAATCACTAGTTATCACATCGAAGCGTCTTGAATCAACATATAAACCACAATGGCTAGGAAAGGAACCTCCTATTACTGATGTTGCACCCGTTATCACAAATAAAAAAAAGCGTTCCGTATGGGCAAGCAAAGATTATTGTATTTGGTTTTGGGTAAATGAACTGCACTGTGAAAAATTAAATATCGAAAGTCTCTATAAAATACCTAGAGGTCAATCTTTTTTGAAAGGGATATCTAATGGAACAACTTATTACGCCAAAGCACTAAAAAAATTCTATAAAAGTGTCAGTGATACTGACTATTACATAAATAATTTTGCAGGAAAACCGTCTCCAATTAAGTATAATTCACCTTGGCAAAAGACAGATTACCTGGTTTGGTACTGGGAAAATATTATGCAATGTCAGGTTTTAAGTGATGCCGATACCCTTAAAAAGTACCCATTGTTTTATCATGGTTTCAGACACCGACAACCAGGTTGGTTAACCGCATTCTATAATGAGAACAACCTTAAGCTTTGGGTCTCTGCATCAGATTTAGTCCCTTATTACCTAATGTTACTTATTCGAACTGGATTAAATCCAAGCACTATCTCTAGACTTACATTAGACTGCCTTGAAGTAGACCCTCTGGATTCTAATAGAATGTTTATTCGGTGGGAGAAGTACCGTTCCAACAAAAAGGATAAAACAATCCCATTAATAAAAGGAAGTGATAGTTGGCCGATTAGAATAATTCAACGAGTAATAAAAATCACTGAATCGTATAGACCTAAAGGACAACAAGCGTTATGGATTAGTAATGCTAGCTCTGATCAAGTTCCCAGAGTAATAACAGTAAAAAGATTTCAGCAAGCTATTTACGATTTTGGAGTGCAGCTTAACCTAAAACGCCCCAGTGATAGCAAGCCCATTACGTTACAAGCAAGTTTATTTCGACCTACAATGGCTTGGCAAGAATACCTTCGTACAGAGGATTTAACATACTTACAAGCACTCTTAGCGCATACTAGGTTAAAAACTACATCAGATTACTTGAGAAAGCTTAACGACCCCATATTTAAGGCTCGAAGAGGACTCCATCTAGAAGCTATGTTACTTGGATTGGAAGGAGATAATGATGACCCATTCTCTCGATTACCAGCTGAAATCGATAAACCTCAAGAGAATCTATTAAATCATTGTAAAGATCCTTTAAACTCGCCTCAAAAGAATCAATCTGTAGGAGTATATTGTAGCTCAGCGACAGAGACTTGTCTTGGTTGTCAAAATCTTGTTATTACACAGCTTGATATAAAAAAATATTTCAGTTATTTAAACTATTACCAAACCCTTTTAGCATTAGGTGAAATTAAACAAGATGAATTTAATTTAGCTACTCAGGAGAAACAGTATATGTGGGATACATATATACTCCCTAAATATGATAAATCTATTGTTGAAATGATTCGCAACGATGCAATCCACAACCCTGTTCCTGAATGGTCGATTAAAAATATAGGTTAAGCCCATGATAAACATATCGAATCAAGAGAGAAATGCAGCACCAGAGATAAAAAATAAGCAGATTTCAAAACACTCTAAATATTCTGATAATAAGTGGGACTTTAGTTACGAGAACCCAAAATTAAAAAAATGTGATGTGACATTTAATTTTGAAAAGTTAGTATTTAACGATGGAACAAACGTATGTAGTCAACATAATGAACAATATCTTGCTGTTGCAAAGGATTTTATAGAGCAATTAATCTTTAACCCCCTCCCCTCCAACCCCAAAACATCAACATTGACAAAATTACTCACTCATGGGTTAAAACGTATACTTTCATATATGTATGATAATAAAATTTTAAAATTATCAGATATTACTGAATTTGATGCCTCATGTATTCAAAGTGAAATTCTGAATGAAACTCATAAAAATGGCCTTGAAATAACAAACAGAACTTTATTGAGTCGAGTTCGTGGGTTTGGCCATTTACAAAAGCAATCTCACAAGATGAGAGACGGTTTGACGGTTCACTTGCTAGAAGGTATGTCTGAATCTGAATGGGCTAGAATTAATGCAAATAAGGTAATTGGTCGACAAGAAAGAACTACATCTGAAATGCCTGATTCTGTAGCCAAAAAACTCTATCATGCTGCTATCAGAGATATTGAAACTTACAAAATATTACATGAAGTGAACCTAGCAAGAGAAAAATTTATATCTATTAGAAAATACAAAAAGAAATACAGAGATGACGGTACCGCATACTACGAACCCATTGTTAAAAAAACATTTCCATATTCCGATTTCGGGTTTACAAACCATCATGAAATAAATTCTTTTCAAAACAGATTGATGTCAGCTGGTTACATTCTCATTGCATTGTTTACCGGCATGAGAATCCATGAGATTTTGCGTATCAGGAATGAACACAATTTCAAATCTGAAACTTTGAACCACAATGGATACGAACAGGTTATTAGTTTTGTTATTTCACAAACAACGAAACTAGAAGCAGAACCGACAAAGTATAAATGGCAAACATTGCCTTTTATTAAACAAATAATGGATAAATTAAAACTAGGCTTGAGTAACCGTTACACCTCAAATAAGGACTATTTATTTGTTCAAAAGGCTAATCGAAGTCCATATCAAGTATCGAATATGAGTATGAATACTATGTTACGTCAATACCTCAATCACAATAACATTACATATAATAATGAAGTCTGGTACATAGCAAGCCACCAGTTTAGGAAAAAATTCGCTAGAATTATGACTCGACAAGGCTTGGGAATCAAAGCCATCCAAGATCAACTCAAACACTATGACCCCGAAATGACTAAAATATACGGTGACCCAAACATTTATATTGAGTTACAACAAGAAAAATTTATACTTTCTGAAGAACTATATGCAGAACTTTATTCGAATCAAATACCTATAATTGGTGGCGGTGCCGATGAGGTAAAGCAACTTAGAAAAGAGTTTAAAGGAATGACTAAGGCTGAACGTGAAATTTTTCTGCAAAGTCTTCCTAATAAAGCTCTTATTGAGCAAACGGATGATGGTCTATGTATGTATAGACCACAAAAGGCTCTTTGTGGTGGTGATAAAACGGCTTGCAGGCCCGCTGATTGTAATAATTCAGTAATATCAGCGGATGGTATGCGCAGAACCCTATTGTGGCGTAAACGTGAAAATGAGAGATTGTTAACTTTTTTTAAATCAAGTTTGCCTAAGACATCCTATTTAAACTCTAGGAACATTGAAATTAACAAGCTGATTGAACAGCTAGATAAAGCTGAGGTCATTAATGTCTAAATCTTTGTCACGTGGTAATCACAACGGCCTACTTAAGAACAGAGAAGAAACAAAACATAATAATACTAAAGCTTTATGGCAACAGGTAGAGCTACTGCATAAAGCTAAGCCTGAGGTTACATGGACGTATAAGGAAATATGGAGTGGTGCCGGTCTAAAAAGTAATATGGCGCTAAATAGCCCTTGGAATGCGCACATTCGAGAAGCCATTGAGACACATAATAAACTGATTAAAGAGGGGTATAGCCATAATAAATTTCTCGAAACGAATAAGCACAGATCTTTAAGAGATGACAATAGGTACTTACGAAATCAACTAAAGGATATGACAAGGCAGCGTGACAAAGCTTTACAAAGTATTGCTTTCTATCAAGCAGAAAGGGATGACCTCGAGCAAGAGGTTAAAATATTAAAGTTAAAAGTTGATAGATTAATGATGAGCAGATAATCATGCTTCACACAATTTTTTGAAATCGTTCTTTCGGCTTGAATCAAGAAGTAAACTTATAAAAACTAGCAGGCAAGAAGCAGTTTTGACCGCAAATTGGATGCCAAACGCCGTTAGAAAGCTCCTTGAAAGTGGCTTATCATTAAGTCAATTCGCAAAGCGAGAAAGTATCAACTTATCGACTTTGTATTCTTGGCAAAATAAGTATTTAAAAGCAGGTGCGGGTTTGGCAGGTAGTAATCGTTCTGATGATTGGTCACCAGAGCAAAAGTTTTCAGTTGTTTTAGAAACGGCAGCATTGAGCGAAATTGAATTAAGTCAGTATTGCCGTGAAAAAGGGCTTTATCCTGAACAAGTTAAAGCATCATTGGTACTGAAAAAAAAGTTAAATGCCTACTGGGGGGAAGACGAGGACAGTTAACCTCACTCACAGATAGGCAGCATTACGCATCCTTGATTGATGAAGCTGTTACCTCAGGCGCAAGAAAAGAGAGGGCCTGTGAAGAAATTGGCTTATCCATACGAACGTTACAGCGGTTCCAAAATGAGCAGTAAGTCATCTTTACGGGCACCTATTTTTTTATGGCCTACAACTTCCCCTTTAGAGTCAATGATACAGACGAAAGTAAACGTGCATGTAAATCAATACCACAGTAGTATGGATGTGAGTTATTATAAAATTTCATTGAGCTTTCTCCTGTTGTTTAGTCACCTTAAGCATACTACTGATGCGGCTTGCTAGGGAGAGGGCTCATAAGTATCAAATTGCTGGACTAGGAAAATTACTCGCATGCGCTCCTACTTTTCCGGTGAGCAAAGCGTTATACACCTAATTCGTAACTGAGAGTCTGAATGTATCAAATTGATTTAATGACAATACCTGTTTATAGAATTAAACGTGAAATATATTACGAACAGAGAAGTATATTTACTGAAAATAGGATCTTTGGTGGTTCGGATCCCCCTGTGTCAGGATAGTTGTCGCCTCAATTAATTTACAAATAAACAGGGCGCGGTAAGTTAAAGCAAGTGAATTATCAAAGGCATTCAGTTCAATTTAAAGAAGCGATATTAAACAAGCTTA
>NZ_BMQV01000016.1 GCF_014648295.1 Shewanella saliphila
TTCCTTCAGACCCTGCCGTTGGCCAGCAACGCCCTTGCCATTCGGATTATCTTCCCCTCAGTCGGGGTGATTCAGGTTTCTTTCAACCTGACGGGTTTGCCAGCTTCGCTGGGCAAACAAAAAAATACCGATAACATGTTATCGGTATTTTTAGTTAACCCGGTCAATATCGGTTAACACTTTATCGTCTGATTAAGATTAGCCACCAACGCGGTCTTTAATCGCTGCAGTGATAGGGCCGCCATCATGACCATTGGCCGCGGCCCAGTCTAAAATGGTTGTGCCGTCAGCCTCTGGGGCTGCTAAGTCAGACGATGGCATACGTTTTGCGATAAACTCACCGACATCATTAGCACTTGAATTGTAGGCAGTACGCAATAAACTGCTGCCATCACAAGAAATGCTTGAATAAACATTACGTAGTTTAACGCGACTTTCTTTTAACTTTTTACGTAAGCGGTTTTTGTCGTCTGATTGTACATAGTCACAAATGTTTGCTACTAATTGTTCTGTATTGGCAACAGCAGGGGCTGACACAGAAGATGCTGCAATCAGGGCCGCAATAGCCACAGGCAATAGGCGCATCTGACTCTCCTTTATCTGTTTATTGTTATATAGCTTGTACACGCAGAGCGTTAAACTCCACAGATATACAAAAATCTCAGGGTTTACGTGATTAATTTAACATTTTTTCACGAGTGTGTTAAAGCTATATTGCAATCCTTTGTCGTTTGTTAAGCTTTCTGAATTCTCTAAAACCCACGATCCGTCATCCCAAACCGGAAATACCGTATCGCCATCAACATCTAAATCAATCATAGTTAAGTACAATACGTCAGCTTGAGGCAGCAATTGTTCGTAAAGTTGACCGCCGCCAATAACAACGACTTCAGCACAATCACCTGCGGCTTTGAGTGCAGCATCAAAGTCGGTAACACAGGTCACACCATCAATGGTCAGCAGAGGATTACGACTAATCACAATATTGTGACGCCCAGGTAAAGGTCGACCGATTGACTCATAAGTTTTGCGCCCCATGATCACCGGCTTAGAAAGTGTCATAGCCTTAAAATGGCGTAAGTCTTCCGGTAAATGCCATGGCATTTTGTTGTCCTTACCTATGACTCTATTGTTTGCCATAGCGGCAATCATTGCGATACGCATTGAGTTAAATCCTTATTATCTCGAGGAGTAAACGAACAGATAGGTTTACTGAACATGCCGCTCAGTATATCAACTTAAATAATTGGTCTGGTACGGTAATACAGCAGGCTTGGTAATGCTAACCCCACAGCCAGAGCACCTAGTATAAACACCGTTTTAAGGCCGTTTACAATCACCTGTGCAGTAAGCTCTGGGCTCACTTGGCTTTGAGCCGTTAATTGAATCAGCGCAATCACGGTATTAAATGCGTAAGTTCCAGGCACCATAGGAATAATAGCCGCAACGGCATACATCAATGGTGGCGCTAAATGACGCTTAGCAAAACGAATAGTGATAAGGCCAACGATGGCTGCAGCAACAAACGTAGCCCACTCAATTGGCATAGAAAATTGCAGAAGTACGGTTCTCGAGCTGTGACCAATGGCACCAGCAATTGCGCAATAAACTAAATAACGTTTAGGTACGTTAAATACCATGGCAAAACCCACTGCGGGAATTGCCGAGAAAAACGCATCATGGAGCAGTAAATTTAAAAAAGATAACATCTAAAAAATACCACCCATTTGCATCGCAATGGTAATGCCAATCACTGACGCGAGAGTCAAAAGAGTTGCATGCCCCCAACGTGATATGCCTACATTCATGTGGCCTTTTACCATATCAGAAATGGCATTAATCAACGGAAAGCCTGGCACTAACATGAGCACACTCGCTGCCATTGCGGCTTGAGGAGTTTGGGTAATAGGCCATAAATAACCCATTTGAGCCACCGCAGTAATAACAAATGCGGTAAGCGAAAAATTGACTAACAAATTGAAATGCCGTGATGCTAAAAATAAACGCACCATCATGCCAATAGAGGAAGCAAAAAAGGTAATGATGCTGGCAATTAAGTCACCATCAAATAAGTGACAAAAGCTAGCACAAGACAAGCCAATCATTGGGACAACGGCAATTGCTGGGTAAGATTTAGGCTTGATATGCGCTAGGCGTCGTCTGACTTCATTGGCACCATAAATGCCCTTTTCGGTCAGCAAACAGATGCGCTGCAATTCACATATGACCATCATATTAATGCCATGAGCACGAATGCGTCTCGTGGTGGTAATACAACGGCCATGAACAAGGCTCGTGAGCACAAGTGCATTGGAAGAAATTGATAATTCAATACTGGCAAGCCCGAGAGCCTTACCAAGACGCTGACTGATCTCTTCAACGAGATCAGACTCAGCACCATAGGCCAACAGTAATTGCGCACAGCGAACTACAAGGCGGGTTATATCATTTTGGCTATCTGCGTACACGATATCCTCAAATGAGCAAATTAACGTTGGTAGATGACTTCTACATCGTAATCATCATCGTCGAAATCATCATCAAAGTCATCATCATAATCTTCATTAACTGAATCATCTGCACCTTGGTGATAATTATCCCACTTAAACTCGACATCTTTGTCTTCTGGCAATAACTCTTCAACCACCGGAATACTCTTGATGTAATCAAGCATCTTAATGCTTAACTCTTCAGTTCCTGTGCGGTTGTAAGCTGACATAGTGTATACATCACCTTGCCAATCTAACTCTTTCACAATGTGGTCGATTTTCTCTTGAAGCTCTTCTTCAAGTAATAAATCGGTCTTGTTAAACACTAACCAACGTGGCTTAGACGCCAACTTAGGTGAATATTTTTCAAGCTCGCCCACAATTGCGCGAGCAGAGTGCACAGGATCGCTGCCATCAATAGGCTCGATATCAATAATGTGCAACAACATACGACAACGCTCAAGATGCTTTAAGAAGCGAATACCTAAACCAGCACCTTCAGCAGCACCTTCAATCAGCCCAGGGATATCTGCAATAACAAAGCTTTGACCTGGACGAGGGTTAACAACCCCCAAATTAGGCACTAATGTGGTAAACGGATAGTCAGCCACTTTTGGCGTCGCACGTGAAACCGCACGAATAAAGGTCGACTTACCCGCATTTGGCATACCAAGTAAACCTACGTCTGCTAGCAACAACAGCTCAAGTTTAAGTGCGCGAACTTCACCTGGTGTGCCTAGCGTTTTTTGACGCGGGGCACGGTTAGTGCTGCTTTTAAAGCGTGTATTGCCTAGGCCGTGGAAACCGCCTTTAGCGACTAGCAGTTTTTGTCCATGCGTAGTTAAATCGCCTAATGATTCTTCAGTTTCTTGATCGATAGCACGAGTACCTACGGGTACTTGAAGAACCAAATCAGCACCACCATGACCTGTACAGTCACGCCCACGGCCATTTGATCCTCGTTCAGCCATATGGAAACGAGTAAAACGGTAATCAATTAGGGTGTTTAAGTTTTCGTTAGCTTGCAGATAAACACTGCCGCCATCGCCACCATCACCACCATCTGGACCACCATCTGGAACATATTTTTCGCGTCTAAAACTCACGCAACCGCTTCCGCCGTCACCTGCTTCTACGCGAATATTCGCTTCATCAACAAACTTCATACTGACTCCTGACGCCACTTATTCTGTAATTATAACCCCAAATCACTGGGATTTGCAGGAAAGCGCTGAAGATAGCATTCATCACGATATCGCCTACTGCATATAAACTAAAATCATCAAACTTCACACGGAAATTTAATGATATAAAAAACACAAAAGCCCCACCATAGGCAGGGCTTTCGAGATCTAGCTTTGTAAAGAATTAAGCTTCGATGCTAATAAACTTACGGTTATTAGGACCTTTAACTTCAAACTTCACTTTACCGTCTGTTAATGCAAATAATGTGTGGTCACGACCAACACCTACATTAATACCAGCGTGGAATTTAGTACCACGTTGACGAACGATAATGTTACCAGCTAGAACTGATTCACCGCCAAAGCGCTTAACACCAAGACGTTTACTTTCTGAATCGCGGCCGTTACGAGTAGAACCGCCAGCTTTTTTATGTGCCATGAGTTAGACTCCTAAATTATGCGTTAATCGCAGTGATTTTAACTTCAGTGAACCACTGACGGTGGCCCATCTTCTTGTCGTGGTGCTTACGACGACGGAACTTAACGATAGTTACCTTTTCGCCGCGACCGTGGCTTACTACTTCAGCTACGACTTTACCGCCAGCAACTAAAGGAGCACCAACATGCACTGTTTCACCGTCAGCAATCAATAAAACTTGATCGAATTCTACGGTTTCACCAGTAGCAACTTCTAATTTTTCTAAACGAACTGTATGACCTTCAGCAACACGGTGTTGCTTTCCGCCACTTTGAAAAACAGCGTACATAGCTATTTTACTCCAAATGACTAACACGCTAACTCATATTATTGACGAGACTAGGTGCTAAAAAACTTTTAATGACAATGGGCGCGGATTCTACGCGAAGATTTTGCATCAGGCAAGCCCTAATTTGCATTCAAATAAAAAAGACGACATAACCGCACACTATTCATTAATAGCTAATGTGCCTTACCTAAAAATTAGCTAATATATGTTGCGTAAGAGGCTTGCGTAAAACCAAGCATCTTAATGCTTGGTTTTACTTCATGCTGAAGCATTGCGAGCTTAAGTTAAGCAATTAAATGCTAAATCTGCGTTATGTAACACAAGCTTAGTAGAATAGATACTTTGAAAAATAGTGGCCATATCCTGTAAGATATGCGCTCAAATTCGATATGACTTATTAAGGGTGCAAACCCTGTCGCCCAACAACCAGAGACTATTATGGATTTAAACGCCATTCGTCAACTGGCTGACACTGATATGCAAGCAGTCAATCAGCTGATATATAAACAACTTGAATCTGATGTAGCCTTAATTAACCAACTCGGTTTTTACATCATCAATGGCGGCGGTAAGCGTTTACGTCCGTTATTATCAGTATTGGCGGCGAAGGTCGTCGATTATCAAGGTGATCAACACCTTAAACTTGCGGCTATTATCGAATTTATTCACACAGCATCTTTGTTACATGACGATGTTGTTGATGAATCTACCTTACGCCGTGGCCGCGAAACCGCCAATGCGTTATTTGGTAATAGTGCCAGCGTGTTGGTAGGAGACTTCCTGTATACTCGCTCATTTCAAATGATGACCGAACTCGACAGCATGAAAGTGCTCAAAGTGCTTGCGCATACCACCAATATTCTTGCTGAAGGTGAAGTTCTGCAGTTAATGAACTGTAATGACCCTAATACCAGCGAAGAAAACTATATGCGGGTGATTTACTGTAAAACAGCCAAGTTGTTTGAAGCCGCCACTCAACTTGCAGGAGTGCTCGCCAAAGTGACTCCAGAGCAAGAACAAGCCCTTGGCGATTATGGCAAGTTTTTGGGCACCGCATTTCAGCTCACAGACGACTTGCTCGATTACACCGCCAACGCCGATGAATTAGGCAAAAATATTGGTGATGATTTGGCAGAAGGAAAACCGACACTACCGTTAATCTATGCTATGGAACATGGTTCAGATGCGGCTAAAAAGCTCATCCGTGAAGCCATTGAGCAAAGCGATGGCACTAAAGCTATCGATGAGATTTTAACAGCATTAGAAGAGTCGGGTGCATTAGCCTACACCGAAGAAAAAGCACAATCAGAAGCTCAAAAAGCCATTGATGCTTTAGCTGTTTTCGCTGACAGCGATTATAAGCAAGCGTTGATTTCTTTAGCTCACCTATCTGTAAACCGTAATAATTAATCGTCATGGCGCATTTAACTGGGGTTGAATGCGCCTAAGCGTCTACACTTGCCAATCAATGGCCTTTTCATTTCTGCTAAGTAAGATTTTGTTAATCTTCGAAAAATGCTGACACCCAAAAAAACCGCGATAAGCCGATAATGGCGACGGGTGGGGCCCTGTTAAAACCTCATGCTGCGATGCCGTTATTAATCGACCTTTTTTAATTGCATGATTTCCCCAAAATACAAAAATAATTGGCCTAGCTTGGGCATTTAATAGCTTTAACACTTCATCGGTAAAGGTTTCCCACCCCATTTTTGCATGAGAATGCGCCGCCCCTTGCTCTACCGTTAATACCGTGTTTAACAGCAATACCCCCTGCTTTGCCCATTTTGTTAACTCGCCATGTTCTGGCAACGTAAAACCGTCAATATCATTGCAAAGCTCTTTATACATATTGGCTAATGACGGCGGAGGCTTTATCCCCTTTTTAACCGAAAAAGACAACCCATGCGCTTGATTAGGGCCATGATAAGGATCTTGTCCTAGTATCACCACTCTCACCTCGTTTAACGGGGTTAAATCAAATGCAGTAAACACTTCGTCACAGGGAGGGTAGATCACTTTACCTTCAGAACGTTGTGAAGCAATAAACTGTTGCAGCTGTTGATAATAAGGTTGATTAGCTTGTTGTTCTAGCAAGGCCTGCCAACTGTTTAGCATCACATTCTCTCTAACACATAATATAAACGGATAAATATGATGCCATGACAGGTCGGCAAACACGAGTGTGCAAATAAAGCATTGCTGTTTATTTGAGATGACATGTGCAAGTGTTCTGTCGATTAAGATCTCATTCGTTAATTTTTTTACCTGATATTTTAAATAGAAATCGTTACACTCGATAGAAACTAACTCACCAAAAGTGGATATGATGTCTGAAGAAAAAACTGAACTCACCATGTATCAAATAGCTGACCAATTTATTGCTCTTGCCAATCAATTAAGCCAACAAGAAAATGATATTGGCAAAGTCGGTACCGCGATGAGATTTGCATCAGCACGCTATAACGCGTTTGAAGCCGCAATTAAGTCAACCGACTTAGCAGCAGAAAAAGACAATGCTCTAGAATGGTTTTCTAGCGAATTTAAAGCCATGCTCAATGAAAACCTTGATGACCATATTGCTCATCCTCCGGTACCAGCTCAAAAACCAGCTGACGATGGCGTACAAGTATTTAACGGAGAGTAACGCTCTTTTGTTTACCAAAAAAACCATCTTATTTAAGATGGTTTTTTTTCTAGCCAACTTTAGGCCAAAGAGTAAATCACTCTTATTGCCAGTAAAATCAGTACCACACCAGACAAACGGTCAATTAATTGCGATTTTTCACGCAGCTTAGGCAATACCGCTGCATGTGATAATACAAATGCGATGATGGTGTACCAAAGACCGTCAACCACTAACGGAGTAAAAACGATTAACCCCTGACCCACTGTGGTTTGTGCCGCAAGTACAAACTGGCTAAATAATGCTAAAAAAAACAATAAAATTTTAGGGTTGAATAATGAAATCGCAATGCCATCACGTGCAGCCTGCCACAAACGGCTCGGCTTACCCGCGGCTAATTTTTGCTGCATTCCTCCTTTAGAACGCAATGACTGAATCCCTATCCAGGCCAAATACAGCGCGCCCACTACAGCAATGGCATTAAAAATCATTGGCGAGGCTTTAAGTACTGCTGCTAATCCAAGCAATGTCACTAACGCATATACACCGATACCAATCGAGTGCGCCCAGGCACACACCACGCCATGTAAACGACCACCACTCAAAGTATGCCTTACTACCATTGCTAAGCTCGGCCCTGGCGACATCGCTCCCAAACAACAAATGGCTAATAATCCTAACCAAGCACTAAACGTCATAACACCTCTATTTTATTTTTAACAACCAATTAAGCGTGCGCTGCTAATGTAACGCCACTTGTGTATTTGATAAAGCAATAACAGAGAAAACCATGACAACAATGATGATGATATTGTTAGGGATTATTTTTGCAGCAGTCGCGGGACTCACCTTGGCTAAAATCAAAGGGAAATCAATCCCAACCTTAGTCATTGTAATGTTAGTTATAATGGGTATTTGTTTTGCTGGCGTGCTTGCATTTATCAATAAAGGCGAAGATTATCTGGCTTATCAAGCGCTACGTTGGCAACCACTGCAACCAGACACAATTGCCCAATATGTGTCGCAAGGGAAAATCGTATTCGTGGATATTACCGCCGACTGGTGCGTGCCATGCCAAACGAATAAAGCGAATGTGTTACACCGAGAACAAGTGGTCAATCAATTAAATCAATCTAACATTATCCTTATGCAAGGTGACTGGACCCAACCCGATACAGTAATCGAGCAATACATGGGGCAACAATCCGTAGCCGGAACCCCCTTTAATAAAGTATATAGCTCCGTTTACCCTGACGGTATTGAACTCCCTAAAGTATTGATGATTGACGACATACACTATGCTTTGTCGCTAGCCCAGCCCCACAATTGATAACAAAATAAAAAAGACTGCCAAGGCAGTCTTTTTTATTAAAAGTAACCGTAAGCACGGTTAACACATCTTAAAGTTTAGAAGCGATAGTTTACACGGCCGTAGTAGTAGCCACCGTTGTAATCAAATGGACCACTTTCGTAGTACACCGCACCTAACGCACCTAGAGTACCATCTTTAAGCTTTTGCGCTTCTTGATCGAAGATGTTGTTAGCACCCACAGATACCGTAAGATTATCCATAACCGCATAACTCACTTCAACATCAATTGTCACAGCAGCATCCGCGGTTTCAGACCCCCAATCAGACGTATCATCAGCATGTGTCGCGTAGTACTCACCAAAGTAGTTCGCACGAACAGACGTACTTAGATCATCCCAGCTCTGGCCCCACGTTAATGTGGCACGATGTGCAGGAATGCCATCTTCTAAACGACGCACTTTACCTAAGTCTGTTGTGGCTTCGTCAAACTTATCAACTTTAGTGTCTGTCCAGCCGTACGCTAAGCTGAACTTAGCATCACCAGAAAACAGATCCATGCTGTAAGAACCCACAACATCGATACCTTGAGTAGTGGTATCAAAATCGTTGGTGTAATAAGTTACCGCAGAAATTAACTCTGGAAACTCAACACCAGCGGCTCTTAGTGCATCATAGTCACTTTCTTCAACCGAAATTTGGCTAGACTGTGCAATACGACCTGTAACTTCAATGTTGTAGTAATCCACGGTTAAGAATAGGTTTTCGTATTCATACACAAAACCTGCTGCATAACTGACAGACTCTTCAGGCTTTAACGTTTCACCACCATAAAATGCGGCGAGAGGGTTCGTTGGCGGCGCAATAAAGGTCTGGATCAAATCACCATTAACAATTGATGTTTGAGTATTCACTACGTTTTCTTGACCCACCGTTGGCGCGCGAAAACCTGTACTGTGAGATGCACGGAACGACAGTTCATCAGTAGCAATATACTGAGCAGTTAACTTATAGTTTAACGTGTCGCCAAATGTAGAGAAATCTTCGTAACGTAAAGCCACACCAACCAAAAAGTCATTCGTTAGATAAGCTTCAACGTCGGTATAAACACCGATGTTGTTACGCTTGTTCTTACCTGCCGATTCTGGTCCAAAACCTTTAAAACCGTGTGAGCCAATATTAAACTCTTGGCTAGCATAAGGGCCGGCAATCCATGAAGCCTCTTCACCTTGACCAATCTCAAATGACTCTTCGCGCCATTCAAAACCG
Organism: Shewanella saliphila; assembly: GCF_014648295.1. Classification (GTDB taxonomy): domain Bacteria; phylum Pseudomonadota; class Gammaproteobacteria; order Enterobacterales; family Shewanellaceae; genus Shewanella; species Shewanella saliphila. Next base: position 9,642 of record NZ_BMQV01000016.1, read on the forward strand.
GTCGCAAAGCTAATATCTTCTAAACTGCCAATAGTGACATAACGGTTCATATCTACGTTAAATGTAGTTTCTACTTGCTCATAAGAACCCGTATCAAAATCAGTAGGCGTATCTAACCCCATAGACGGGTTAAGTGAATTTTTTAAACCAAAGGTCGCTTTATTGCTACCAGTACCGGCGCTAACATCATAGTTCCATTCGCCAGAAGTCCCTTTAATACCCGCAAAGAAAGACATGTCCTCAATTTTACCGGTAAATTGCGGTGTATAACCACCTGGACGGATTTGGTTCATAGAGAAACAATTCGGATCGGCAACCATCGATTGATAATCAGCAGTTGCTAACACGTTGGGTACATTTGCAGATACATTACCCACCCAAGAACACGACGCCACACCGTTCTCAGCTAAACCAACATCGCCAACAAGTAGTGTTTCACCACCGTCTACAGAATAAACGTTACCGCGATTGTGCGGGTTACGATAATAGAAACCACCTGTTGCTTCACGTGAAGACACGTTACCGAATGCATACAAGTGGGTATTGTCATTAATGTCAAAGCCAGAGTTTACAAAGACGGTAAAATCATCTTCGATTTCTGGGTTACCCCAAGTTTGCGCTGGGTCTTGAATTGCGGTATTGCCACCTGCAGCAATGGCAGCGGCATCAGGACGCTGAACACTACGGCTAGTCGCATCGGCAGTTTTATATTGCGCACTGATGTTAATAAAACCATCATCTGTTAGCGGTAGACCAATATTGCCGTCAATCGTTGTTGCTGCGCCGTCACCTTCGTAATACTCGCCTTGACTCACGGTAATCGAACCGCCTTCTGAGGCATCTTTTAATACAAAGTTCATGACACCCGCAATCGCATCTGAGCCATACTGCGCAGCCGCACCGTCTCGTAAGACTTCAACTTGCTTTAATGCCACGCCAGGAATAACTGAAATGTCAGGGCCTTGAGCGCCATCGTTAATCCCACCTCCCTGGAACGCAATAACCGATGCACGGTGACGACGTTTACCGTTAACCAAAATCAGCGTACTGTCTGATGGCAAACCACGTAGGTTAACAGGACGAACAAGCGTCGCCGCGTCACTGATTGGTTGAGCACGAGAGTTAAAAGAAGGAACAGAAGTCACCAACATATCAATCATATCGGTTGAGCCGTTCTTTTTAAGATCGTCGCTACTGATGATGTCTACCGGTACAGGCGAGTCACCAATAGAGCGTGGTGCCGCTCGAGAGCCAACAACAGCGATTTTCTCAACGTTTTCCTTGGCTGTAGTTTCGTCATCAGCAGCAAAAACTTGATTGCTAACAACCGTACCGGCAAGCGCGAATGAAATGGCTAAGCTCAATGAGCTAAAACCAAATTTAGTCTTTTTTGATTGCATCATTATTATCTTCCCAACTGCTTATTGTTTTAGTGTTTCGAGTGATTTTTAGGTGATTCAGTCCTAAAACCAACTCTTTATTGTGTGAAACGATCCCTATTTCAGTTACATTTCTATAACAACAAAAATACAATTGCTAACACTTTCTGAAACAAAATAAGCAATAACTAAATAATAACTCCGCAATTAACTAGGTAAACCTCTGATTTGTTTGTGATATAGATCACAGGTGAATTTTTTTGAAATATAACGCTTCTGGTTGTGAAACTGACTTAAAAGCCCAACTGTATAAATTTATTTACACACACTTGCGCTGCTTGTAGGTTTTAAATGACAGAAAACGGAAGAATTTTTCAATATCAATACAACCTTTGCCAATTACTCAAGACGAGTGTAGGTTAGTAATGCAATCTAAACGGACGTTTGATTTTTATTACAATAACAACTCAAAATTTACTGGGGGTATGCATGCCTTATGATGCTGATTCAACACTCGATTTACATCAATATACTTCTATCGTCGACCTGATCGAAAAGTCGTGTCAAAAATATGCGCAAAACACTGCTTACGCATGCTTGGGGAAAGACACAACATTTAGCGAAATAGAACGCGATTCACGTCATTTTGCAGCCTATTTACAACATTGCACTACTTTACAACCTGGGGACAGAGTCGCGCTTCAACTGCCTAATATTACTCAATTTGTTATCGCAGCTTATGGCATAATTCGCGCAGGTATGGTGTTAGTTAACACTAACCCTATGTACACCGAACGCGAATTGACCCATCAATTTAACGACTCAGGCGCAAAAGCCTTAATCGTACTATCAGACCTATTGCCAACACTCACAAATGTCGTCAATAACACCCCCGTTGAGCTGGTTATTTCGACACATGCAATGGATCTTATCCAGCCGCAAACTCAACCAGAGACACCGTTTGCAAAAGTGACATTTTTAGATGTGTTAGCCGAGGGGGAGAAACATCCTTATCAGGCAGTTAAGCCAACCCATGATGATTTGATAGCCTTACAATACACAGGTGGCACAACGGGTTTATCGAAAGGGGCGATGCTCAATCATGGCAACCTTTTAGCGAACTCAGGCCAAGTTAAATCACGTATTGCAAGCACCATGAATGAGGGCAAAGACGTGTTTGTGGCTCCGCTGCCGATTTATCACATCTACGCATTTATGGTGAATTTAGTTCTGTACTTTGAATCTGGCAGCTGCTCAGTGCTTATCCCTAACCCACGCGATATCGCAGGGTTAATCAATACAATGAAAACCTACCCTTTTACCGGGTTTGCAGGTTTAAACACCTTATTTGTGGGTTTATGTCATCAACCAGAATTTAAAGCGTTAGATTTCAGCAAGATGACCATTACCATTTCTGGCGGAACCGCATTGACAAGCGCTGCAGCTAACTTATGGCAGCAAACCACAGGTTGTATGATTTCTGAAGGCTATGGCTTATCTGAAACTTCACCCGTTGTAAGCTTAAACGCACCAGGACATCAACGCCTCGGCACCATTGGTAAACCCGTATTAGCGACTGAAGTGAGAGTGCTGGATATGGAAGACAACGAAGTGGCGACAGGGCAAGCTGGGGAGTTAGCCGTTCGTGGGCCTCAGGTAATGCAAGGTTATTGGAACAAACCCGAAGAAACAGCCAAAGTCATGACTCAAGATGGCTTCTTTAAAACGGGTGATATTGCTATTGCCAGTGAAGATGGTTATCACACCATTGTAGATCGTAAAAAAGACATGATTATTGTGTCTGGTTTTAACGTCTACCCGAATGAAGTTGAAGATGTCTTATCAACCAATGAGCTAGTACTTGAATGTGCCGTGGTCGGCGTTGAAGATCAACGTACCGGCGAAGCCGTTAAAGCGGTGATTGTGTTAAAGCAGCAACCAGATGATATCGAAGCGACTAAACTACTGATTGATGACTATTGCCGCAGCCAATTAACCGCGTACAAAGTACCGCGAATAATTGAGTTTACCGATCAATTACCGAAAAGTACTGTAGGAAAAATTTTACGCAGGGAACTGCGCAAATAAGCTGAGCTAGGGATAATAATCACACTACCACTGATAAAAAAGATGCTTCGGCATCTTTTTTATCAGCTTTAGACCCAGGGCAACCGCATGAGTGTGCATTTTTTGCTCACAATGAATATTTTCAGTATAGAATCATTTCCAATCATTCTTGAGGTGATAAGATTCCGAACAAATGTAGTTTAATAAATACACTCAACTTGTACATAAAACATTCGCGATCTCGCCCTGGCTTTAGGCCCTTTTTTTGCACCTATGCTGGCTCTGAATCCATCAATAACTGCAGATTGGCAAACTCACGATATAACGCATTGCTGGCCATTAATTCATTATGAGTACCACTTGCCACTAGCTGGCCCTTATCCATCACAAAAATACGATCGGCGTTAATCACTGTCGCCAAGCGATGAGCAATAATGACGGTAGTGCGAGAAGCCATCAATGAATCCAAAGCTTGTTTCACTTTCACTTCACTCACCGCATCTAAGGCACTGGTTGCCTCATCAAGTAACAACAAAGGTCTGTTAGCTAATATGGCTCTGGCAATGGCAATACGTTGCTTTTGGCCACCAGATAAACGTACACCACGTTCGCCTAAATAAGTTAAATAGCCCTCGTTAAACTCAGTAATAAACTCATCTGCTTTTGCTGCAATACAGGCCTGAATCACTTCATCGTCAGTAGCGTCTAAACGACCATAACGCACATTTTCGAATACATTCATTGCAAATATTACCGACTCTTGAGGCACGAGTGCATACTGCTGTCGCAACGCCGCTAACGACAGTGTTGAAATATCAATACCATCTAATAATATCTGCCCAGATTTTGGTTGATAAAATCGCATCATCAACTCAAACAAGGTACTTTTACCCGCGCCGCTAGGCCCAACGAGCGCAACTCGCTCCCCAGGTTGAATCCGCATTGATAACTGTTTTATCACCTCTTGATTCATATCAGATGGATAGGCAAATACCAGTTGATTAAAATCTAACTGCCCCTTTACTGGTGTCGGTAATTGTTGCGGTAATGCTTGCTCAGGTATATCAATCGGCGTATAGACTAACTCAAGTAAACGCTCCGCAGCACCAGATGCACGCTGGATCTCACTGAACACTTCACTGATGGTTGCCACGGCACCAGCCACCATCACTGCGTAAAACATAAACGCAGATAATTCACCACCAGTAATATTGCCACTCATTACATCTTGAGCACCCACCCAGGTGACAAAAGCAATTGCTGCAATACTTAAAAACATCACCGTCGAAATAAGCAAGGCTCTATACTTAATCCGCCCCTTAGCAACATGCATAACGGCTTCGACACGATCTGTAAATAGTTGACGGTCTTTCGCCTCATGTGTGTAGGCCTGAACGGTGTGGATTTCATGTAAGGTTTCATCGATGTAGGCACCTAAATCACCCACCCTATCTTGGCTTTTACGCGATAACACTCTCACTTTACGACCAAAAAAGCTCACTGGCCCCAGCACTAAAGGCACCGCTAACAACACCAACAAAGTCAGTTTTACACTGGTAAAGCCCATCATCACTATGCCACCTGCCACAGTGACAACCGATCTTAATGCCATCGACAAACTCGAACCCACCACGCTCTGAATTAGGGTACTGTCGGCAGTAAATCGCGAAATGACCTCACCCGTTCGTTGAGTGGCAAAAAAGCCTGGCGATAACGACAATAAGTGCTGATACACTTGCAAGCGAATGTCTGCGCTGACACGCTCGCCAAGCCAAGTCATCAAATAAAAACGACAAAACACCGCAGTACCACTGATTGCGGTAATCCCGATAATAAGCCATATAATTTCATTTAATCGACTGGCGTTGTCTGCAATAAACCCTTCATCGACCATCAGTTTTACGCCTTGCCCTAACGACAACCACGCCAATGAGCCAATAAACAAAAACACAATTGCGGCAACCACTTTAATTTTATAAGGTGATAAAAACTGTAAAATCCAGGGCAAAACGCGGTAAGGTGTAGTAGCACTTTTAGAAGAAACTGTTGCAGTCGTTGAATTCGTCACAGTATTAACCAACAAACAAATCTAAGATAAACTGATAATAACAACAAAACGACATCAAGTAGATCAATGATCTACAGATTTAACCATTAATGAACCGATAAATAACAATAAAAATAATCCATGAAAAAATCACATATTTTAATCTCTAAACAATCACGGGGTTTCACCTTAATTGAACTCGTCGTGGTGATCATTATTTTGGCAATACTTGCCATTGTGGCAAACAGCCGCTTTATCGATTTACGTAAAGATGCAATTGTCTCAACAATGGTTGGCATGGAAAGCGCGATGCAATCGGCTGCCACATTAACGTATTCAAAAGCTGCGATAGCAGGTGTTGAAAGACTCGAAACCACAACACTTGATATTGATGGCGTTGATGTTGATTTAGTTTATGGTTACCCCGACGGAACAGCAGCAGGTATTGCAATGCTAATGAATATTCCCGAGGATGATTGGCAACAACGTGCAAGCACATTGCCTATAACAGCATGGGTTTATTGGCATGGCGTAATAGATGAAGATGCAGGCGTTGCGCAATGTTATTTACGTTATAGGCAAGCCACATCAACCACAGCAAGGCCAGTTATTGATGTTCAAACAAGCGGCTGCTAGCCACGTGTTTAGGCATCAGGATAACGGTTATCGATAGCTTTTAGTGAGCGTAAAAACAGCCCTAAGCCACCAATGCTTAACACTAAAATTACGATTAAATCGAAAGCGCTCATGTAAGAAAAGCGAAAGTTAATCGAACTTATCACCCCAAAAATAAGTGCAACCAGTGACCCAAAGGTCAGTAGCCAACCAAATGGATTTTTAGCATTGTAAAACATCATCCCAACCCCAAATATAAACGGGATCATCACCATACCACTGGTTAGACTAAACCCACCAAAGTGATACAAATGGCTGCCAAGCCCAAATGAACTGGTGATTTTAATAGCGTTAAGTAGCATATAAAACCCGCCACACATCATCACTAACCCAATAAAAAACTGCCCTATACCACCAGATGTTCCGCCAGCACCTTTCATCATTATCCCTTGAAACTGTTTATGATATTGCCAATTTACTCAACCGCTTAATGAATAGCAATCTTTGCTCGCGTCGCTATGTCTCGCACCGTTTACTGATATCTGAGATAATACACTTATCTATTGGGTTACAACGTCCGCAATAGACCCATTTAGGCACACATTATTAAAATTTCATTTAGGTAACACACCCATGACCACCCAGTTTGCTTGTGAAGGCATTGAACTTGAGCTATTTCGTTATCCCACTCAACAAGCATCAAATTTACAAGCATGGGATGCTGCCGATGAGCATTTAATTAAGCACTTAATTGACGCACAACAAACGGTAGTACCAACAGCAATCCTAAACGACAACTTTGGGGCATTAACCTGTGCGTTAGCGGCTCAAGACCCACAATGGCCTATTACCCTAGAAACCGATGCAAAAACCAGTTTACTTGGCTGCCAACATAATTTGCAGCACAATCACTTAGCACCTACATCATTAAGCATTATAAATAGCCGCCAGACACTCAATAGCAACACTCAACTGGTATTGATGAAATTACCTAAAAACTTACATTATTTTGCCCAACAACTGGCGCGCTTATCCACTACCCTTGCGCCTGGAACCCCAATACTAATAGGTGCAAAAGCAAAATCCATTAATGCCGCGTTACTGTCATTGATAGAAAAAAACCTCGGACCAGCAAATGCTAGTCTCACCTGGAAAAAAACACGTGTTATTACCTGTGTTAGCGACGGTAAGACGCGTAAGATTGCCCCAGCGGTAAACTGGAAAATTGACGAGTTAGGTCTTAATATCAGCAATTTGGCTAATGTATTTGCCGCGAATAAATTAGACATCGGCGCGCGGATTATGCTCGACAACATGCCAAAAGGTGACTTTACGCAAATCGTTGATTTAGGCTGTGGTAATGGTGTTTTAGGGCTACATGCCAAACAATGTTACCCACAAGCGCAAGTGCATTTTGTTGACGATTCAGACATGGCAATTGCCTCAGCACAGCATAATTGGCAAAACAATACATTAGACAATACCGAGCAAGAAACACCACAAGGACATTTTTATTGGGACGATTGTTTAACTCACCTTCCGCCAGAAGTGACTCCCGATCTTGTCTTGTGTAATCCTCCGTTTCATCAAGGTGAAGCCATTACCGATCATATTGCCTGGCAAATGTTTGTCGATGCCTATAAACGACTTAAAAAAGGCGGCATACTGCACGTAGTGGGCAATCGTCACTTGGCATACCATGTCAAAATAAAACGTATTTTCAACAACTGCACAACGGTTGCCTCTAACGGTAAGTTTGTCATCTTACAGGCTAAGAAATAACCTCTAAACTCACTCAAATCGATTGGCTCAGTGGTTTTTTCTGGGCCAATGCTTAGCACTATTGTCGATTACGCTTCCCTCTGCGACCACTCCTTTTGGTATGACCAATACCCAATATTGGTTGACAACAAAAGTCATCCAAGCTTATTATCAATTAACAAAACTTACCCCAAGTTGTGTATTTGGGTTGGATGACGGTATCGACTAGCACCAGTTTATCTTTATGCCATAGTTTAACTAACCAGTTAAAATCACTTTTGTTTAGTTCAATTTGACTGGGGCTAAGTTATCAAATTGATGCAATTTACTTGGCAAAGCCGGTTTCATGAATGACAAAGTTCGACAAGGATGTCGATATTTACAGGTAGAGCTCCTCTGTCTCATACCGATAGTCGACCCCTTAGATCATTTCTAAGGGGTCTTTTTTTATCAACTGAATCGCCTCTAAAAAGAATGAGCTAGGCAAATAAAAACGCGCCAATACTGGGTATTGACGCGTTATATTGCTAAGCCTTGATAAAAGGCAATTAACCTTTAATTTTAACCAAATTCTCAATCGAGTATAAATCGCGGTTCGCACTGTTTTTACGGCGAACTTCTTCTAATGCTTGTTGCTCTAGCTTGTCGAATAACACATTGATTAAACGATTAAAATGTCGATGCATCGCTAAACGAGCTTCAGCAGCGTCATGAGCAGACAGCGCCTCATAAATTGAGGTGTGCTCAGCTAGGGTCTTATTATTGTCTGTACTACAAACAATATTGTAATCTTCAATGATTTCATTGCTCGATGAACGCAATGACCACATGTTTTCGAATAAATTAATTAATGCGCCATTACGGGTTGAATAGGCAATAATTTGATGAAATAACTCATCGGCTTCTTCAACATTCTGCATGTCTTTCATCATGACTAAAGTGCCATGAAGTTTTTCAAGCTCTTCTCTTGTAATGGTTTTTGCTGCCAGTGCCGCGATTTCGCCCTCAACTAGAGCTCGTGCCTGCGTTAATTCAAAGGCATTAACCTTGCTAGCAGTAACCGTTTGCGACTGATGATTAACAACATACACGCCAGAACCGGTTTTTACCTCGACTTTTTCACGCACTTCTAAAGCAATAATCGCTTCACGAATAGTGGGACGGCTAACATCAAATTTTTCAGCTAATTCACGCTCTGGCGGTAAACGGCTGCCGACCGGATACTCACCACTAGCAATAGAAGCCTCAATTGTATCGACTATTCGCCAAAATAAACGACGGTTTTTCATATACCTTCCTTCGAAAAGTAAAACCAATTTACAGGTTTAGTGCTGACATTTTATCGGTATTTACTATCGCAGCAAACCATTAATTAACATGTTAATTAGATCAAACTATTACAACTATAGCACATTGTCATACCCGCACAAAGCATTGGTAATAACAAAAACGATCTCAACCCAATAATTGGTAAAGCCATTTGATTGACACGGACACGTTAATTGGTTAGTTTCTATTCAGGAAAACAATTAACGTTTTTTTATTAAAAATTAGACATGCCTAGCAAAAAATCGAAGTCATTGATCTGGGGAGATTAAGATGAAATTGGACAACACAACATCAGTTGTAAACACATATAAGGGGGATAAGCGTACCCAGTCAGTATATTCATATGCCACCTTTATATCGCTAAAAACCACCACTCAATTCATCAGCCCTTATGAAGCAAGTTTATCGCCAACAACGTTGCAGACTCGTTTGCTGTAAACACCAAAGGCCTTGTTGCCCAACAGTGACGACTTACCTAGGACTACCAATTGACAAATCAACCATTGGTGGAAAATTAAAAACGGCTATATTCGAGAGTTCATATGAAACCATTTAATAACAAAACACCCTTTTCCTGTAAGTTATTAACACAATGGTTAGTCTTATTAATGTTTGCTTCCTTCTCTGTTCAGGTTAATGCCCAAGAACATTTAGTGGCATCACAAGCACAATACGAACAAGCATTAAAACACTTACAGCCAGGTGATAAAATCATCTTAAAAAATGGTATTTGGCAAGATTTTGAAATCGACTTTATCGCGAAAGGCAACGCAGAAGCCCCCATCGAATTAACCGCACAAACTAAAGGCAAAGTGATTTTATCTGGCCAATCAAATTTAACGTTAGCCGGTGAGTATTTAACAGTTTCCGGTTTGGTGTTTAAACACGGCTTTACGCCTAGTAAAGAAGTCATTTCTTTTAAAAAAACCGATACTCAAGTGGCTAACCACTCACGAGTGACCGAAATGGTAATCGATAATTACAATAACCCAGACCGTCAAGTGCCAGACAATTGGATTGGTTTGTATGGCCAGCACAACCGCTTAGATCACAATCATTTTACGGCTAAACGCAATGCAGGCGTAACCTTAGCCGTTCGCCTTGAGGGTGAACATAACCAACAAAATCAACATCGCATTGATCATAACTATTTTGGCCCTCGCCCAATTCTAGGCTCTAACGGCGGCGAAACCATTAGAATAGGCACCAGCCATCACTCGCTTTCAGACTCATTAACCGTGGTCGAAAATAATTTTTTTGACCGCTGCGACGGTGAAGTTGAAATCATTTCGGTTAAGTCAGGTAAAAACCGCATACAAAACAATTTGTTTTATCAGTCTCGTGGCACATTAACCCTAAGACATGGCAACGGAAATATCATCGACAGTAATGTGTTTTTAGGTAACGGTATTGACCATACTGGTGGGATCAGGATTATTAATCGCGATCAAATCGTCACCAACAACTACCTTGAAGGGTTAACCGGCACTCGCTTTGGTAGTGGATTGACCATTATGAATGGCGTACCTAACTCGCCGCTGAATCGCTACCATCAAGTGGTCAATGCCAATATTAACCACAATAGCTTTATCAACCTTGAGCATATCGAGCTAGCTGCGGGAAGTGACAGCGAACGCTCAGCCCCACCTCAAGATAGCACACTGACTCAAAACCTATTTATCAACTCAACCGCACCCTTTTCCGTGCATGACGATATCAACGGATTAACATTTACAGACAACCTCAGTAATATTAGCCTCAACAAAATCAATCCAATTATCGCCAAAGGACTTAACTCTCAACAGGTTCCCCTTGCGCGGGCAGCTAATGGCTTACTCTACCCAAGCGATACAGCCTTAACCCATTACGGTGCAACGCCAAAATTAACGCCTACATTAAAACAACATACCGGCGTAAGTTGGTACCCAAAATCTGAACTTAGTGTTGCGTTTCAATCTGGCAATATCATCACGGTGAGTTCAGAAGAAGGCGAGCTAGGCACTGCGGTGCAAAGCGCTCAGCCGGGCGATATCTTGTTGCTAAAAGATGGCCATTATAACGTCAGTAACATCTTAGCCATCACTAAGCCCCTTACGTTTAAAGCCCTAAATAAGCATCAAGCCATTATCAGTTTTAAGCGCCCTAGCCTGTTTGAAATTCAAAATAACGGTAATTTACAACTCGACGGGTTACGTATAACCGGCATAAACAGCCCCAATGCTAGCGGTAACAGTGTTGTTAGAACTAGTTCAACAGGGATGTTAACTAATTATCGTTTTGAGATGTTCAACAGCATCGTTGAACAGCTCAAGACTCACCATCAATTCCATTTTTTCGACTCGGGTAATCGTGCATTTGCCGATGAAATAAATATCTCTCATAACCTGTTTAGTCACATATCAGGTGATCTTTTTCGCCTAGATAAAGAAACAGACGACAAAGGCATTTATAACGCCGAATACCTCACACTCAGTCATAACCAATTTGAACATATACAAGGTAGCGTCGCTTCGGTATATCGCGGTGGAAAAGATGAAAGTACCTTTGGCCCACATGTTTCAATTAAGCATAACCAGTTTCATGATGTAGCTATGGGCAAACAGAATTCACCTGCTGCATTGTTAAAGCTTCATGGGGTACAAGTGAGCCAAATAGATCACAACAGTTTTAGCGACAGCGCAGCCATTGTTGTTGAGCATACTGTCGGCGAACCCAAAACAAATATCACTAACAATAAACTCATCAACAGTGCACTCCCACAAGTCAGCGAATTAGTCACCACGGGTCAGCACACAGCCAACATCAACAATAATAAAGTGCAAACAAGATGAAAAAAAACGTCCTAAAACAGCTGTCAATACCCAGTATTAGTCGAACGTTGCGTTACTTTGACGTCATATTGGTTGGCATTGCACTGGCCCTATTGGGCATCAATTTACCGGCGAATGCCGCCAGCCATCCCAACCTTGTAATTAATCAACAAGACGTCGCAGCCATGCAGAAGGCTATTACCGAGCAAGGGGCTTTTCAAGATGCATTTAAGGCCAAGCTTAATCAGGTTGATATCGGCCTAAATCAATCTATTGAAGTACCATTACCTCAAGATGGCGGTGGAGGTTATACCCACGAAAAGCACAAACGCAATTATCAGCAAATGTACGACACCGGCATTATTTATCAGCTTACTGGCGATAAAAAATATGCTGAATATGTAAAAAACATGCTGCTGCAATACGCTGCGCTCTACCCTGAACTACCTGTGCACCCTAAACGCAAAAACAGCAACGCAGGCAAACTGTTTTGGCAAGGCCTTAACGAAGCCGTTTGGTTAGTGCATACCATTCAGGCTTACGACTTTATTTACCCTGCATTGACACAAACCGAGCGCAATACAATCGAATCAGGGGCAATTATCCCCGTAGCATTGTTTTTATCAGAGCAGTCGCCTCACACCTTCAACAAAGTACATAACCACGGCACCTGGGCCACTGCAGCCGTAGGCATGACAGGTTACGTACTTAACAAACCCTTGTGGGTTGAGCGTGCTTTATATGACCTTGACCTCGCCAAAAAAGGCGGCTTTATGCGCCAGTTAGACGAGTTGTTTTCACCTGATGGTTATTATAACGAAGGGCCTTATTATCAACGTTATGCGTTAATGCCGTTTGTTACCTTTGCCAAAGCAATTGAACAGAATGAACCGCAACGCAAAATCTTTGAGTATCGAGACGGCATTATACTTAAGGCGATAAATACCACAGCAGCGCTAAGCTACAATAAGTTGTTATTTCCGTTAAACGATGCCATTAAAAGCAAAGGAATAGACACCATCGAATTGGTCAATGGTGTTGCAATAGCGTATGGCTTAAATGCCGACCCAACATTACTCGATATCGCCAAACAACAAAACACCATTTTATTAACCGGTGATGGCCTTAAAGTCGCGCAAGGATTAGACCAGCAACTGCAACAACCTTTTGCTTTTAACTCTGAGTTATATCGTGACGGTAAACAAGGCGCTGAAGGCGCACTTGTGGTCATGCGTAATGGTAAGCCAACCGACCAGGCCTTAGTCTACAAAGCCACGGCACAAGGTTTGGGCCATGGCCACTTTGATAAACTCACCTGGCAGTTTTACGACCAAGGAAATGAAATTGTCTCTGACTATGGTGCAGCTCGATTTTTGAATATAGAAGCTAAATCTGGCGGCGGATATTTACCAGAAAACACCAGCTGGGCTAAGCAAACGATTGCCCACAACACGTTAGTTGTCGATGAAACAAGCCATTTTAATGGCAAGGTAAAGCAAGCGAATAAACATCACCCGACAATCCATTTTTACGACCAACAACAAAACTTAACCCTTGCGTCAGCCTCGATTGACAGTGCTTACGATGATGTCGCCTTCAAGCGCACTTTTGCTCTGGTTAATATTCCACAGCGCGAGGCTGTTATTGTTGTCGACATACTCAGCGCAACATCGAGTCAGTCGCACCAATACGACTTACCAGTGCATTATCAAGGCCAATTGATTGACACCAACTTTGACCGAGAAGCATCACTCACACAACTGTCTACACTGGGCAGCGATAATGGCTATCAACACTTATGGTTGTTAGCAACCGCCAACTTAAGCCAAGACCAACCTCGAGATTCACTCGCTAGAGTTACCTGGTTAAATGACAATGGTCGTTTTTATAGCCATAGCACGTTAGTCAGCACTAACACTGGCAAACATCAGCAAATGTTGTTTACTCAGCTAGGGGCAAACGATCCCAATATGAACTTACGCCAACAAACGGCGTTTATTTATCGGGTTGAAGCCAGCGATCACACTTTTGTTAGCGTGCTTGAGCCACATGGCGAATACAACCCAGCAAAAGAGTTCACTATTGGCGCCACCAGCAACATTGCAGCCTTGACTCACCACCAACAAGCAGAGCTATCCGCAGTACACATCCGCTTTAAAGACGGTGAACAATATCTATTGGCAATAAACCATCACGAGCAAGCATTAACCGAACAAAACCAAAGTGTCATCAACATTAATGGTGTGCAGTACCCGTTTAATGGCCGCGCCCAACTTTTAGGGCCGCTCAACACAGGCTCATTTAATTAAGCAAAAATTTAAAACAAAATTAGGAGCAACACACAATGAAACAGAATCAACATTTTGGCTTTGGCGATAAAACAGAAATACAAGACATTGGCGGCGGATTAAAGCGTCAAATGCTGGGTTATAACCACGAACTAATGGCAGTAAAGATTTGGTTTGATAAAGGTGCAGAAGGTTATGTGCATGCTCATCGCCACTCTCAAGTATCGTATGTTGTAGAAGGAGAGTTTCATGTCAATGTGGACGGTGTGATTCAAATACTTCATGCCGGCGACAGCTTTTTTATCCCACCTCATGTTGAGCACGGTGCTGTGTGCCCAACCGGCGGCATTTTAATTGATACTTTTAGTCCTCCTCGTGAAGACTTTGTTGAGGACTTAGCATGAAAAACAGCCCGTTTAAACTAAACCATTTACGATGGCTAGTGGTTAGTTTAGTTGCCCTCGCCACCGTCATTAACTATATCGACCGCTCTGCCCTGGCCATTATGTGGCCGGGCATTGCCGAAGACTTAGGCCTAGACAAAAGTGATTATGCCAATATTATCACTGTGTTTATGATCTCTTACGCCATTGGCCAATCGCTGTTTGGTAAAATATTTGATGCCATTGGTACGCGTTTAGGCTTTTTACTGTCGATTGTGGTGTGGTCGGTGTCGATTGCATTACACGCCATAGCGGCAACAGCAATGTCATTTGCCGTGTTTAGAGCCATTCTTGGTATCGGTGAAGCCGGTAACTGGCCCGGTGCAACCAAGGCCAATGCAGAATGGTTTCCCATTAAAGAGCGTGCTCTTGCCCAAGGAATTTTTAACTCTGGCGCTTCGCTAGGTTCTATTATTGCTCCGCCATTAATCGCCTTTTTATATGCATTTTTAGGCTGGCAAGCGACGTTTATCGTGATAGGCGCCTTGGGGATTATCTGGATCATCCCATGGATGATTATTTACAAATCAGCGCCTGACGCCCACCCATGGATTACCGAAACCGAACGCCAATATATTCTTAGCGGTCAGCAATGCGCCACCGAAACCAATCAAACTGAAGAATATGTACCTACCACAGGGCAACTACTCGGCCATCGCCAAGCATGGGGCGTAATTGCCGCACGTTTCTTTATCGACCCTATTTGGTGGTTATTCGTTGCCTGGCTACCATTATATTTAAATGAAAAATTTGGCTTTGATGTGAAAGAAATTGGTGCATTTGCCTGGCTACCTTACGTAGGTGCTGCAATTGGTGCATTGTTTGGCGGTTGGTTTAGCGGCCATTTATTAAGTCGAGGCTGGACAGTCAACAAAGCTCGTCGTAGCGCGATTGTATTAGGTTGTGTTGTGATGCTTCCGGCACTGTTATTAACCTCACAGGCAGCAACACCTTGGTTAGCAATGGGATTGATTGCAGTTATTTTATTTGGTTTTCAAACCGCCATTGGTAATGTGCAAACCTTACCAAGTGATTACTTCTCGGGTAAAACCGTGGGGACGTTAGCAGGTATTAGTGGTACATCTGCAGTACTAAGTGTGATTATTACTATCCAGCTGGTGCCTATGATGACTCAGGGTGGTGACTATACGCCATTCTTTATTTTAGGCGCAGCATTAGTACCGTTAGCGTTAATTTCATTATGGTTAGGTGGAAAAATTGAACCGGTAAAACCCAAGTAACCATATTAACTTAATACCTAAAAAGGCTTGCTCAACTCACGTTGGTAAGCCTTTTTGATTTACGCCAATCAATAAAGTCGCTGACTCGTCATAGTGGCGTCAACCCAGTATAATTTAACAAACGAGAATACATAAGACACAAGCAATGGACTATATCGCAATCAATAAACAAGCTTGGGATAAGCGAACTAAAATTCATCTAGCGTCATCTTTTTATGACTTACAGGCGTTTATAGACGGCAATACATCATTAAATCCCATTGAATTAGCACAAATGGGCGATGTTAATCATAAAAGCTTACTGCATTTACAGTGTCACTTTGGCCAAGACAGTTTATCGTGGGCACGATTAGGCGCCAAAGTCACTGGTGTTGATTTATCGAGTGAGTCAATTGCAACCGCCCAACAACTGGCAAACCAATTACAACTCGACACAAACTTTATCAACAGTGACATTTATCAGTTTGGCCTCAGCAACACCCAGCAATATGACAGGGTGTTTACTTCATATGGCGTATTAGCCTGGCTACCCGAACTGACGAGTTGGGCACGCACTATTGTTAATGCACTCGTCCCTGGTGGTGAGTTCCATTTAGTTGAATTTCATCCATTTAATGATGTGCTATCTGGTTATGGTTATTTCTCGCAAACACAACCTGATATTGAAGATGAAGTCACTTACACAGAAAACCATAATAACCAAATCGAAACGGTGGCAACTTGGCCGCATCCGATAAGTGAAGTCATCAATGCGCTTATTCAAGCAGGACTGACGATTGCGTCATTTAACGAACATCCATACAGCCCTTACGATTGTTTTGAGGGGCTAGAATATGTGCAAGATAAAGGATATCGATTACAACATAAAGGCCAAAACATCCCTTTAATTTATGCAATAAAAGCCATTAAACCGTTATAAGCTTGGTGTTGTATCTGACGGTGTAGTATCAGATGTTATCGATATCGATTGATGAGTCGCTGGCGGCGCGAACAATATGTTAAACCGCTGGGTTAACGTTAATTGTGGCTGGCTCACTTCACGCCACATATCACGCCATTCGCTGAAGGTGACCACTAAAGGATTAAAACTGTTGACGGGTTTGGTAATACCATATTGCACGGTTTCATTTTCTGGCTCAAAGGTGCCAAACATTTTGTCCCAAATAATCAGCACTCCCGCGTAGTTTTTATCAATGTATTGCGGGTTACGCCCATGGTGAACGCGATGATGTGACGGTGTATTAAAAATCCACTCTAATGGGCCTAAAGACTTAATCGCCTGGGTGTGAACAAAAAACTGTAATCCCAAATTAAGCAATACCGCAAACACCACCCAGTTAGGGTCAAACCCAATTACCACCAAAGGCAACCAAAATAACCACATACCCGCGAGTGGATACATTAGACTTTGCCTAAATGCAGTAGTGAAATTCATGTTTTCTGAACTGTGATGCACAACATGAGCAGCCCACATCCACCGGATACGATGGCTGGCGCGGTGAAACCAGTAATAACAAAAGTCTTGAGCAACAATTAATAGCGCAAATGTTAATAAGGTCATTTCAATATCAAACAAACGCCAACCAAAAAAGTGTAAATACACTTTCGCAATCAGCAAGCCTGCAATAATGTCTGCCACCTGATGCATTCCTGCTAATACAAAATTACACACCACTTCAGCCGGACGGTACTGGGCACTGACAGGTAAACGCCTTAGGCGCACGCCAAACCACCACTCCAGAGCAATACAAATAAAAAATAGTGGCGCTAACGCCAGTAATAGCCACTCAGGGTGGGTAATCAGTAAATCCATGTCCATATGATTTTCCATTTGTTATTTTTGTTTTTTGTGTGGTTGCTGAACACTAGTTTATTACCATTTAGCAAAATGATCTTCGGTGAGTCCAAGCTGATTATGTAGTCGGTATTGATTACCGTTGTTATCGCTTATGACACCGCTAAAATAGCCAATATATTGCCTAAAGTTATTCTTCAGCCAGAGTAAATTGAGCTTTTCGCTACGCTGGTTAAGCGGCCTAAAATACAAATCAACTTGACCATCATTAGTAGTGATATGCCACATATGATGTTGTGAATGGCGATTAAACTCAAACTGCGCAGCGCCTAATAAATGACGCTCACCATTTATCCACATCACATTTTCTGTGTTGCCAGTTTCATTAACTCCCGCGGCTAGATTAAGCCCAATCACTCCCGCCTCAGTTTGCGCATTAATTGATGCCCAGCGCCAACTTGTCTCACGGCGCATAAAGCCTGCTGAAAAATCATAACCGGCTAGTGCATACTGCAGAGGTTGCGGTTCATGATGAATGGTTAATTGTCCACTCACAGCCAAACCATTATGCTTTTGCGTATAGGTCCAGCCGTTATAGCCCGTTGGAGTGCACAAGCTTATTGGTAAGCTTAGCGGCGCCGGTTGTAACCGTAAATTAGCTTGAATATGTGCTAAATGAATATCGACTTGCCATTGACCATCCACAATATCAATAGTGACACCTTTACGCTGGCTGCCAATTTTTGCCCGACCTTGTTTAGGCGACTGACTCATCTGACTACCTAAACCTAGCGGTTTGAGCCATTGGGTTTGAGTCAATTTATTGCTTTTTATCTCGTATAAATAACAAAATCCATTCGTGACATAGCGAATGTCAGCAACAGCGAATGCCACAATGTAATGCGGTGTCACTATGCTCGCAAACTGAAATTGTTTATAAGCAAAATGCTTTGCAAGGGCTGATGCAGGCTTGTCCATCTCATTGTAAAACTGAAACTGTTTAACGTTGAGTGAGTCGACCATACCATCAAAAACACCAAACACCGGCTGTCCATCTGATTGAATTAATTGCAGTGGAGCTAATTGCGGTTGCACATGTTGCATTTGGAGTCCTGTGTTATAAGCCATCAACGGAATAGAATTTAACCAACTTAAACTGTATTAGTTAACGCTTCAAGTCAACATTAACACTGATAACATAACCATCAGCGACGTCACTAAATGAGGTAAGTTAACCGGCAATATAATTGCATTAACGATCTGCTATTACACTGGAATGGTGAACAATTTCTGGTATCCTTTACTTACCTTTTGTTCAAAATAGTTGCCAAATGAAATCATTTTTACCGATTTTACTATCATCACTATTACTCACAGCTTGTGCCAGCTATGAGCCGACTCACGTTGGCTTAAACCCAACGCTTGGTGCTGTAAATTTACAAACCGAATTAGACTTCCCTGTAAAAGTAGAAACCATTGATACACGAGAAGCCAGCTTTGTGGTGAGATTTAACGATCCCGACACAACACCACGGTTAGTTAGCACAAGCGAGCCAGTTCGCCAACAATTGGACAAGCTGTTTCGCGATGGGATGATAAGAGCGGGCTATGTGGTTGACCCCGCAGCATCAACTTCGGTGCAATTTCAACTTAATTATTTGCTTGCCGATGTCACCGATAGCACATTTAGCTTCGAGTCTAATACCCGGTTAGTCATTAATGTACTTGCTAAAAATGCCCAGCAGCAACTGACAAAATCATATAACGCGAATGGTTACCTTAAAGGTCCGTTAAGCCCTGACTTTGCCACACTTGAACTTGACATTAATCAATTAATCGACAAACTCACCACTGAAATCCTTAATGATGAAGAACTACATCAATTTATTCAGCGTAAATAAATAGTTGCCTCAGTTAAGTGATATGCGGCATCCGTATGATGTCGTCAAAAGGACTCTCAATATGTTTAAATGGCTTACCACTAGCTTGTTGCTTGTAACCAGTTTATCCGCTTCTGCCGCTGTTGATATTCAAAAAGACACAATTTACCCGCTAGTCGAGTTTGATACTTCTATGGGTAAAATTGTGGTTGAATTGGACCGCACTCGCGCGCCATTAACCATTGATAACTTTTTAACCTATGTGGTGAAAGGTGAATACGACAACACGATCTTTCATCGGGTTATTGCCGAATTTGTCGTCCAAGGTGGCGGGCTTACCACTAAACTCGAAGAGCGCCCATCAATGGACCCTATCGTAAATGAGTCTGGTAATGGTTTATCAAACTCATTGGGCACCATTGCCATGGCACGAGACAACGACCCGCACTCAGCCACACGACAATTTTATTTTAATGTCGGCGACAATAAAAAATTAGATCCGTCTAAGCGTCGTTGGGGTTATACCGTTTTTGGTGAAGTCACCGAAGGCATGGATGTACTTGAAGCCATCTCATTGGTGGAAACCGCACACAACAGCACCTTAAATTGGCCAGATGTGCCAGTAAAAACGGTGTTACTCAAAAAAGCCACCTTATTACCACGCTAAAATGCCCAGCGCGCTTAATCACGACTAATGATTAAGTGCGTTATCGACTTGCATCACAATTTCTGAATAACATTCACGGCTTTGCGATTGATTCTCATCATCTTTTCAGAACCAAAAGCTTATAACATACTGATTTAACTAATAATTAAAAATATTTTTAACAAAGATTAATTTTGTCACATTTTCTACAATGCTGAAAATTTGTGTCTATACTCTAATTTTAGTCAATATAAACGCTGTTTCTCCATGCATTCATTTTTAGGGATATGCATCCGTTAACAAGGACTTCATTCATGACAGCACATGATTTTATTGAAACCAAAGCGCCGCAACTGGCTTATTACGGCAAAGCATTTTTAGATAATCAATTAGATTACAAAGAAATTCAATTATACATGTGGGATGTGCTTGAAGAGTGGCAATGCATCGCCACCAAGCCGCTCACGGAGCAACTGAGCGATACCGAAAAAGTCTTTTGGCATTTACTCTATTGTTTTGATCATTGGTCTGGCTGGGCCATTAAAGGTAATCAATACCTCCGACAACAAATACACGACTGCTGCGACTACATCAATATCGGTGGCCACATGCCGCACAGCTGTGTAGGTATTAGGCCATAACCAATATTTAATCCAAACTCATTCAATTAACTGCGCGAATGGCTTGAACCTTAACCGCTGGCAACATAAGCTAGAGCCATTCTCCTTTATCCAGTTGTCTTATGTCGGTTTTTTTGACTCAAATCCGTGAAGCCCTATCAGTCTACAACAATAAACGTGTATTCATTTTACTCTTGTTGGGCTTCTCTGCGGGCTTGCCGCTTATGTTGGTGTTTTCAACATTAAGCTTTTGGCTTCGTGAAGCTGGCGTTGACCGTGCCGCCATTGGCTATTTTAGCTGGATAGCCCTGACTTATGCCTTTAAATGGGCATGGTCCCCCCTAGTCGACCGCATGTCATTACCATTGTTTACCCGCTTTTTAGGACGGCGACGAGGCTGGATGCTGTTTGCCCAGCTTTGCCTAGTCGGCGCCATTTTAGGTATGTCGGTTAGTGACCCATTAGTTAACCTTGAGCGTTTAGCCTTATGCGCTTTATTGCTCGCATTTGCTTCGGCCACCCAAGATATTGTGATTGACGCGTTTAGGATTGAATCGGCACCCGAAAAAATGCAAGCAGCCCTTGCGGCGGCTTACCAAGTGGGTTATCGCAGTGCGATGATTATTGCCACCGCTGGCGCATTAACTATCGCTGCGTGGGTGTCACCTGGTAACGATGATTACAATTTACAAGCTTGGCAAACTGCATACTTTGTCATGGCGCTATTAATGGGTGTTGGTATTCTTACCACCCTATTTAGCCAAGAACCTCACGTTGATACCAAGCATGCCACCGACAAAGAGCGTCAACTGCGCGTTGAATTTGCTGCAAAATACCCAAAGAAAGTCGCCAGCGCTCTAGCTTGGCTATATAGCGCCAGTGTATTGCCGTTTATTGACTTTTTTAAACGCTATGGCAAAAGTGCCATTTTAATTTTGCTGCTAATCTCTTGTTACCGTATCTCTGATATTGTTATGGGTATTATGGCCAATGTATTTTACGTTGATATGGGCTTTACCAAAGAAGAGATCGCTTTTATCAGTAAGGTTTATGGCTTAATCATGACGTTAGTCGGAGCCGCCTTTGGTGGGGTATTATTAATGCGTTATGGCACCATGAAGATCCTATTTTTAGGAGCCTTATTAGTGGCAATCACCAATTTATTGTTCGCCTGGCAGGCTTATATTGGCTACAACGTGCCATTTTTAACCTTGGCGATTTCGGTCGATAACTTCAGTGCAGGCATAGCTACTGCGGCATTTATTGCCTATTTGTCGAGTTTAACCAGTAGTGGATATAGCGCGACACAATACGCGTTATTGTCGTCGATAATGTTGTTATTCCCGAAGTTTATCGCCGGATTTTCAGGTGTGTACGTGGATGCATACGGTTACATCAACTTCTTTATTGCGGCCAGTTTGATAGGTTTTCCGGTATTGCTGTTAGTGGTATTGGTCAATCGTTCGCAAAATCAAGCAATGGTTGTGGACGGAGCATCGGCAGGCGACGCACTTGATGGGTCTGCGGATAAAAGTAAACCATCACTTTAAGCAGTGTATACCCCATTATTTTGGATATTATACCAATCAACATTAATAAGTGACCACGCAGAATGCGTCCAGCATTTTTTGATAGCTTGGTTATCATTGAAACTGTTTTTTACACCAGTAATTCATTAGTGTTTTGTCGCAGGCTTCCTGCAGATGATTAAACGAGACGCCGCAAGTCATCTCCTAAAAAACAATAAAGCCGATAAGGTTTCCCTTATCGGCTTTATTGTTTCGGCGGTTAACGCTAAAGCATTTATCGCTTTAAGGATTAATCTTTAAAGTTATCAAACTGAAACGGTTGACCTAGCTCTGACTCTTTAGCTAATCGCATTACGGCTTGTAAATCATCACGCTTTTTACCGGTAACGCGTACTTTGTCGCCTTGGATGGCTGACTGTACTTTAAGCTTGCTGTCTTTAATTGCTTTAACCAATTTTTTGGCCACTAAGGTATCAATACCTTGCTTGAAGCTCACTTTTAAGCTGAACGTTTTACCGCTGTGTACCGCTTTGTCGTCCACTTCCATTGCCGATGGGTCGACATTGCGCTTAGTCAACTGCATACGCAATATATCGACAAGTTGCTTACAAATAAAATCATCTTCCGCTTTTAAGTTAACGACATTATCTTTTAAATCAATATCAATTTCTTTGCCACGCAAATCAAAGCGGCTCGACACTTCGCGGCGGGTGTTTTCAACCGCATTACGTAGTTCTTCTTCGTTGATTTCTGACACTATATCCATAGATGGCATGTTAATTCCTCTTTGATACTTCTACGGGTTTTCACCCAAATAATGGCAATTAATGCGTATTTTACAATAGGTCAGTATTGCGGGATAGTAAAGTGCAAAACGATTGAGTTATCGAGCTAAAACTGTGGCAAAGATTTACTTAATTAACAAAAAATAACTAAGGGGGTATTTTTGTCACACAAGCACCATCAAAGCCCACTATTATTGGGTTTAACCTTGGCAGCTGAGTCATTCAATCGGCTGATAAAGGCCAAATAACGACAATATTGGCATCACTTAGTGGTTTATTCGTGACAATATCAAACAGGTTTCTTATTATTAAGTATATTCTCGTTTCACAAGGCTGATGTAACGCTCGTGATCACTTACAAAAATATTTTTAAACTTGCGTTAGTTGTCGCCGTGATTGTGACAAGCTATTTAGTTTTTTCTAAACCGAACTACCCACAAACCTTTTCTCATATGGATAAAGTCGGCCATTTAGGCAGCTTTTTTGCTTTATCTTATCTTGCTCATTATGCCTTTAAGCCTAAATGGTTTTACTTATGTGCGGCATTAGGTAGTTATGCCATTTTAATCGAACTCGTTCAGTCTCGTTTGCCTTACCGAAGCGCTTCAACTGCCGATGTCGCCGCTGATTTTGCCGGTATTGGCCTATTTTACTTGATGAACTTCTCTATTTTGCAATACCGTAAAATAACCGCAAAACGCCCTTAACCGCGACATTAACAACAAAGGCCAGTCCGATGATAGTCACAGCAAAGCCACTTACTGCTCATGCTAACATCGCCATTTTAGGCGCTGGAGCCATTGGGCAATTGATGTATCATAAGCTTTGTTTAACCGGGCAAGCAGTTCAGGCTGAACAGTTTAATGATGTGGTATTGATTGGCCGCCAGCCAATCACTCAACAACACAAATTACAATTTACAGATCACAGCGGCCAAACACACCATACCACGGCAACAATTCTTAGCAGCGACGATACACACCTCGCAAATATCAATTTATTAATCGTGTGCGTTAAAGCTTATCAAGTTGAAAACGCCCTACTGCCATTACTGAGTAAGTTGGCGCCCAATTGTCATGTCGTGTTGTTGCATAATGGATTAGGCCCGCATTTAGCGGTGTCTGAAGCCCTAGAACATTACCCAGCTCTAGGTTTATCACTAGGCACTACGTCACAAGCGGCATTAAAAATAAGCCAGTGGCACATTAAACACACTGGGTTTGGTGTTACCCAGTTGGGGCATTATTGCGGCACGCCATTATCTACTGAGCTCAAGCACAGGCTCCAGGCATTACACCGCGACAACCAACCGCTTGAATGGTATCAGCCAGTGTTACCTATTTTGTGGCAAAAATTGGCGATAAACGCAGTCATTAATCCATTAAGTGCATTGAATAAATGCGCTAACGGCCAGTTAGCGGCTGAAGAATATCAGCCACAGATTACCGCGATTATTGATGAGTTAGTTGATGTGGCAAAATGTGACGGCATTGAGCTAGACCCCGCACAGTTATTGAACCGGGTGAAGCAAGTCATCGCACTCACCTCTGCTAACTTTTCATCTATGTATCAGGACGTGACCCATCATCGCGTCACAGAAATCGATTACATTAATGGTTATATTTGCCAGCAAGCTCGGCGTTATAATCTTGCAGTGCCTACTAACCAATCGCTAGTGGTTAAAGTCGCTGCGCTGAGTCAATACTAGCCCAATTCAATAGATCCGAGTTAACTCCACATCACCAAAATGGCGGCTATAGCAATAAGCACTAAGCCAGCAACGTCATTGATTTTGACTTTGTCTTTAAGCCACAGAGCGGCAATCATTAACGTAAAAAACACTTCGACTTGACCAAGGGTTTTGACATACGGCACAGCCTGCAATGACATTGCACTAAACCACCCAATTGAACCAATACAACTGGCAACACTGATTGCGATTGTAAGCTTTGGGCGTTGCCATAATGCGCTTAAGGTGGATTTGTCTTTTGCGATTAAGTAAGCAATCAGCACGATGGTTTGAATACTAATAACCCATAATAAAACCCATGCCGCGCGATGGGTAAACGGTCCTTGCAAGGTTAAGCTTGCTTCGCGTACCCACAGAGATGTTAACGCGAACGCGCTGCCGCAGGCCAAACCTAACATGACGGTTTTAACGGAAAGCTGCTTAAATCCTTGTTTACTGCTAAGCAACATGACAGCCAAACCACCGACAACAACGCCTATCCAGCCAAGTAATGATAATTGAGTCCCAAAGAAAAACACTCCAAGGATTGCAGCGACTAGGGCTTCACTTTTTGCCAACCCGGCACCAATGGCAAAGTTTTGCATTTTAAACAGCTTTACCATTAAGCCTGTCGCCAATATCTGCATGGATGAGGCGCCAATAACAAAGCCCCAAAAGTCAGCGCTAAATTGTGGTAATGCGGCGGGTTGATATTGATGCAGACTAAACAAATACACTGCGGCAATCGGTCCCGCCCAAATAAATCGCGCTAAGGTGACACCTGCAACATTGACCTCTTTACTGAGTTTACTTTGAAAGGCGTTTCGCCATGCCTGCATAAATGCCGCAAGAAAGGTAAATAAGATCCACATCGTTACATCCACAAAGACAAAAGCCCCAACTTTGTAGAAAGTCAGGGCTTATACAAGAGTAATTAGATTACTGTTTACGGTGAGTAAAAGACACTCAAATCATGTCAAATTGATTAAAAATCAACTTACCTGCCGTTCGGCATCTAATCGCGCCATGTTTACTTACTGGTATCAATAAACTCAAATGATTTAACCAAGTCATCGACAGCTTTCATTTGCGTTAAGTATTGCTCTAACAAATGCAGTGGTAATGCGCATGGGCCATCACATTTGGCGTTATCAGGATCGGGATGGGCTTCAATAAATAAACCAGCTAAACCTAATGCCATACCGCTGCGAGCAAGTTCAGTAGCTTGAGCACGGCGACCACCAGCGGAATCAGCACGACCACCAGGACGCTGCAGTGCGTGAGTGGCATCAAAGATAACCGGATAACCGGTTTGCTTCATTTCGTCCATGCCAAGCATGTCGACCACCAGATTGTTATAACCAAAGCTGCTGCCACGTTCACATAAAATAATGTTGTCGTTACCGGCTTCATTAAATTTAGTGATGATATGACGCATTTCATGTGGCGCTAAAAACTGTG
This sequence comes from Shewanella saliphila, assembly GCF_014648295.1. GTDB lineage: Bacteria > Pseudomonadota > Gammaproteobacteria > Enterobacterales > Shewanellaceae > Shewanella > Shewanella saliphila. The sequence goes on from NZ_BMQV01000016.1 coordinate 36,067, forward strand.
GTTTTTTGACGTTGATCACCGCGCCGGTTTTAGCCATTGCCACCACTAAATCGGTTTGGCGGGCTAAAAAGGCTGGCAGCTGAATAACATCAACCACTTCAGCAACCGGTGCACATTGATGCACTTCGTGCACGTCGGTGATTAATGGTACATTGAAGGTTGATTTAATCTCTTCAAAAATACGTAAGCCTTCTTCCATACCTGGACCACGGTAAGAATTAACCGACGAGCGATTCGCTTTATCAAATGATGCTTTAAACACATATGGAATGCCCAGTTTTTGGGTCACTTCAACATAGTGCTCAGCAATTGACATGGCTAAGTCGCGAGACTCAAGTACGTTCATGCCGCCAAACAGTACAAACGGCTTGTCATTGGCCACTTGAATGTCATTAGCTAACTGAATAATTTTTTGATCCATTTGATCCTCTTTGCGCATTAACCTGCGACAACTTGTAAAAACTGACCACATAGCCATGCCATGTAGGTACCTAATGCATAACCAAATACGGCTAATAGCACGCCAACTGGCGCTAATGCTGGGTGGAATGCTGCGGCCACAACCGGGGCAGAAGCCGCACCGCCAACGTTAGCCTGGCTACCCACCGCCATATAAAACAATGGTGCTTTAATGAGTTTAGCCACTAATAGCATTAAGCCTGCATGCACTAACATCCACACAATACCGACGAGGAAGTAAATCGGCGTATCCATAATTTTAGACACGTCCATATGCAAACCAATCGTGGCGACTAAAATGTATAAAAATGCCGAGGCAATTTTAGATGCGCCAGCCGCTTCGACATGGCGAACTGGACTAAACGACAACCCTAAACCTATTGTAGTGACAATCACGACTAACCAGAAAAACTTAGAGGTTAAGCTGTAATCTTCAGTCCATGGGTAATTGGCTTCAAAAAACGGGCCTAAGAAATCAGCAGCAAAATGGGCAAAACCGGTTACACCAAAACCGATTGCCACAATCATCATAATGTCGCGCAGCGATGGAATACGTGAGTTTTCGGCGTGATACTTTTCAACTTTTTGTTTTAATGATTCAATAGCCGTAGTATCGGCGCCAGTTTTGGCATCAATCTCTTTGGCTTTTGAGGCCATAAACAGCAATACCGCCATCCAAATATTAGCCACAATCACATCAACGGTCACCATTACCGAGAAAATCTCACCGCCAACTTCATAAATTTCTTTCATGGCCGCTTGGTTTGCGCCGCCGCCAATCCAGCTACCAGCAAGGGTAGTCATACCGCGCCACACGGCATCGGGGCCGTTATTGCCAATTAAGCTTGGTTCAATCATCGACACTAACAACAAGGCAATTGGGCCGCCAATCACAATCCCTAAGGTACCGGTTAAAAACATAATGACCGCTTTAGGCCCGAGCCCTAAAATGGCTTTTAAATCGACACTTAAAATCAGTAATACCAAACATGCTGGGAGTAAGTAACGTGACGCGACAAAATATAATTGTGATGTGTGGCCGTCGACCACACCAAAGGTATTAAGTAGCGAGGGTAAGAAGTAACACAGTAATAACGCAGGAATAAACTTGTAGAATTTTTGCCAAAATGGGTGCGGTGAAGAGCTAGTGTAAAATACAAACCCTAAAATAACAGCGAGTAAACCCAGTGCGGTGGCATCATTGCTCACCATAGCTGACGTGGTCATGCAGTATTCTCCCTTGCAAGTGCAATATTTATAATAGTTATAGTGGTGCTTATTTAAACTGGCTTTTACAGCCTATTATTGTTTTACGCTGCGTTAACTCGTAAAGCAGCGTGCATAAAATTTAGTGATAAACCTCTGTATGTTGACTCAGTTCCTTTAATTGAATCTTAACCAGTTCAATAACAGGGTCATGGGGGCTTAAATCAATAAAATGCTGTAAGTCTGACATGGCCACTTTGATGCAACCTAATTGCTGAGCAATAAACGCCCGCTCACGATTGAGGTGTACATCATCTGGGTGCCATTGCAGTAATAAATTACAACACTCCATTGCCGACTCAAATTTTTGATTAACAATGCAACCCGCTTTGAGCTCGTGCAGCATACGACTGATCAGGCGCTTCAAGGTGGCAGGTTTTAAATGGCTCGGCTTTAACTTTGCCGCATTGCCCACTTCACCACGAACCAATGCATGCAACTGATGACGGTTAAGTTCTTTGCCGGTTAACGGGTCGTAGTATTTTACCACATCGTTAATTTGGCTTTTTAACACCGTATTACCAGGGAGCAAGATTGCCTCAAGAGTGAGATCGAGTTGTTTTGCTAATAAAATCAGCAAGATTGACAGCGTAGTGCTATTACCTTGACGCTTTAATACGCAGTAACTCAAGTCGGCGGCTTCAACACTAAAGTAATTGTCGCGCGCGCAAAAACCCAAGTCATTGTAAAACCAGTTAAACAGGCCTGTTAAGCGTGCTTGCTGGTCAACAACATAGTGACTCAGTACCGACCCAGCCATTTCATACCAAGCCCACATTGCAGGTTTAGTTGATGAAAAACCAAGGTGCTCAGAAAGTTCAAATGCAGTTTCAGGGAGTGAAACTGCATCATTTAGAAGATATTTTGCCATTAAACCCAATTAACCCATTAATACGACTTGTTTAAAATGAGCCAGCTTGGCCGCGAGCACTACCCATCCGATTGCGCCAATAAAGGCAAAAAACTTAAACAGTTTATTTCGGTTAGATTTAAGTGCCATAATCCCTAATGCAATGTAAGCCACCACACAGATGATTTTTTCTGTCATCCACGGGTCGACAAACGGATACTGCTTGATCATAAAGCAAAGCGTGAAGCCTGACAGTAGTAAAAAAGTATCAATAACATGAGGCGCCACTTTAACAAACTTTTTCTCCATAATCGGAGACTGACGTAAATGCAGCACAAAACGCACAATAAAGAATGTCACACTTAATACGACGAACAACATGTGAGTGTGTTTTAACGCTGGATATAAACTGTAAAAGGTTTCCATTACTAAGTCTCGTAAAATCAAAAGTGTTAGTTTACTCGAACAGCGCAACACATACCAATATTGTGGCCTGTGTTATTGTTCGGCAGATTTAGGGATTAACTTGTTGAATTTTTAACTAACCCATTGGCCCAAGGTACAACGATCATTGCTGCCAAAATCGCGCACGGTAGCTACGTTTTGATAACCTAGTTCAATGAGTTTTTCACGTACCGTTATCGCCTGCTCATAACCATGCTCAAGCAGCAAGTACCCTCCGGTTAATAAATGTGAACGAGCCTCAGCGGCAATATGAAACAGATCAGCATAACCTTCATCAGCCGCAGTTAACGCACTTTGCGGCTCAAAACGAACGTCACCCATGCTCAAGTGCTCATCGGTTTCATCTATGTAAGGCGGGTTTGACACAATTAAATCAAAGTCACGATGTTCAACAGCAGAAAACCAATCTGATTGGATAATCTCAACATCGGGTAGATTTAAATTATTGCGATTTGCTTTAGCCAGTTCGACAGCGCCAGGCACATTGTCGATGGCGGTAATACGCCATTTGGGTCGCTCTGAAGCTAATGATAAGGCAATAGCGCCAGTGCCCGTCCCTAAATCTAATACCTTAGCATTGTGACGCACGGTTAGATTGAGGGCGGTTTCAACTAAAATTTCAGTGTCAGGCCTTGGGATCAAGGTTGAGTCATTAACGATAAAAGGTAATGACCAAAACTCTCGCTCACCAATAATATGCGCAACGGGGGCACCCGCCTGGCGTTTTTCTACCATTTGACTAAAGGTTTTAAATTGCTCACTGGTGAGCTGCCTTTCTGGCCAGGTATATAAAAAGCTGCGATTTTTATTCAAACAATGCAATAACAACGCCTCTGCATCAACATGTGCTGATTCAGAGGTAGAAGCTAGCTGCGAATAAGCCCACTGCAGGGCTTCAGCGATAGTTGAATACGAAGAATGAGGCAAGGTTACTCCTTATTCGTCAGCTAATGCAGCCAGCATATCGGCTTGATGTTCTTGCATGATAGGGTCAAGCAAAGCATCTAGGTCGCCTTCCATCACTTCGTTTAAGCGATATAAGGTTAAGTTGATACGGTGATCGCTCACGCGTCCTTGTGGATAGTTGTAAGTTCTGATGCGCTCAGAACGGTCACCACTGGCAACCAAGCTACGACGAGTCGTTTCTTCAGCGCTACGACGCTTTTCATCTTCAACCGCTTGAATACGCGCAGCTAACACGCTCATCGCTTGGGCACGGTTTTTATGCTGTGAACGTTGATCCTGACACTCAACAATAATCCCAGATGGAATATGAGTGATACGGATTGCTGAGTCGGTTTTGTTAACGTGCTGACCACCCGCGCCTGACGCACGGAAAGTATCGACTTTAAGATCGGCAGGGTTAATTGAAATGGCTTCAGCTTCAGGTACTTCGTGTAGAACAACTACAGTACATGCAGAGGTATGCACACGGCCTTGAGATTCGGTTTCTGGTACACGTTGTACCCGGTGTCCACCTGACTCAAACTTTAATTTACCGTAAGCACCTTCGCCGCTCACTTTAACAATAATCTCTTTAAAGCCGCCATGTTCACCTTCATTTAGGTTCATGACTTCCATTTGCCAACGGTTAGCTTCACAGTAACGTGAGTACATACGGTATAAGTCACCAGCAAAAATAGCGGCTTCGTCACCACCAGCTCCTGCACGGATCTCCATAAACGCGTTAGTGTCGTCGTTAGGATCGGTAGGTAATAATAAAATTTGTAGCTCGTCTTCGAGCGTTTCTAACGCTTGCTTTGATTGCTTATACTCTTCTTGCGCCATTTCGCGCATATCAGCATCATCTTCTTCAAGCATTTCTTTGGCGTAATCAAAGTCTTTTTGCGCTTGTTGGTAAGCAGTAAAGCTTTTTACTACATCTTCAAGTTGTGAGTATTCTTTTGATAACGCACGGAAGCGGTCTTGATCCGCAATCACGCTAGCATCACTTAATAATGCTAATACTTCTTCATTACGCTCAAGCAAGCCTTCTAGCTTGCGGATAACGGATTCTTTCATTTAGCTCGCTAACCTTAGTTTTTATCTAAACCAAGCGCAGATCTTAATAAGCCTAACGTATTCAAATCACCTTGACGACTGGCTGAGGTAAGCGATTGTGTGGGCGCATGGATTAAGCGATTGGTTAGCCTATTGGCTAATTCAACAATCACTTGCTCACTATCACCGCCCTGAGACAATTTGTTCAAGGCTCGCTCAATTAACTCATCTTTAATCGCCAAGCTCTGGCTGCGATATTCGCGAATACTGTCAACTGACTCTAAAGATCGAATCCACTCCATAAATAAGTGCGATTGATCTTCAGTAATTAATTCTGCTTGCTCGGCGGCTTCCTTACGTGAAGCCATGTTCTGTTCAATAATGCTATGCAGATCGTCGACAGTATAAAGGAATGCGTCGTCTAACTCACCGACTTCTGCTTCAATATCTCTCGGAACTGCAATATCAACTAACAACATCGGTTGATGACGACGCTGTTTTAATGCTTTTTCGACCATACCTTTGCCTAAAATAGGTAAAGGGCTTGCCGTAGAGGATATCACGATATCGGCTTTAGCGAGAAAGTCTGGTATTTGTTGCAAGGTAATGGCAGTGGCATTGAACTCTTCGCACATGGCTTGAGCACGCTCAATGGTACGGTTTGCCACCACCATAGTTGCTACACCATTATCTTTTAAGTGCTTTGCAACAAGTTCGATGGTTTCACCTGCGCCAATCAACAACACTTTAGTGGTGCTTAGCGTGGAGAAAATATGTTTAGCCATGCTCACTGCGGCAAAAGCAACTGACACCGCAGCAGCACCAATTTCGGTGTCGGTGCGCACTTTTTTGGCAACAGAGAAGGTGTTTTGAAATAAGCGGTCAATGGTCGCTGCGGTGGTACCCGCTTCTTTTGCTTTAACAAAAGCTTGCTTTACTTGACCTAAAATTTGCGGTTCACCCAAGACCAACGAATCTAATCCCGAAGCCACACGCATTAAATGCTTAACGGCAACTTGTTCTTCGTAGGCGTATATGCATGGCATTAAATCATCATGATTTAATTGGTGATACTCTTCTAACCACTCAATAATGTCCTGCTTCTCAGCATTATTACAGTAAAGTTCAGTGCGGTTACAGGTAGACACAATCACAGCCTCACCCGTGCGGGTGCGACTGGCCAAGCTTTTCATGGCGTCATGAATGCGGTCTGGAGAGAAAGCGACTTTTTCACGCAAATCTACCGTGGCTGTTTTATGGTTTATCCCGATTGCTACTAGGCTCATGTGACTGTATCAAGTTCTTTTCGGTGATGTTAATTAGGCTATTCTACTGAATTGAACCAACTAAAAACACAATTGGCTTAACAAAACCGAATAAATGTCTAATTTTTTATTTCTTAGATATAAAGGCATTGCATAATTCGTTGGATTAAAATCGCATTAATTTTAAAAAAGCATTTTTACATCATACCTTAAGCCCAGTATCATAACGCCATCTTCAGCAACTGTTAGGCAAGCCATTGCGTTTATCAGTATCAGCGATCACATTAATCATCGTCGCCACAGTGCTATTACTCACAGGTTGTAGCATCACCCCGTCAGAGCCATTGACCCCAATAGAAGTCTCCGAGGCCTCACAAGCAAAGTCGTGGGAGTTACAAGGCAAAATTGCAGTCAAAACGGCTGACGACAAATTTAGTACTAACCTTTATTGGTTTCATCAACCCTTAGCTAACGATTTACGCCTCACCACGGTATTAGGCACAACAGTATTAACGTTAACCACTAATGAAGGTATGGCAACCTTAGAGGTAGACGGTAAAACCTACCATGACAGAAGCGCTCAAGATTTATTAACCGGTATTAGTGGTTGGTCAATTCCGTTAGACAGCTTACCGCTGTGGATGACTGGTCAAACAGGCATAAATGACACCATTGTCAGCTATAATAGTGATGGTACCATTAAGCAACTAGTAAGCTACGACCCACAAGCCGACTGGCATGTGAGCTTTAACAGTTGGCAGCAGCAAAGTGGTGCATTAGTACCAAAACTATTGACGATAAAGCGCGATGATGTACAAATTAAAATTCAAAGTAACCAATGGACTGCTGTACAGGTCAAAGGTAAATAGTCCTGCCCGGCTTGTAACGTTATAACAAGGTAGTTATATAAAATGAATTCACCTTATCCACACAAATCTATCGCCTCTAAAAGTTGGCCAGCACCAGCGAAACTTAATTTGTTTTTGCACGTAACAGGCCAGCGAGCCGATGGTTATCATGAATTACAAACACTATTTCAGTTTGTTGATCATTGTGACTACCTTGATTTTCATGTTACTGAGTCTGCTGAATTGGTATTGCACTCCAATTTGGGAGATGCTGTTGCAGACAGCGATAACTTAATTCTAAAAGCCGCAAAATCTTTAAAGCGTTACACCCAATATAAAGGTGGTGCGCATATTTGGTTAAATAAATTGCTGCCCATGGGCGGGGGTTTAGGCGGCGGTTCGTCAGATGCGGCCACGACATTAGTTGCGCTTAATGCGCTGTGGAAAACCAATGTTTCCCCATCAAAACTGGCCGAAATAGGCTTGGCGTTAGGTGCGGATGTACCTGTTTTTATTAATGGTTTAGCTGCTTTTGCTGAAGGCGTTGGTGAGCAACTGATTAACGTACAACCCGACGAGCCATGGTACCTTGTGATAGTGCCAGATGCTCATGTATCCACCAAAGACATATTCCAAGATCCAGACTTACCCCGTAACACGCCTAAATTAGATATGAAGAGTTTACTGACTCAACAATGGACAAATGATTGTCAGAAACTCGTCACAACTAAGTACCCTCAAGTTGCCAATGCCTTAAGCTGGCTGGTAGAATATGCGCCGTCGAGAATGACCGGAACAGGTGCATGCGTGTTCGGGGAATTTACACATTCGCAGCAAGCTTTAGATGCTTTAGCCGAATTGCCGGCCGATATGCATGGCTTTGTCGCAAAAGGGATGAATAAGTCACCGTTACTAACGCGGCTTGAACAACTCTAAACAACATATTTTTCTTCTGGGTCAGTTTTGAGTGACAACACGTAAAATTGATCTAGCCTTTAATAGTAAAGCAAACACCTGAGGTTCATAAAGTGCCCGACATCAAGCTCTTTGCTGGTAACGCTACCCCAAATCTAGCCAATAAAATTGCCGAACGTTTATTTTGCAAACTTGGCGACGCAGTTGTAGGCCGTTTCAGCGACGGTGAAATCAGTGTTCAAATAAACGAAAATGTACGTGGTGCGGATGTGTTTATCATTCAATCTACTTGCGCACCAACTAACGATAACCTTATGGAACTTATCGTGATGGTTGATGCCCTTCGTCGTGCGTCTGCTGGTCGTATTACTGCCGTTATCCCGTATTTTGGTTATGCTCGTCAAGACCGTCGCGTTCGTAGTGCCCGTGTACCTATCACCGCTAAAGTGGTTGCTGACTTCTTGTCTAGCGTTGGCGTTGACCGCGTATTAACGTGCGACTTACACGCAGAGCAAATCCAAGGTTTCTTTGACGTACCAGTAGATAACGTGTTCGGTAGCCCTGTGTTACTTGAAGACATGCTAGCGAAAAAACTTGAAAACCCAGTTGTGGTTTCGCCAGACATTGGTGGCGTTGTTCGTGCACGTGCTGTGGCTAAGCTATTAGATGATTCAGATCTTGCGATTATCGATAAGCGTCGTCCACAAGCTAACGTTGCTCAAGTAATGCATATCATTGGTGATGTTCAAGGCCGAGATTGCATCATCGTTGATGACATGATCGACACAGGTGGCACTTTATGCAAAGCAGCTGAAGCGTTAAAAGAACATGGCGCTAACCGCGTGTTTGCCTATGCGACTCACCCAGTATTTTCGGGTAATGCAGCACAAAACATTGCAGACTCAGTTATTGATGAAGTTATTGTCACTGACACTGTGCCATTAAGCCCTGAAATGCTTAAGGTGGGTAAAGTGACACAATTGACTATGTCAGCTGTACTTGCTGAAGCAATCCGCCGTGTTAGCAACGAAGAGTCTATCTCTGCGATGTTCCGTCACTAATATTTGCTTTAATTAGTCACATACTAAAACGCACTCATTGAGTGCGTTTTTTGTTGTCTTTTTTATGCCGTTAGCGACTGCAATCTGTCATGTTGAGTATCGAAGGCGGCTGGCATTACCTCATTGTCATTACCTCGTTGTAAAAACGCATTACCAGCAGCAATGCCAGTACGATAGTCTTGGCGCAAATCAGCATCAGTACTGCCCAGCAATTTACTTTGCAAAGTATCATCAGCAAAAATTTGCACAATTTCGACATCGGCTGGCGGATTAGCCATAAACGCAAGCTCCTCTTGATAAGCTTGTTCATGCTGCACTAGGTAATCAATGGTTTTAGGGCAATAACCTGAGACACAAATCCACGACTTAAGCTTATGCACCCAAGCCGATTGCGCTTGAAAGTCAGCATTTACCGTGCGGATCACCACAATCTTGCGCGCGCCACGTTGATAGGCCTCTCGCACTGGTAATGGCGCAGCCAAGCCACCGTCTAAAAAGAAGTCTTCTTGTAATGCTGGAGTTTGCTCTGCAGATTGATTCGCCGCATCCGACGTCAACCAGGGCGTTAACTTAACGCCTTGTTTATAAAGAAACGGTAACGCACTTGATGCCTTTAACAGCTCGCGCCAGTGATTGTTATCATCACTAGGGCTTAAAAAGTAGCCTTGACGGTCTCTGGCATTGGTTGCGGTAATTAATAATTGTCGCTGCCCCAGAGTTTTACTGGCGGTATCAAAATCTAACGCAAAGCTGCCACGAGTGGTTTTTTCAAAGTACCAATCTAAATCAACCACATGCCCGCCCACTAAACCTCGGCCTAACTGATAAAAACGTTTATGTCTCGACAAACCGCGGATTAAGCGTTTTGCATAACCTTTTTGTCTGGCTAAAAAACTGGTGAGATTTTGCGATCCTGCAGAGGTGCCAATAAATAAATCAAATGGGTCAAACTGAGCATCTAGCCACGCATCAAGTACCCCGGCAGTAAAAATACCACGCTGGCCGCCACCCTCAGCAATTAGCGCAGTCATGGGCTCTGATGCTTGCTTTGAAGAAGTGAATGGCGAGTTGACTTGGTTGTTCATCGTTGACCTGATACTGATAATGAATTGCATAAGGCAATTCTAAACAACTGTGTTGATGATGGATAACAGATAGAATCAATTGTGTTAATAGGAAAAGGCTATCAATACACCAAGGGCTGTAATGGAGTGAAAACATCAAAAAATAAAAAGCAAAAAGCCCGTCATTAAGACGGGCTTTTCACAATATGGCTGGGGTACCAGGATTCGAACCTGGGAATGCTGAGATCAAAACCCAGTGCCTTACCGCTTGGCGATACCCCAATTGAAATCTTTTATTGTAAAACAGAAGGTAAATCTATTTGACTAAATTTGATGGTACGGGAAGAGAGACTTGAACTCTCACACCTTGCGGCACCAGAACCTAAATCTGGCGTGTCTACCAATTTCACCATTCCCGCATCAAATTTTAACTCTGAGTATACCTTAATTTTTTTAAGTGTACACTTTGACTTTTACTATCGGCAAACAAGTACTTGGTTAAGCCCTCATTCTACCTAGTAAAAATGGTAGCAATAGCGGGATTTGAACCTGCGACCCCAGCATTATGAGTGCTGTGCTCTAACCAACTGAGCTATATTGCCAAAGATGGCTGGGATACCAGGATTCGAACCTGGGGATGCCGAGATCAAAACCCGGTGCCTTACCGCTTGGCGATATCCCAATAATCTTTTTCTAACTAATAAGTGGCTGGGATACCAGGATTCGAACCTGGGGATGCCGAGATCAAAACCCGGTGCCTTACCGCTTGGCGATATCCCAATCAAACTTTTTTGAAATGCCCGCCTAAGCCAGCCTTTCTAATAAATGGTACGGGAAGAGAGACTTGAACTCTCACACCTTGCGGCACCAGAACCTAAATCTGGCGTGTCTACCAATTTCACCATTCCCGCACTACGCTCATGTTTTACATCTTGAGTAAGATGTGCAAAGTAATGGTAGCAATAGCGGGATTTGAACCTGCGACCCCAGCATTATGAGTGCTGTGCTCTAACCAACTGAGCTATATTGCCACTACTTTTTGCAATCCCTCTTGGTGAGGAACGGGGCGTATTATGCTTATTCAGGTTATCGAGGTCAACTGGTTTTTTTCGCTATTTTCATCAATTCGTCTTGTTCGGCTATATCTTCACCAAACTGGATGCCGAATCGACAAAATAACCCCACTTAACTTACCTTTTGTCGCCTTACGCCCCTTTTATTCTCAATAACGCTTAAACGTTAAATAAGAAATGCATTACATCGCCGTCTTTAACGATATAAGTTTTACCTTCAACACGCAATTTACCGGCTTCTTTTGCGCCAGCTTCGCCTTTGTAAGTAATAAAGTCAGCGTAAGCCATCACTTGAGCACGGATAAAGCCACGTTCAAAGTCAGTGTGGATAACACCAGCCGCTTGTGGAGCCGATGCGCCAACAGGCACAGTCCATGCGCGAACTTCTTTAACACCCGCGGTAAAATACGTTTGTAAGTTTAATAATTCGTAACCTGCGCGAATAACACGGTCTAAGCCTGACTCTTCTATACCAAGGTCAGCCATAAATTCTGCACGATCGTCAGCTTCCATTTCTGCAAGTTCTGATTCAATCGCAGCACATACTGGTACTACTACTGCATTTTCACCCGCGGCAATCTCGCGCACCACGTCTAAATGAGGATTATTTTCAAATCCGTCTTCAGACACGTTCGCAATGTACATTGTTGGTTTAATGGTTAAGAAGTTAAGATAAGCAACAGCGGCTAACTCTTCTTTGGTTAATTCCAATGAACGCAACATTTTGCCTTCATCTAACACAGGGCGCATTTTTTCAAGTACGCTCACTTCAAATTTAGCATCTCCGTCGCCACCTTTGGCACGCTTGGCTTGACGAAAAATAGCTCGCTCACATGAGTCTAAGTCAGCTAAAGCAAGTTCAGTGTTAATCACTTCGATATCGCCTGCTGGGTCAATCTTGTTTGCAACGTGAACAATGTTTGGGTCTTCAAAACAACGTACCACGTGACCAATTGCATCAGTCTCACGAATGTTAGCTAAAAACTTGTTCCCTAACCCTTCACCTTTAGAGGCACCAGCCACTAGACCCGCAATGTCAACAAACTCCATTGTGGTAGGTAAAATACGTTGTGGTTTTACAATTTCAGCTAATGCGTCAAGACGTGAGTCTGGTACTGGTACCACACCGGTGTTTGGCTCAATAGTACAAAACGGGAAGTTTGCCGCTTCAATACCTGCTTGTGTTAACGCATTAAACAGCGTTGATTTACCCACGTTTGGCAAACCAACAATGCCGCATTTAAAACCCATATGCTTACCTTTATATATGTAGAATTATCCCACTGGATAATGATGTCGAATGAGGTGTTAAAACAAAACTCGCCGAGCTTATTCTGCTTTAAACGAATGTAATCTGTGCATGGCTTTCACCATGTCTTGTTTAAATAAAATCTCGGTGGAGCGCACCGCTTCATCAATCGCTGCATTAATTCGCTCTTGCTCTACCGCTGGCGCTCTGCCCAATACGTAGCCACTGACTTTATTTTTATCACCAGGATGACCAATGCCAATGCGCAAACGGTGGAAATTTTTGTCGTTACCTAAGCTCGCTATAATGTCTTTTAAACCATTATGTCCGCCATGCCCGCCGCCTAATTTAAATTTAGCCACACCGGGCTCCATGTCTAACTCATCATGGGCCACTAATATTTCTTCAGGTAAAATACGAAAAAAGTGAGCTAAGGCCGCAACCGACTTGCCACTTAAATTCATAAATGTTGTCGGGATCAACAAGCGTACATCTTTGCCGTGCAAAATGGTTCGTGCTGTGACACCAAAATATTTACTGTCGGCCACTAAAGGCACATTGCAAATACGGGCTAATTCTTGCACGTACCATGCGCCTGCATTATGGCGAGTTTGTGCGTATTCAGCACCGGGGTTTGCTAACCCAACAATTAGTTTAATGTTACTCATCACAACCTAGTCAATTTATTCACACAAGTGACTCTCATCAGTTGCGCAACAGTCTTTTTATGGATTGCATTTAATACAGCTGATGCAAAACGCGGCATTTTAGCACTCAAATGGCTTGTCAACAAACCACAAGTTTCGCTTACGACTTGGGCTAATTTAACCCTAGCGCATACTTTAATACTTTGCGCTTTATCGGTGAGTCGATATTAGCCAGCTTTAGTGCGCCATTACGTAATAGTTTTAATGGCAATAAGTCATTACTAAAGCTTGCATAAAAAGCATCCATGGCGGTCATCATTAATTGGTTATCGTAATAACGTGCCTGCTGATAACGTTTTAATACTGGTGCTTGCCACCATGTCTCACCACTGCCAATGGCATTAGCGACTTGAGCCACCAGCACATCAACATCTTTAAAGCCGATATTAACCCCCTGACCCGCTAACGGGTTTATGGTGTGAGCAGCATCGCCAAGAATCACTAAGTTATCTTGATAATACTGCTGTGCATGACGGCGAGTTAAGCTAAAGCTGCCGCTAGATTCAACACTAAAGTCCTTCTCTAATCGACTTGGGAAGTGCAGTTTAATTTGTTCAGCAAGTTGCAGTTTGTTTAATTGTGATAGTTGCTTAATACGATTGGCGTCGTCGTACCACACCAATGATGTGTGATGACCTGGTAAAGGCAATAAGCTTCTTGGGCCTGCTGGAGTAAACTGCTGCCAAGTGACAGATTGCTGCTCGGTTTGAGTGTGGATATTAATTAGCATTGCTGATTGAGCATAATCCCAACCGGTTACGCCAATCCCCGACCACTGACGCACTTGCGAGTTAGCACCGTCGGCGCCAACAAGTAGCCGTGTAGACAGTTGGCTGCCATCTTCTAAGGTCACTTCAATACGCTGTTGTGCAGATTGGCGCTTAAATTGGCTTACCTTGTGAGGGCATAATAAGTCTACATTATTCATTAGGCGGATTTGTTGCCACAAACACAGCTGTATCAGACGGTTTTCAAAGAAGTAGCCTAAATGTGTTTGCCCCACTTGCTCAGCAGTAAAAGAAGTTAAGCAGCCGTCCATTTCCCAGGTTTCTAAACCATCATAAGGTGCATGGCGCATAGTGAGTAGCGTTTCCATTGCGCCTAGGCGAGATAACAACTGCTCTGATGCCACACTGATTGCTGATACGCGCACATCTAATGGTTGTTCGGGGTCATAAGCTTGTGGCTCACGCGCTTCAATGACCGCGACGTTTAAGCCAAGCTGGCCCAGCCCAATAGCTGCGGCTGCGCCCACCATTCCACCGCCCACAATCACGGCATCGTATTCAGTTACGTGTTGGACATCTTGAGTGTCAGGCGTTTGTTGCATGGTGTTTATATCCATAAAAAGTGATGTGGCGGGTATGATCGCCAATTTAAAAATAAACCAGTAAACCCAATTTTATACTGGAAGAGGGTTATCAATGGACCACTAAAACGAGTCATTAGCGGACACCATCAAGATCACCGACTGAAAATGCGTTCGATTATGCCCTATATCAACAAACCACGGAAATACTGCTGCTGTTTAATCGTGATTTAGCCCAAAGTAACTTACTTGCGGTGCGACAACAAAGCCACAAAATGGCAGCTGAATTTACGATTTTTGTAGCACAATCAAGTCGTTTTAATGAAAATGATAAAACATTACTATTTTCAGGGTTATCAACAAGCTTATCGCTAAACGAGTGAAACTTGCACTAGTGCTAGCCATACGGCCAGACAACAGGTAAAATATCGCGCTATTTTTACTATGTTTTACCGGCGAGCACTGATGAGTAAAAAACTTCATATTAAAACCTGGGGCTGTCAGATGAATGAGTACGACTCATCAAAGATGGCTGATTTGTTAGACGACTATCAAGGTTATACCTTGACCGAAGATGCGAGCGAAGCAGACGTACTGCTGCTTAATACTTGCTCTATTCGTGAAAAAGCACAGGAGAAGGTTTTCCATCAGCTAGGGCGTTGGAAATCTTTAAAAGACAAAAATCCTAATTTGATTATTGGGGTGGGTGGCTGTGTGGCCTCACAAGAAGGTAAAGCCATTAAAGATCGCGCCCAATGCGTCGACATTATTTTTGGCCCGCAAACTTTACACCGCCTACCCGAGATGATCGATCAGATCCAACGCGGCGAAAAAGCGGTTATCGATATTAGCTTTCCTGAAATCGAAAAATTTGACCGTTTACCAGAGCCTCGTGCTGATGGTCCAACGGCGTTTGTATCGATTATGGAAGGTTGCAGCAAATACTGTTCTTTTTGCGTAGTACCTTATACTCGCGGCGAAGAAGTGAGCCGTCCATTAGACGACATCATTCTTGAAGTAGCGCAGTTAGCGGCACAAGGCGTACGCGAAGTGAATTTACTTGGCCAAAACGTTAATGCCTATCGCGGTGCTACTCACGATGACGAGATCTGTACCTTTGCAGAATTGTTGCGTTTAATCGCCTCAATTGACGGTATCGATCGTTTACGCTTTACCACCAGCCATCCGATTGAGTTTACTCAAGACATTATTGATGTGTATGAAGACACGCCTGAGTTAGTCAGCTTCTTACATTTACCAGTACAGTCGGGTTCTGACCGTATTTTAACCCAAATGAAGCGCGGCCATATGGCGATTGAATACAAATCAATCATTCGTCGTTTGCGTAAAGCCCGTCCTGATATTCAAATCAGTTCTGACTTTATTATTGGCTTCCCGGGTGAAACAGCTGATGATTTTGCTGACACCATGAAGCTTATCGAAGATGTGGCATTTGATCACAGCTTTAGCTTTATCTATAGCGCTCGCCCAGGTACACCAGCGGCTGACTTGCCCGATGATGTCAGCGATGATGAAAAGAAACAGCGCTTAGCCATTTTACAAGACCGTATAACTCAACAAGCCATGCGTTACAGCCGCCAAATGTTAGGCACTGTACAGCGTATTTTGGTTGAAGGCCCATCGGTTAAGAATCCAATGGAGCTTCGTGGTCGTACTGAAAACAGCCGCGTGGTTAACTTTGAAGCGCCGCACACTCACATTGGCAGTTTTGTTGATGTGAAAATTGTAGACGTTTACACCAACTCATTACGTGGCGAATTTATTCGTGGCGAAAATGAAATGGATTTACGCCGCAGTTTACGTCCGTCTGATATTTTAGCTAAACACAAGCAAGATGATGCTTTGGGTGTTACCCAATATAAGCCATAAGTCAGCTTGATTGTGAATGCAGTAATAAAGGCGGCTAGTCCGCCTTTATTTTTGCCAAAAAATCGGCATATTATGGTAATTCAATAAAGACACTCGTAAACTGTCTATATTGCGAGTCATATTTATTTTGTGTCGTTTTCGACTAAGCACTGGAGCCTTATTTGACCACTAAAGTCACTACCATGAACTTGTATCTAGAACCTTCAGATACACGCCGTTTAGCCTCATTATGTGGCCCATTCGATGACAACATTAAACAGCTAGAGCGTCGTTTAGGTGTTGAGATTATTCATAAAAACAATCACTTCACTATTGTTGGCCTACCGCGTAATGCCTTAAATGCTAATAATTTATTGCGCCAACTGTATATCGAAACCCAAACAGTCAAAGGCAGCACCCCAGATTTAGAACCCGAAGTCGTCCACTTAGCGATTCAAGAAGCGATCAATCTTGAAGCAGAACAAGAAAACGATGACAGCGGCGTGCATATTAAAACCAAACGTGGCGTGATTAAGCCGCGCACGCCAAATCAAAGCGTGTACATGCACAATATTACCCGTCACGACATCAGCTTTGGTATTGGCCCAGCCGGTACAGGCAAAACCTACTTAGCCGTTGCTGCTGCAGTAGACGCCTATGAGCGCCAAGAAGTGCGCCGTATTTTACTGACTCGCCCTGCTGTTGAGGCCGGTGAAAAACTCGGGTTCTTGCCGGGTGATTTAAGCCAGAAAGTCGACCCTTATTTACGTCCACTTTACGATGCACTGTTTGAAATGATGGGCT
This sequence comes from Shewanella saliphila, assembly GCF_014648295.1. Classification (GTDB taxonomy): domain Bacteria; phylum Pseudomonadota; class Gammaproteobacteria; order Enterobacterales; family Shewanellaceae; genus Shewanella; species Shewanella saliphila. The sequence continues at coordinate 53,272 of NZ_BMQV01000016.1, forward strand.
TTGAGAAAGTAGAAAAACTGATTGAACGCAGTGTAATTGAAGTCGCACCACTGGCTTACATGCGTGGTCGTACACTCAACGATGCATTTATTATTTTAGATGAAAGTCAAAACACCACGGTTGAACAAATGAAAATGTTCTTAACCCGTATTGGTTTTAATTCACGCGCGGTGATCACCGGCGACATTACTCAAATCGATTTACCTCGCAGCCAAAAATCAGGACTTCGCCACGCAATTGAAGTATTAAGTGAAGTGCCAGAAATCAGCTTTAACTTCTTTATTGCGCAAGATGTGGTGCGTCACCCTGTAGTAGCACGAATTGTTGAAGCCTACGAGGCGTTTGAGCAGCAAGAGCAAATCGAAAAAGCGGCAAAAGAGCAAGCTTACCGCGAGCGCGAGCAAAAACGACTGCAGCAAGAAAAACAGGACCCGGCCCAATGAGCCAAGCAATCAAATTAGACCTCGATCTGCAAATTGCAATCGAAGCCTCAAATCTGCCAACACAAGCAGAGTTTGAAACCTGGGTGCGCACCGCAATTGGTCAAACCATGCCAGAGGTTGAGTTGACCATTAGAGTGGTCGATATAGCCGAAAGCCAACAGCTTAATAGTACTTATCGCGGCAAAGACAAACCCACTAACGTGCTGTCTTTTCCTTTTGAGGCGCCGCCAGAAGTTGAACTACCACTTTTAGGTGATTTAGTGATTTGCGCAAAGGTGGTTGAACAAGAGGCTGCCGAGCAAAATAAACCCTTAAATGCCCATTGGGCACACATGGTCATACACGGCTGCTTGCATTTGCTAGGTTATGACCATATTATCGACGAGGAAGCCGATGAGATGGAGTCATTAGAGACCCAACTTGTTGAAGGCTTAGGTTTTACAGATCCCTATAAGGAAGCATAAATAAACGATATTTATCTGGTAGATAGACAAGTTTATAAAAATATTATGAGTGACGATATCCCCCCGAGTACAAGCGCCCACAAGAGAAGCTGGTTCGATAAAATCAACCAACTATTTCAGGGCGAACCTCAAAATCGCGAAGACTTAGTCGAGGTCATAGCAGGCGCTGAAATGCGCGACCTGATAACCGAAGACACTCGCGAAATGATTAAAGGTGTATTAGAGGTTTCCGACCTTCGTGTGCGTGACATTATGATCCCACGTGCACAGATAGTGACCATTCAAATAGACTGTAGCGTCGAACAATTGTTAGAAACGGTTATCGACTCAGGCCACTCGCGCTTCCCCGTCGTCAATGAAGATAAAGATCATATCGAAGGCATTTTACTGGCTAAAGATTTGATCAAATTCGGTTTTAAACAGTCTGATGATCCTTTTACTCTTGCACAAGTGATCCGCCCAGCAGTAGTGGTGCCTGAAAGCAAGCGTGTCGACGTACTCCTTAAAGAATTCCGCTCGCAACGTTATCATATGGCTATTGTGGTAGATGAATACGGCGGCGTATCAGGTCTTGTGACTATTGAAGATATTTTGGAAGAAATCGTTGGTGAAATTGAAGACGAATTTGACCATAACTCAGTAGAAGACACCGAAATTAAAAAGCTCAGCAATACGGTATTCATGGTTAAAGCGTTAACCGAAATTGACGACTTTAACGAAGCCTGCGGTACTCACTTCAGCGACGAAGAGTTCGATACCGTTGGTGGTTTAGTCTCACACGCCTTTGGTCATTTGCCTGAGCGTAACGAAAGTATTGTTATCGACAATATTGAATTCAAAGTCATCAACGCAGATAACCGCCGCTTAGTGCAACTTCGTGTTAAGCTACCCGACCCTAATCTTAGCGAAGAACTCGACGACTAAATCGTGTTAAACAATCAATCTGTATACTCTAACTTGAGTATTATCAGTCTGGTGACAGCATTTATTGCTGGCACCAGCACTGCATTATCTTTTGCGCCATATGAAATCTGGGCCGCTTTCCCGCTCGCACTGACTTTTGCACTATGGCAAAGCCAATCATTAACAGCTAAACACAGCCTGTACTACTGGCTAAGCTTTGGTTTTGGTTGCTTTGTTGTGGGTATCAGCTGGGTGCATGTCAGTATTGACACCTTTGGTGGCATGCCCATTGTCGTGTCGATGGCATTAATGGCTATCTTAGCGCTGTATTTAGCCATTTATCCTGCTCTGTGTGGCTATATACTCAGTAAACTATCCAAAACACGTCAACATGCCTTATCCCCATATTTAACCTATTTAGGCTTGTTCCCTGCATTATGGGTATTAACTGAATGGCTAAGAGGTTGGGTATTAACCGGATTCCCATGGATATGGGCAGGTTACAGCCAAACAGTTGGGCCATTAAGTGAGCTAGCCAGTTTTATTGGCGCGCTTGGACTGAGTTTTATTGTTGCACTAGTGGCTGGCGCATTGGTGTTACTCACACAAAAACGCCTATTACCTGTGTTAATTATTATCCCAATTTTAGCGTTAAGCGCATGGGCTGCACCGCAGTTAAACCCCATCGCGCCAAGCGGAAAGTCTGTCAAAGTTGCCTTAGTGCAAGGTAACATTTCCCAAAGCATGAAGTGGGAGCCCGACGCATTGTGGCCAACCATGCTGAAATACATGGACCTCACTCGCGCCCAGTTTGATGAAACATCCAGTGTAGATATTGTCATTTGGCCAGAAGCTGCAATACCAGCGCCTGAAGTCATGGTGGAAGACTTTTTATTCAATGCCAACCAAGTGGCCAACATCAACAATACTGCCATTATCACTGGCATTATAAGCCACCAGCAAGATGACTATTTTAACTCGCTAATTGTATTGGGCAACTATAATCAAAAGCAGCAACAGAGCGCAGATTACCTCGGTAATGGCGCTAATGAATTTAAAAAACATCATTTGCTGCCTATAGGTGAGTTTGTGCCTTTTGGTGATTTACTGCGTCCCATCGCCCCGTTTTTTAATTTACCTATGTCGTCATTTCAACGGGGAGCTTTCACCCAAAAAAACCTGACCGCAGTGGGTTACCATATTGCTCCAGCCATTTGTTATGAAATAGTGTTTCCAGAACAAGTTAGAGCAAGTGTAACCGAGCAAACAGACATGCTGTTAACCGTTTCAAACGATGCTTGGTTTGGCGCATCTAACGGGCCATTACAGCACATGGAAATAGCCCAGATGCGCGCTATTGAAATGGGTAAACCCCTGCTACGTGGCACCAACAATGGCGTCACCGCTGTCGTCGACCCATACGGGCACATCACAGATGCGATTCCACAATTTGAAACCGGCGTATTAGTCGCAGATGTCGCGCTATACACAGGCGAAACTTGGTTTAAAAAAATAGGTCAATTGCCTCTGCTAATATTATGCGGCTTTTTGATATTACTTGGCGTGGCAAATTATCTGCGTAAAAACCGTTAACGTTAATAATAATCTAAATAGGTTATCTCATTGAGGTAACCTATTTTTTTATCTCGTGCTTACTCCTATTCCCGTTGAAACCACTGGCATGGTTAAATATTGAACTATATTAACTTAGGTAACGTAATAGCTAATACACAGCCACTGGAGGTTACTATGCAACTATCAGAGATAAAGTCAGCCATTAGCCAGCAAGCGCAACACCCAACCATTATCAGTTATGCTGATTCAAACCATTACTTACTTGGGATAGAAGATGAGCAAGGGAATTTCAAGAGTGCTCGTGATAAAACAGGCAAGTTAATGAGCCTTAATTCCATTACCCAAGCGGAGGAATTACTTAAACAGCAAGGGATCCATTACGCCATGATTGAAATTCAAACGGCATACGATGAAATGATCGGTAACAGCAGCAGTCATCATTGCCGTTACCGAGTTGAGTTTTAACCTCACTAGCCATAGCCTTTATGGTGTGAGCGGCTCGCGTGAAAACTCATTATTGTCACATTTAGGACACTCGGGGATTACCCCTGGAAAATCGATTTGCATTTCGTGACCGCACTTATTGCACGTCAATTTACCTTGGTTAATGATTTCCCCAGATTTATACACCCCATGATGCTTAAAATCTTGTAATAGTTCATGCCATTCAACCTGGCTTCTGTCGGTAATTTCACTGAGCCATTGCCATAATGTGTTCTCAATACCAATGACTGTCGGGCTGAGACTCAAATTATCTTCATTTTTTTCATTTAAAAAGTTGGCAATGTCTCGCTTTAAAAATTCTTCTACTAAAGCTAACTCTTCTTCATCGGCATTTGATTTTAGTTGTAGATAGGCTTTTCCTTTGGTGACAGACTCAAACAAACTTTTAGCTGTCAATGAGTTATCTTGTTCAAACGTGGTTTTCACCTGTTCAAATAGTGATTGATATAAGGCTAATAGTGCTGAACTTTTTCCACTCATAGTTAATACTCCTTAATACGCACCTTTTTAATAGATCACTTCTGGTTTATTCTATGCAGTTATAAATCGCGCTGTTGAGCGTTAGATCAAACAATAGGCGGCATGGCCGGAAATAGATTGATGCAAGAGCAATATAATCCCTCAGAAATTGAAGCCTTAGTGCAAACGCACTGGCAAGAACATAAAACCTTTGAAGTCACTGAAGATGAAAGCAAAGAGAAATTCTATTGTCTTTCTATGTTCCCGTACCCTTCAGGTCGTCTTCACATGGGCCACGTCCGTAACTACACCATAGGTGATGTTGTGGCACGATATCAACGTTTGCAAGGTAAAAATGTTTTGCAACCGATTGGTTGGGACTCATTTGGTCTGCCTGCAGAAAATGCCGCGATCAATAACAAGACGTCTCCTGCGCCGTGGACATACGAAAACATCGACTACATGAAAAACCAGCTTAAATTATTAGGCTTTGGTTATGACTGGAGCCGTGAAATTGCCACTTGTACACCTGAGTATTATCGCTGGGAACAGTGGTTTTTCACTAAGTTGTATGAAAAAGGCCTAGTGTATAAAAAAACCTCATCAGTAAACTGGTGTCCAAACGACGAAACCGTACTGGCTAACGAGCAAGTACAAGACGGTTGTTGCTGGCGCTGTGACACTGAAGTCGTGCAAAAAGAAATTCCACAGTGGTTTATTAAAATTACTGACTACGCTGAAGAGCTGCTTAACGACATCGATACATTAGATGGCTGGCCTGAACAGGTTAAAGCCATGCAACGTAACTGGATTGGTCGTAGTGAAGGTATCGAAATGACCTTTGCAGTCGCTGACAGTGACGACAGCTTTGATATCTATACCACTCGTCCTGATACATTAATGGGCGTGACCTATGTTGCCATTGCAGCTGGTCACCCACTTGCAATACAAGCCGCTGAAAACAACCCGCAATTAGCTGAGTTTTTAGAAGAATGTAAAAACGCTGACACCACCGAAGCCGCCATGGCCTCTATGGAGAAAAAAGGCGTTGCAACCGGTTTCAACGCAGTTCACCCAATTTCAGGCAAACTTGTGCCAATTTGGGTCGCTAACTTTGTATTGATGAATTACGGCACGGGTGCGGTGATGTCTGTGCCTGCACATGATCAACGCGATTATGAGTTTGCCACTAAGTACAATTTAGCCATTGAAGCGGTCATTAAGCCACTTGAAGGCGAGTTAGACGTAAGCAAAGAAGCGTTCACCGACAAAGGTGTGGTGTTTAATTCTGGTGATGCTTTCCCTGAATTAGACGGCCTAGCGTTTCAAGCAGCATTTGATGCCATCGACGCGCGCTTAACCACTGAAGGTAAAGGTAAGCGTCAGGTGAATTACCGTCTACGTGATTGGGGTGTTTCTCGCCAGCGTTACTGGGGTGCACCTATCCCAATGGTCACTTTAGCTGACGGCACTGTTATCCCTACACCAGAAGATCAACTGCCAGTGATTCTGCCAGAAGATGTGGTGATGGACGGGATTCAAAGCCCAATTAAAGCCGATAAAGCGTGGGCAGAAACCACTGTCGACGGCCAACCAGCACTGCGTGAAACCGATACTTTTGACACCTTTATGGAGTCATCTTGGTACTACGCACGTTACTGTAGTCCACATGCAGATGAGATGTTAGATCCTGCTAAAGCCAACTACTGGTTACCTGTCGATCAATACATTGGTGGTATTGAACACGCCTGTATGCATTTGCTTTACTTCCGTTTTTTCCACAAGTTATTACGTGATGCCGGTTTAGTTAACAGTAATGAGCCAGCTAAACAGCTATTAACTCAAGGCATGGTATTGGCTGACGCTTACTACTACACCAATGAAAAAGGTGCCCGCGTATGGGTGTCACCTTTAGAAGTGACCGTAGAAGAAAAAGACGATAAAGGCCGTATTCTTAAAGCCGTAGACAGCAAAGGCAATGAACTGGTTTACACCGGTATGAGCAAGATGTCTAAATCAAAAAATAACGGTATCGACCCACAAGTCATGGTCGAAAAATACGGTGCTGACACCGTCCGTTTATTTATGATGTTCGCATCACCTCCAGAGCTGACTCTTGAGTGGCAAGAGTCTGGCGTTGAAGGAGCGCACCGCTTTATTAAGCGTTTCTGGAAACTGGCCAGCGACCATGTTGCAGCAGGCCCAACAGAAGCACTTGATGCCAGCAAATTAAACGCGAACCAAAAAGCGTTGCGCCGTGAACTACATAAAACGATTGCAAAAGTCAGTGATGACATCGCGCGTCGTCAAATGTTTAACACCGCCGTTGCGTCAGTAATGGAATTGATGAATCACTTATTAAAAGCACCACAAGAAAGCGCACAAGACCGTGCCTTACTTGCTGAAGCGCTTTCTGCAGTGACACGTCTTCTTTACCCAATCGTGCCGCACATTGCCTTTACCGTGTGGAAAGAGCTGGGTAACCAAAACAACATCGAAGACAGCCGCTGGCCAGAAGTTGACGAGTCTGCATTAGTTGAAGACAGTAAACTTATTGTGGTTCAAGTGAACGGTAAAGTGCGTGCAAAAATCACCGTAGCTGCCGATGCATCTAAAGAAGATGTGGAAGCACTCGGCATGAGCGATGAGCATGTACAAAAACACACTGAAGGCTTAAGCATACGTAAAGTGATTTACGTGCCAGGCAAACTGTTAAGCATTGTGGCTAATTAATCGTTAACCACAACGACAACACCCTGTGGGAGTGAGCAACTCTCACAGGTTGTAATATTAACCATGCAATATACAAGGATGCCTCCCCTCACTATGCTAGCCAAAAAAATCTGTTTAGCCATAATGACCCTGGTGCTACTGACTACTGCCGGTTGCGGTTTTAAACTGCAGCGCAGTTACTCAATTCCTGCTGAGTTAGCCGAACTGCACTTAAGCAGTAGCGACGAATACAGCGAATTAACCCGCCTTGTACGTGACCGCTTACGCATTAACCGAATTACCCTTGTTAATGCCGCTGATAAAACACCCACATTGCGCTTAATCAACGACACATTAGAACGTGCCACCTTGTCACTATACCCAACCGGTAACGTTGCAGAATACGAACTCATTTATGTAGTCCATTACTCGGTCACGCTTCCGGGAGAAGAGCCACAAGAGTTTGACACCGAAATTCGCCGAGATTATCAAGACGATCCACGGACCGCATTAGCAAAAAGTCGTGAAATGGAATTGTTGCTAAAAGAAATGCGAGTACAAGCAGCCGACTACATTATTCAAACCCTGGCATCAATTGGAGCAGAATAATGCGGGTCTACCCCGATCAGCTAAAACAACACCTTAAAAACTTACCTGATTGTTTTTTATTATTTGGTGATGATCCCTGGCTAATCGAAAACAGCAAACAACACATTCTTGCTGCCGCTAAAAAGCAGGGGTTTGAAGAACGGGTGCAACTCAGCCAAGAAACTGGCTTCAACTGGAACGAGTTAATTCAAGAGTGGCAAGCCATGAGCTTATTTGCCAGTCGACGGATTGTGGAATTAACCTTACCCCAAGGTAAGCCCGGCACTGAGGGGGCGGCAGCATTTAAAACCTTGCTACAACACCCAAACCCCGACATGCTGTTAATTGTTCAAGGTCCTAAGGCAGGCGCAGAACAAACCAACAGCAAATGGTTTAAGTCGCTTGACGCAAAAGGCATCTACCTGCCTTGCACTACCCCTGAAGGCAAACAATTTGAACGCTGGCTCGACAGCCGCATTGCTCATTACAGCCTCACGGTACATCATGATGCGAAAGCCATGTTATTTACCTTGTTTGAAGGCAACTTATTAGCCGCAGAACAAGCAATGCAAATGCTGCAACTACTCAGCCCTAAGCAAAATATTACCCCAGAGCAACTTAACCAATACTTTGAAGACCAATCGCGCTTTAGTGTATTTCAGCTGTGCGATGCCATATTGGCCAATCACCAAAAGCAGGCGCAACACATGTTGGCGCAACTGCAAGCTGAAGGCACTGCAATGCCGATTTTAATGTGGGCATTGTTTAAAGAAATTAACTTGCTGCTTACGTTAAAGCTTGCTCAACACAATGGTGAGCAGCTCAATCAGTTATGGGGGAAATACCGAATTTGGGATAAACGTAAACCGTTATTTCAAGCGGCACTGACACGTTTAGATCTCGACCACATCGAACACATGCTCGCTTTTGCCTCTAAGCTTGAACTCAATCTTAAGCAAAAAGGCATTGAAGACTGGGTCGGCATTAGCCATCTTTGCATTTTATTCGACCCGCGAGCACACAACCGTCTGGCGCATATCGAACTCACGGATTAACAATAAAGGACAACACATGCGAATTGGTATATTGGGCGGTACATTTGACCCCATTCACCTTGGCCATATCAATCCAGCATTAGACGTCAAACAGCAGCTTAATTTAGACCAGGTATGGTTAATGCCTAACCACATTCCACCACACAAAAATAGCACTATGGTCAGCAGCTATCATCGTTTAGAAATGGTCAAATTAGTCTGTCAGCAATACCCTCTGTTTGAATTGTGCGACATCGAAATCGACCGTGATACACCCTCCTACAGTGTTACCACTCTGACCTTACTCACACAGCAATACCCTGAACATGAGTTCTTTTTTATCATGGGCATGGACTCATTTATTCAATTACCATTGTGGCATCGATGGCAATCATTGTTTTCTCTGTGTCATATCGCCCTATGTCAACGCCCCGGATGGACAATGGATGCCCAAAGTGAAATGGCCAAACAATTGCTATTTCGCCATGCACAGGCCAGCGAGTTGACGTTAAAAAATCACGCTACTCATGGAAAGATATTCAGCGTTAACAGTCAGCTCGTAAATATTTCATCAACCGAAATACGTCAACAATTGGCGCAAAATGCTGATACCAGTAAAGTATTATTGTCCTCAACGCGCCAATACATCGACCAACATCAGCTCTATCGATAACGCCAACCTGATTAAATAAGCTTAATTGCGCATTCACAGCGAATTTGAGTATAATACTCCGTTAATTTTTACTAATGAGGTACTTCGAGTGCAAGGCACCGAACTAAAAGATTTCGTTATCGATAAAATCGATGATTTAAAAGCTAAAAACATTACTGTTTTAGACGTGTCTAAACAGTCAACCATCACAGACACCATGATCATCTGTACTGGTACATCAAAAACTCACGTTCGTTCAATCGGCGAACACGTCATTGTTTCTGCTAAAGATGCTGGCGTACAACCTCTAGGGGTTGAAGGTCGTGACAGCAGCGAATGGGTACTGGTCGACTTAGGCCCCGTTATTTTGCATGTTATGCAAGAACAAACTCGTGATTACTACGAGCTTGAAAAATTATGGTCTGAACACAGCGCATAATGAAGTTACAGCTTATTGCCGTTGGCACAAAAATGCCTGACTGGGTTACCCGAGGTTTCGAAGAGTATCAACGCCGTTTCCCAAGAGATATGGCTTTGGAACTTATCGAAATACCTGCGGGAAAACGCGGGAAAAATGCAGATATAGCCCGAATTCTTCACAAGGAAGGCGAGCTCATGTTAGCGGCGGTAGCCAAAGGTAACCATATTGTCAGCTTAGATTTACCCGGTAAAAACTGGACAACGCCAGACCTTGCCGAGCAAATGACAAAATGGCAGCTCGACGGCAGAGATGTCAGCTTGCTTATTGGTGGCCCAGAAGGACTCTCACCTGCTTGTAAAGAGGCGGCCAACCAAAGCTGGTGCTTATCTGCACTAACCCTACCCCATCCTTTGGTGCGGGTTATTGTGGCAGAAAGCCTCTACCGTGCATGGAGCATTAACAACAACCATCCTTATCACCGAGAATAAGCGTTGAGCATAGATAATTAGGCCAATCGATAATGATTATCATGCAACTCTTTTTTTCATATTCATCAGCTGATACAGTGATCTTTTTCAGTCAACCTTCCACTTTATAACGACGGGGATAGCATAAGTGCCGCCAAAAAAGCGCATTACCATGCATGATCACGCCGCAGAAGCAGCGTTGTTTAAACGTCGTGCTTTATTTACCTTTTTCTGCGTTTTTGCACTCCTTAGCGTGTTGTTTTATAACCTCTACAATTTACAAGTCGTATTATATAAAGACTACGAAACACGCTCTAACGACAACCGTATTCGTGTGGTACCAACCGCCCCAAGCCGTGGCCTTATATACGACCGACACGGTGTATTACTAGCCGAAAACCAACCGTATTATTCACTTGAGCTCATTCCTGAAAAAGTTTCAGACATTAACGCCACATTAGATGAACTCAATAAACTCATTGAATTAACCCCCGATGAGCGCGAAAACATCACCGAAACCCTTAAGTTTCATCGCCGCTTTAAACCTCTGACCATTAAAAATAAGTTAACCGAAGACCAAGTGGCCACATTCAGTGTTAACCAATATAAGTTCCCAGGGCTTTATGTTGAAGCCGGCTTGAAACGCCATTACCCCTTCAATGGACTGATGACACATGTTCTGGGCTATGTAGGTAAAATTAACACCCGCGACAAAGCACAACTTGAAAAAAGCCAGCAATGGAAAAACTACGCGGCCACTAAAGATATTGGTAAACAAGGCATCGAAAAATACTACGAAGGCTTACTGCATGGCATTCCTGGCCACCTTGAAGAAGAGGTCAATAACCGCGGCCGAGTCATTCGTACCCTCAAAGTGACACCACCGTTACCTGGGCAAGATATATACCTCACCCTGGATTTAAAGCTACAACAAAAAGCCATGGAATTATTAGCTGGACGCCGTGGTTCTGTTGTTGCACTTGACCCAAGAGACGGCGGTGTACTGGCAATGGTATCTAGCCCAACATACGACCCAAATCCGTTTGTGCATGGTATTAGTGGAAAAGCCTATGCTGACTTATTAAATGACAAGTCTCGTCCATTGATAAACCGCTCTACCCAAGGCCAGTATTCACCCGCATCAACCATTAAACCGCACGTTGCTTTACTTGGGTTAGAAGAGAAAATTATTAATGAACATACTCGAGTATGGGATCCAGGATACTGGCAAATGCCTGGCGTTGAGCGTAAATGGCGTGACTGGAAAAAGTGGGGCCATGGTTGGGTAGATGTTTATCACGCCATTGTCGACTCATGCGACATCTACTTTTACGATTTGGTCTATAAAGTTGGCATCGATAAAATGGCTACGTTTATGGAACCGTTTGGTTTTGGTAAAAGCACAGGCATCGATATTTTTGAAGAGTCAGATGGCGTGATGCCATCACGAGACTGGAAGCGCATGCGTTATAACCAGCCTTGGTACAATGGTGACACCATTTCAGTTGGGATCGGCCAAGGTTACTGGACCACCACACCGCTGCAACTTGCTAACGCAGCAGCCATTATGGCCAACAAAGGCAAACGTTTTACCCCGCATTTATTAAAATCATTTAAAAATAATACAGTAAAAATCGACACGCCAATTGATGAGCAACCACCAATAGAGCTTAAAAACTCACGTAATTGGGACATCATCAATGAAGCGATGCGCCAAACCGCAGACAAATCACGCTTTACCGATGCAACTTATACCGCAGCCATGAAAACCGGTACAGCACAGGTATTTAGTGTCGCCAAAGACCAAAAGTACAATGCCGATACTATCGCGGAGCACTTACGCGATAACGCATTAATTATTGCTTATGCACCTTATGAAAACCCACGCATTGTATTAGCTGTGGTATTAGAAAATGCCGGTTGGGGTGGTGCAAACGCAGGGCCATTGGCAAGAGCATTACTCGACGAGTATATTTTACGTGACGAATGGGCGGTAAAACCGTGAATAATCATCCACACCAACAGTCATTTTGGCAAAAGATACACATAGATACCCCGTTATTAAGTGGTATTTTGCTATTGATGTTATTTGGCCTTTTTGTGATTTACTCTGCCAGTGGTGAAGACCCTGCCATGATGGAGCGCCAATTAGTGCGCATGTCATTGTCGCTTGGGGTGATGTTTTGTTTTGCGCAAATTAACCCAGAAATACTCCGCCGCTGGGCACTGCCCATTTATTTAGCCGGTGTGGCATTACTCATTGGTGTTGAGTTATTTGGCACCATCAATAAAGGTGCCCAGCGCTGGTTAAATTTAGGCTTTATGGAGTTTCAGCCCTCAGAGCTCATTAAGCTTGCTTTCCCGATCACCATGGCCTGGTATATCAGTAAATTTCCGTTACCGCCTAAAAAACGCCACCTTGCTGGCGGCGTAGTGATTCTACTGATCCCAACACTACTGATTGCTAAACAGCCTGACTTAGGTACCTCTATTTTAGTGGCGGCCTCAGGGGTCTTTGTGTTGTTTCTATCGGGAATGAGTTGGTTAATTGTCGGCGGCGCCGTTGCCGCTGTACTGATGTTTTTACCGGTTTTGTGGTTTTTCTTAATGCACGACTACCAACGTACTCGGGTATTAACCTTATTTAATCCTGAGCAAGACCCGCTTGGCGCAGGCTATCATATCATTCAATCTAAAATTGGTATTGGTTCTGGAGGGATGTGGGGTAAAGGTTGGCTTAATGGCACTCAATCGCAATTAGAGTTCTTGCCAGAGCGTCACACCGACTTTATCTTTGCGGTAATAGGTGAAGAGTTTGGTTTAATTGGGAGTTTATTGCTACTGGCGATGTATTTATTTGTCATCGGCCGAGGCCTAATTATTGCTTCACAAGCGCAAACCAGCTTTGCAAGATTGTTAGCAGGCAGCATCACTCTGACATTCTTTGTATACGTTTTCGTTAATATTGGTATGGTATCAGGGATATTACCGGTAGTAGGCGTACCACTTCCGCTCATTAGTTATGGAGGTACATCCATGCTAACCCTAATGACAGGATTTGGTATTTTAATGAGCATTCAAACACATAGACGATTTGTCGATAGATAGGGATACGGTTAATCATGGCAAAAACAACATTACAAATCGCCAGCCTGACATTGCTTTGCAGCCTCTTTACTAATGCACAAGCAGCAGACAATGACCCAAAAGCATTACAAAGTGCCTTTATAACTGAGCAAGTGAGCAAAGGGGCCAACCAAGCAGAAGTTGAAGCCTTTTTAGCGGGTTCGACCTTTGATCAAAGCATTATTGACGCCATTACTAAACCGTGGGAAGCCAAGCCTTGGCACCAGTATTACCCCATTTTTCTAACCGACAAACGCTTAGAAAAAGGCTTAGCCTTCTGGAAAGAAAACCAGGCGGTTATCAGCAAAGCCGCCGAGAAATTTAACGTAGACCCACAAATTATTGTGGCCATTATTGGAATTGAAACCTTTTATGGCGGCTACATGGGCAACCATCGTGTACAAGATGCACTATACACCTTAGGCTTTTATTATCCGCCACGCGCAACGTTCTTTCGTAGCGAATACGCCAACCTAATGTCGCTGATAAAAGAAGAAAAGCTCGATAACAGCACCTTAAAAGGTTCATATGCTGGTGCGATGGGATATGGTCAATTTATTCCGTCAAGCTACCGCCACTATGCTGTGGATTTTGATGGTGACGGCAGAAGAGACTTGTTAACCAGTAAAGCAGATGCCATTGGCAGTGTTGCCAATTACTTTCATCAACATGGCTGGCAAAAAGGTCAACCGGTGGCGTTATTACTTAACCACACCTCAAATCAAGCCCCTAAGGCAAAAGTCTGGACTAAAGAAAAGCTCCACTACAAAGTGTCTGACATTCTTAGCCCAAGCCTTAGCCTAGCCAAAAACCAAGACATCGACGCGTCGCAAAAAGCGCTGTTAGTCAAATTAGACCAACCAGACACTACTGAATATTGGTTAGGCTTGAAAAACTTTTATGTCATTACCCGATATAACAGAAGTCCACTTTACGCCATGGCTGTTTACCAATTTAGTGAGCAACTTAATGCTCATTATCAGCGCTAGGTAATTCAGTATGCCAATGTCGATTCGTGCCCTTCTGCTCACCCTGCTATGTAGCATGTTGATGATTAGCTGCTCATCCAATGACGGTAGTAAAGCAGGTAAAAACTCTGCAAGCAAAAGTCGTTACCAAATGGACAATGATCGTTATCCAGATGACGCGCCTGATGTTAGCCAAGTTAAAAATGCTCAGCCCAAATACGAACCCTACAGTCGCCAAGGTAATCGCGATTACACGGTTTTAGGCAAAAACTATAAAGTACTCGACACAGGTAAAGGCTTTAAAGAACTCGGTAACGCCTCTTGGTATGGCTCAAAGTTTCATGGCCATTTAACCTCAAATGGTGAAACCTATGACATGTATGCCATGTCAGCAGCACATAAAAACTTACCCTTACCGAGTTATGTGAAAGTCACTAACCTGGACAATAACAAACAAATTATTGTTCGCGTTAACGACAGAGGACCGTTTCATCATGGTCGCGTTATCGACTTGTCTTACGCAGGCGCTTACCACCTTGGCATGCTAGCAAAAGGCACAGCAAGAGTTCAGCTTGAAACCATTTATGTGCCATCAGCAGAGCAAAGAGTCATTAGCGACTTAAAAGACAACGACAATCATTATATTCAGGTTGTCGCGTCCAAAGATAAATTGCGGGTCAACATGCTGGCAAGACAGCTTGAAAATAAATATTCAGTATCTTCACGAGTGAGTTCCTCTAATGGGATCCACAGGTTACAACTTGGTCCTGTTAAGCAAATACACTTAACCAATAAACTCTTAGATAGATTGCATGCTGAAGGCTACCCACAAAGCTTTATCGTGCCTTAAGCAAAGTACATTTACGCTCAATGAAAGAACCTTAATGCGAAATGATTGTCTACTCATGTATAATCATTAACAATTATTAAAATTACATTTTTTGTCTTTTCTTCGACTAACTAGAGACGTGCCTAATTCATGATGACTTCTAAGACCGCTCAACTCACTTCAATGCTATTTGCATCGGTAGTGTCATTCTCTTCACTTGCCGCCACACCGCAGCCTGATCGCCCAACACCTAGCCGTGCCCCAATGGTTACCCCTGATGCACCCAGTGTTGCCGCCAAAGCTTATGTGCTAATGGATTACAACTCAGGTCGAGTTATCGCAGAAGAAAACGCATACGAGAGCTTAAATCCTGCCAGTTTAACCAAAATGATGACCAGCTATGTGATTGGTTATGAAGTCCGTGAAGGTAATATCTCACTCGATGATGACGTCACCATCACCAAAAATGCCTGGTCAAAAAACTTCCCAGACTCATCTAAAATGTTTATTGAAGTAGGTAAAACGGTCAAGGTTCATGAGCTAAACCGCGGAATTATTATTCAATCTGGTAACGATGCCTGTGTGGCCATGGCTGAACACATTGCCGGTACCGAAGGCGCCTTTGTTGACTTAATGAACTCATGGGCCAAACAGTTGGGAATGCAAGACAGCTACTTTGAAAACTCGCACGGTCTTGATTCAGAAAACCATAAAACCACCGCTTATGACATGGCAATATTAGGTGCTGCGCTTATTCGCGATGTACCAGAAGAATACCGTGTATATTCAGAAAAATCGTTCACCTACAACGGCATTAAACAGTACAACCGTAATGGTCTGTTATGGGACAAAAGCTTAAACGTTGACGGCATAAAAACCGGCCATACTTCAGGTGCAGGTTATAACCTCGTGTCATCTGCAACCAGTGAAGGCATGCGTTTAATCACGGTTGTTATGGGCACCAGTAGCGAGTCTGCTCGTAAAGCTGAAAGTAAAAAGCTGCTTAACTATGGTTTCCGCTTTTTTGAAACCATTACCCCATACAAAGCAGGTGATACTTTTGTCACGCAAAACATTTGGTATGGCGACAGAGCAACCGTTGATTTAGGCGTAATGACTGATACTCCTATTACTATCAACCGTGGTAAAGCAAAAGATTTACAAGCTAACTTCGAATTAACCAAAGAGCTAACCGCACCATTGGCTAAAGGCGAAGTGGTTGGCCGTGTGTATTTTCAACTTGATGGCAAAGACATTGCCCAATTTCCACTCGTCACGTTGAACGAAGTTGAAGAAGGCAGCTGGTTTAGCAAACTCATGGATTACTTTAAGCAAATGTTTGCTAGCTGGTTCGAATAAACTGATTTGTAAATTACCGTCGAATCAATCAATTAAAGCCGCATTTGTGCGGCTTTAATTTTTTCAGCCCTATGAGGCTTGAATCGGGTATAATCGCCACCATATTTAAGTCATAGCCAACCCAATTGAGTAGCCAATGTTAGATACAACTTTTGACCAAGTAATGGAATTTCCAAATTCATGCCCATTCAAAGTGATTGGTGATGCCGATGACACACTTGCTGATCGCGTTGTAGCAGTAGCACAACAACTTGCCCCTGGTGATTATGTACCTACGGTAAAAGCATCAAGCAAAGGCAGTTACTATTCGGTGACCATTCGTATTACGGTGACCAGCAAAGAACACATTGAAAAAGCGTATACCGATCTTGCCGCCATTGACGGTGTTAAACGCGTTCTGTAACTCAAAAGAGTCAGCATTCGCGTAAAACTTGAGTATAATACTCAAGAATAAATCACACCATTTACCTAGGGGAGACGTTGCCCTTGCAAGCAAATACACTGCATATTCGCCACCTAGGCATGCAAGACTACGAGTCTATTTGGCATGCCATGCAGGAATATACTGACACCCGTGACAGCAACAGCCAAGATGAGCTGTGGATAGTTGAGCACTCGCCAGTATTTACCCAAGGCCAAGCAGGTAAAAGTGAGCATGTATTAAACCCTGGCGACATCCCCGTTATTCAGGTAGATCGTGGCGGCCAAGTCACCTATCACGGCCCAGGCCAATTAGTGGTATATCCACTTATCGATATAAAACGTAATAAAATCGGCGTACGTCAATTGGTCAACCACATTGAGCAATGTATTGTCGATATGCTAGCTCAATACGATATCGAGGCTTATGCCAAAGCCGATGCACCTGGCGTGTATGTAAACGAAAGAAAAGTCGCTTCTTTAGGACTGCGTATTCGTAAAGGTTGTTCATTCCATGGTTTAGCACTGAATGTCGACATGGATTTAGCCCCGTTTCAACGCATTAACCCATGTGGTTATGCTGGTTTAGAAATGGTGCAATGCAAAGCCTTAGGTGGACCGCAAACCGTGCTAGAAGCCGGTGATAAATTAATCCAAACCTTTAGCCAAATTATGGGCTATCAACAACTTGTACATCATCAAGGATTAGCAGAATAATGAATAGGCCTGAAAGATTACAACCAGGTGTTAAATTGCGTGATGCTGAAAAAGTCGCGCGAATTCCTGTCAAAGTGGTGCCATCTGAGCGCGAAACCATGCTACGTAAACCTGATTGGCTACGCGTAAAATTACCGGCATCAAATCAGCGTATTCTGGATATTAAATCAGCCTTGCGCAAAAACGGCTTACACTCTGTATGTGAAGAGGCATCATGCCCTAACCTGGCAGAATGTTTTAATCACGGCACAGCAACCTTTATGATTTTAGGTGCTATTTGTACTCGTCGTTGCCCATTTTGCGACGTTGCCCACGGCCGTCCATTAAAGCCTGATGCACAAGAGCCAGTAAAATTAGCTGAAACCATTAGAGATATGAAGCTTAAATACGTGGTTATCACCTCGGTAGACCGTGATGATCTACGTGATGGTGGTGCACAACATTTTGCTGATTGTATTCGCGAAATACGCTTACTAAACCCAGAAATCAAAATCGAAATTCTGGTACCAGATTTCCGTGGTCGTATTGATGCTGCACTCGATATTTTAGCGACTGAGCCACCTGATGTATTTAACCATAACCTAGAGACAGCGCCTGCGCATTACCGTAAAGCCCGTCCTGGTGCTAACTATCAGTGGTCGTTAGACTTGCTAAAACGTTTTAAAGAGCGTCACCCGAATGTACCGACTAAGTCGGGCTTAATGATGGGTCTAGGCGAAACCAACGAAGAGATTGCTCAAGTATTACGTGACTTACGCGCGCACAACGTAGAAATGCTCACATTAGGCCAATACTTACAACCGTCTAAATTCCACTTGCCAGTTGAGCGTTACGTGCCACCAGCTGAGTTTGATGAATTAAAAGCCCTAGCTGATGACATTGGCTTTACTCATGCAGCTTGTGGACCTATGGTTCGTTCAAGCTATCATGCAGACTTGCAAGCTCAAGGTAAAGAAGTTAAATAACCTTTTCCGTAATTGACCAATAAAAAACAGCGCTCAAGCGCTGTTTTTTATGTCTGCAATATCGAAGTAAGGGGCCTATAAAGCTTATAAGGGCTTATCCATCAAAATGGCATCTTCATTACCATTGCTAGTTTGATAATAATTTTTGCGTCTACCTGATTCACTAAACCCCACTTTCTCGTACAACCCTTTGGCGGAAGTATTTGACTCACGCACCTCTAGCATCATCACAACGGCCTGGGCTTGTTTTGCTTCGCTCAACAGGTGTCGAATAAGTAATAACCCTAAACCTTGGCCTTGATAGGCGGGCGCCACACAAATATCAAGCAATGTCGCTTCATCAATAATCTGCTGCACAATCGCAAAGCCTAGTAACTCGCCCTGCTGCATAATGCCAATAGTACGATACAAAGGCCCAAAGCAATCGGCGATAACGGCTTCGGTCCAGGGATGGGTGTGTGCTTGGTTTTCAATAGTGGTCATCGCGGCCACATCATCAATACTCAGATGAATCACACCATAGGCTTCAGTGTTGTGCATTATGGCCGCCATCTGTCGAGTATTGCTTATCAAGATGCTGGCTAATTTGTTGCCAAAGTTGACGCTTCTCTTGCGGGTTTACAGTTAAGTCGCTTAACGGCGCACTGACTATCCAGGCCACTCTCGGCCTGACTTTAACTTTACGCATATCCCAAACAACTTGAGGGCCTTTCACCATTTCGCAATCAAATTCACAATCTTCTATTTTCACACTTAATAACCGCAACACATCTGCAATTAATGTCTCATCAGAGAGATCGGCGTCAAGATCGTGCAACACAAGGTAGGGTTTTATCGGTTTATCAGCACTGCGCCAACGAGTAATATTCATTGCATCTAAAAAAGCAGATTGGTCCATTAGGCTCTCATTGCTAACAATTAATTCACTCCTAAGCATAACAGCTAAGCGCGAAGGTAAAAAGAGAGCTATCACACGCTATTACCCTGCGCTACATTATTAGCCGTTATAACATTGGGCTAATGATATTAAATATCCACCCAATAAAGGTAAATGAAATCAGCAAAATACTAAATAC
The DNA here is from genome assembly GCF_014648295.1 of Shewanella saliphila. Taxonomy (GTDB): domain Bacteria; phylum Pseudomonadota; class Gammaproteobacteria; order Enterobacterales; family Shewanellaceae; genus Shewanella; species Shewanella saliphila. Next base: position 72,954 of record NZ_BMQV01000016.1, read on the forward strand.
AATCATCAGCAAGCGCCATTGCATTACTTGTTTCAGTAAAATGAATTCAGGGAAACTTGCAGCAACCGTGGCCATACAAAATGCCAATGTGGTACCAATGGGCAAGCCATTGATGATAAGGCTTTCCATGATAGGGATAACCCCCGTTGCATTTGAATACAACGGAATACCAACCAAAACAGCAACGGGCACAGACCACCATTGGCCATTACCTAAGTGAGCTTCAATCCAGCCGTCGGGAACAAAACCATGTAATGCCGCGCCTAACCCAACCCCAATAATGACCCACTTCCATACTCTACCGAATATTTCTAGCATCTCATCTTTAGCAAATTGATGTCGCTCAGCTAATGTCAGCGAGGTAGATGGGGCTTCATTAGGCTGATTATCATTCGTTTTTGCTTGGCCCCTCTCTAACGCTTTAGCCGCGAAAGATTGCAGCCAACGTTCTGCGTGAATGGCATCTAAAAATGCCCCAGCCAATATGCCAACCGACATACCAACAGCGACATAAATAACAGTAAACTTCCATCCCAATAGGCTAATTAGCAACAAAATAGCCACTTCGTTGATCAGCGGTGAAGTAATCAAAAAAGCCATGGTGATGCCAACGGGGATCCCGGCGGAGGTAAAGCCTAAAAAGACAGGGATACTCGAACAAGAACAGAAAGGAGTGACAGAACCAAAAACCGATCCCATAAAATAACCGACAAAGCGATTTTTACCGGCTAAATAATCTCTCACTCTTTCAACATTCAGTGAGGCTCTAATCAGTGCGATGACGTAAATCATCAATATCAGTAACGCAAAAATCTTAGTGGTATCTTCAATAAAGAAATGCACCGCATCTGCAAGTTTGGTACTTGGGTCTAAATTAAAGACTGTAAAAGTTAACCACGTTGCCAAATCAGAAAAAATTTGCAACATAATGAAACCGCCTTAAAGCATACTGTTATCACAACACTTATGCATTGAAGTTACTAGGTAGAAGTATTATCACCTATATATATGGAATTTCATATATTCTAGATCAAATTTTATAAAATTTGTTTAACAACAGTTTTTTACTCTTTCAGGACGGCCGCCCATTTGGCGTAATTTAACGGTATTCTGATCTAAAAACTCACTATTCTGGCTTGTTACTTCGTTAAAAATGGCTTTAGCCCATTGTGGTAAATCAGCATTAATACGATAAAAAATCCATTGTCCCTGACGGCGATCGACCAATATGCCACATTTGCGTAACTGAGCTAAATGTCGCGATATTTTAGGTTGAATCTCTTGCAAGGCTTCTGTCAATTCACACACACACAGCTCACCTTCTTGTTGGATCAACATTAAGCAGCGCAAGCGAGTTTCATCAGCTAAACATTTAAAAAATTGAATTGGAGTAATCATTAAGAACCTTAAACTGAATGAATAAAACGTGTGATCTTATCGCACCTGACTAAATTTGCTGCTCAGATTGCGAATATCACTGACAATAAGGTTATCAGGAAGCTTAAACCAACAACACCATTACATTAACGTTTAATGGTAAGGGATCACAAAATTGACACCTGAACCTCTCTATTTGCCGCTATCTGCGTTAGAGAACTGTGTGTAAATTATCCATTTAAGCCATAACAATATTCGATATCGTTGTTCAGAAACGCAAAAAGCCACAGAGAGTATCTGTGGCTTTGTTTCAATTTCACGAATACAAATTAATAGGCTGTTTTAACCCCAAAACTACGGATATAAAATACCCGAGGGCCAGTGCCAGCTTCTGGCTTTAATTGCATCGGTTTATGCAACTTAATTAACTGCGACACCTTACTTTGTGGATCGTCCAAATCGCCAATCACTCGAGCTTCAGACGGACAAGCATCGACGCAAGCAGGGTTCAACCCTTGGTCAAGACGATGGTCACAGAAGGTACACTTTTCTGTGGTCCGTTTTGGCCTTGTTACTGGATAAGTATCTCCGCGCTCAGGGTTTTCGTTAGGCGATGCATTGGCGCCGCTGCGTTTTAACAATAATAGTGGTGAGGCTGTACCATGCGCAACCACCTCAGAGTCATCTTGCCAGCGACGATGAGGGGTGCTCGAATTAAAGCTAATCACACCATATGGACATGCACGCATACATTTTTTACAGCCAATGCATTCATCATTATTTTGCAATGTTAGGCCACGTTCATCTTTATACATTGCGCCAGTTGGACACACATTAACACAAGCGGCATCATCGCAATGATTACACAAGGTTGGAATATAAGTATATTTTACGTCAGGAAATATCCCTTCAGTCGTCGCAATATGATGCGACCAATGAATACCATCGCTCGTGTTGTTTTCTGATTTACAGGCTAAACTGCAGCCACCGCATCCTACACATTTTTGTAGGTCAACTACCATTCCTAATCTCATAATGGATTACCTCATACTTTCTCAACACGAACACGGATATGACCATAAAATGCCGACGCACCACTTAACCGGTCATATTTATCAGCAATAAGATCATTATTTGAACCACCTCTGGCGGTGACACCAAACTCAGTACTGGCATAACGGCCGTAAGCCCAATGGCCTTGTCCAAAGCATTTTGCAATCGTACCAGGACGCACGCCTTCCCATAATTTGGCTTTACAGGTAAGCGAGCCAACAGGGCTTGAGATCCGAATATCATCGCCGTCTTTGAGCCCCAATGCTTTACCATCAATGGGATTAAATTTAGCGACATCTTGATTGGCTACATCACCAGGGTCGACATCTTTAAACTCGTAAACCCATGGGCTATTTGCTGAACGGCCTTCTTTATTCAGACGAGATTTTTGGTCCACTAGTAATAATGGGAATTGCGCTTCATCACCAACGCGGTAAGGTTGCTCATAATGGGGGACAAAGGCTAACTGACCACGAGCCTGGTATTCACAGACCTCCATGACCTCATCAATACTTACTTTGTGTTTATCGGCGTGGCCTTGTAAGGCTTTTTCTAATGTTTTACTGTAAAACTCAAATTTGTGAGTTTCAGTTTTAAATTTGCCCCAACGAGATTCGAGTTTGTAATCACTGCTATTCCAGACGCCTTTTTCGACAAAGTCATCCCAAGAAGCCAGTTTGTCGCCATATTTAGATGCATCTTCATGCCATAAAGGAGAGGTGATATATCGAACCATGACTTTAGCGAAATCGACTTCATTGTCTGCCGGTTTACCGGTTTCAGGATCGACAATTTGTTCGTTAATATAACGCCATGGCGCATCAAAACCTTTTTCTGCCATTTTTTTAGCCAGCATATACGGGATTTCTGACTCATCAATACGCGTATCCCATAGGCGCTTAATTGATGGTTGTTGTACTGAAACCTGATGAACACCATTACCGATAGAATCTAACACGCCCCACTTTTCAAACATGTGGTGACTCGATGGTAATAGTACGTCAGCAAACCAACTAAACTCAGAAATGTTAGTGGTAATGTGTGCCATAAAGTCAACTTTGCTTAACGCTTCATCCCAACGCTGACCTTCTGGATTGGAGAAATTGAAATTATTAAAGTACGCCAATATGACTTTAATATCATATGGGTCGGCATTAAAAATACCATTGGCCACGTTTGCAGTCACCACTCCACCACCAGACTTTCCTTTCTTTAATGCTGGAAATTCAAGTCGGCCGCTGTGGTCTATTTTTGAATACTTAACCCCTTTATTAGCGATGTCATCCATGTAAGCATGTTCGTCTGGATATTCTTTTAACAAAGGTATTTTGTTGCCCGGAAATAACCCACCTTTACTATCAATCGCACCAAACAAACCATTTAATGCATGGCAAGCTAGAGAGGTATAGGTTCCGCGCACTTGCATGACGGCACCACGAGCAGTCCAAACTTGTACAGCTGGCGCGGCGGCTCCCATATCTTTAGCAATAGCAATAATGGTTTTGGGGTCGATACCAGTAATCTTTGACGCCCATTCAGGCGTGTAATCTTTAAGTGCCTCGTTCCACCAAGCAACTAAACCATAGGTGTGAGTTTCTTTAAAACTCTCATCTTTAACATGTTGGCCTGCTTTAAACTGATTATTACCGTCTACAAAATCACCAACAAAAGGCTTGTGCCATAACCCTTCTACCAAGGCTACGTGTGCAATAGCCAAAGCCAATACACTATCTTGGCCTGGCTCTATTGGTATCCATTTATGTGCTTTCGCTGCAGAAGCTGAAAATCTTGGGTCAACGACAACCACTTTTGTATGATCAAGTGCATCGCCCCATGTTTGTGAGTAATAAGACACCTGGCGATTACTTGCTATAGGATCTGCGCCAAATGACAAAATAAATTTAGCATTCTTAATATCGTATTGGTTGTACCCCCAGTTTCCGTCTAAATAATATGGCCCCATTTTATGTGCTTCGGCGCATACCGCACTGTGAGAGATACTATTAGGTGAACCAATTAAATGGGTCATTTTTTTATAAAGCAAATCATTGATATGTGAATAACGACCACGAAGGAGTGCATATTTGTGTGACTCATCAGCTTCACGCAACGCAATAATTTTATCGGCCAACATATCGAGCGCTTTATCCCACGAGATCGGCACAAACTTAGGGTCTTGATCACGACCTTTTTTAAGATTGGTTCGCATCATTGGCGTACGCAATCTATCAGGGTCATAAACCTGCTGTAGACTCAAGTGTTGTCGAGGACAACTCGACATGCCATGTACTCCAGAATTTGGGTTACCACGCACTTTTACCGCTCGACCATCCATGACATAGATTTGTTTTGCACACCATGAAGTACAGCCTTGGCAGGTAGTGGCTACCCACTCTCCGGTACCTGTTCGTAGCAACGGTGCTGGTAATTCCGCAGCAATGCCCTCAACAATGGGGGTAAACGATAACGTTCCACCAAGACCTGTTAATGCGGTAGTTGCCGCTGTTGATTTAAGCAGCTGACGCCGACTAATATTGACTTTATTTTTCTCACTCATTATCCACACCCCTTATAAGGGTATGGAAAATAATATATACATTTTTAGTTATATATCTGCGATTAAGATCAACAAACTGCTTTTAATGACCTTTGTTGTAAAATATTTGTGAACGATGGCGACGAATAGAACCAAAATGTAATGCCAAGCAACAAATTGTTATTTAAGCATTTTCTAATTTTTGAATCACCTTATTAATACTCAAGATGATTGACTCTGTTGATATCAAGCGTATAGTACATATGGATTTTCATATGTGTTGTGCTCAACTGAAATCTGGAAAGTTTGAGACTCTCAAATCAAAGTAGTGATTTGATGACTTCGCTAAACGCTGCGAGTAAAAGTACACAGTAACAAGCGCATTGGTGTAACAAGTTTGAACCAATGATTAAAATAGCCAGAGATTTTATGATTTACGGTAGATAATAACTACCATTTTAGGAGGTTATATGTGGTTGGCCGGAGCAATTTTTGTTCTTACCATAGTGTTAGTAATTTGGCAGCCTAAGGGTTTAGGCATTGGCTGGAGTGCCTCTTTAGGGGCAATACTTGCCTTACTGTTAGGTGTAGTGCATTTAGGCGATATCCCCGTTGTATGGGATATTGTTTGGAATGCAACAGCAACATTTATTGCAGTTATTATTATCAGTTTATTATTAGATGAGTCAGGTTTTTTCGAATGGGCAGCGCTTCATGTTGCACGTTGGGGCAACGGCCGTGGACGGTTATTATTTAGTTATATTGTGTTATTAGGTGCCAGTGTCGCCGCATTGTTTGCCAATGATGGTGCCGCGCTCATCTTAACCCCTATCGTCATCGCAATGTTATTAGCATTAGGCTTTAGCAAAGGGGCAACGTTAGCCTTTGTCATGGCAGCTGGCTTTATTGCAGACACCGCAAGTCTGCCTTTAATTGTTTCTAATCTGGTTAATATCGTGTCAGCTGACTTTTTTGATATTGGGTTTAATCAGTATGCCGCTGTTATGGTTCCTGTTGATATAGCAGCCATTATTGCCACCTTAATCATGTTGCATTGGTTTTTCCGCAAAGATATTCCGGTTACTTATGACGTACAAAAGTTGCGCCAACCCAAAGAGGCGATTAAAGATACACAAACTTTTAAAACCGGTTGGGGTGTATTAGCACTGCTCTTGGTTGGTTTTTTTGGCTTAGAACCACTTGGAGTGCCTGTCAGTTTAGTGGCAGCGGTTGGGGCATTAATTTTATTTGTTGTGGCTAAAAAGGGCCACACCATTGATACCACCAAAGTAATAAAAGGAGCCCCATGGCAAATTGTGGTGTTTTCCCTTGGCATGTATTTAGTGGTTTATGGTCTACGAAATGCCGGTTTAACCGATTACTTGTCGAGTATATTAAATAGTTTTGCTCAGCAAGGGCTTTGGGTTGCAACCATGGGCACAGGCTTTTTAGTCGCGTTTTTATCATCCATCATGAATAACATGCCAACGGTACTGGTTGGCGCCTTGTCTATTGATGGTAGCGATGCCACTGGCGTGATTAAAGAAGCAATGATTTACGCTAATATCATCGGCAGCGATTTAGGTCCTAAGATCACCCCAATCGGTAGCTTAGCCACCTTGTTATGGCTGCATGTTTTGGCTCAAAAAGACATTAAAATTACTTGGGGATACTATTTCAAAGTCGGAATAGTAATGACCTTACCCGTGTTATTTGTCACGCTCGCGGCACTTGCACTGCGGTTATCGTTCTAACGGTTACAGAAAGCACTAAAACTCACTTTTAGTGCTTTCTAGCTCACTGGTTATAAACCCTATTACATCATCAAAATAGGGGCAAATATATTGCTCCAAACGTAGTAAACACCAATCGCAATAAATACCCCACCGGTGATCTTTCTAGCCCAATGTTCAAATGTCATTAAATGGTTATAGGCACTCGCCACTTTATTTGCGCTAATCCCTAACAGGATCGCAAACAACAATACGGGTAAACCGGTAGCAATGCCATAAATAGCCGGAAGCGCAATACTAGACTGAGACTCCAATGCTAGAGGCAATAGTGAACCAAAAAACAATGCCGCTGATGTTGGGCAAAATGACAAGGCAAACAACACCCCGAGTAAAAGTGCCCCAACGTAACCTTGTGGGTTAATTTTGGCTTTTAGGGTTTCAATTAAATCTCCCTTGCCCGGCAAACGTAATGTCAGTAACTCCAGTAAAAACATCCCCACCAGGATTAAAATCGGCCCCAGTAACAGGTTCATGTATTTTTGCAATACAACCGACAACGACACCGCCGACAGTAAACTGCCAACCAATATCACGCCCAAAGCCAAGTAACTAAGCATGCGCCCTAAAGTATAAGCCAGCCCAGTAAAAATCACTTTAGATGGCGATTGAACACCTTTACTGATATAAGAAATCGCCGCTACATTTGTCGCTAATGGGCACGGACTAATGGATGTTAAGATGCCGAACCAAAATGCCGACATCAACATGATTGACCATTCATCCATGAGAATGCTTCATCATTGAGCCAATCTCTTCCGCCAAATATCCTTGATAGGCAGCTTCATCATTAGCAAGTTCCCATATCCTATCTAAACGGCGCCAATCTGTTTCAACACCCTCTTTAGCGTTAGCTATCACAACCGTTCTAAAGATTAATTGGTAATCATCAATAAAGTGTTGGTTTTCGTTTAAGTCTACGTTGACGATGTTTAATTGAACTTGACCATCGTTGACTTGTTGCGAAAAGTATTGGTTCAAGGTGTCTTTAGTAAACCCCTCCATCCTCACGCATGTAGTGCAGCGCTGATTACCATGAAAGTAATAAACATTAATACCGTCTTTGAGTTGTTGCTTCACATTGACAGAGTCATTGCCGTTATCCGCTGATGCAGTAAATTGCTGGTAGCCAACTAAAGCAACGCCGAGACAAACAACGCTCAATAACAAAAACCTAACGATGGTTTTAGCATTCATAGAACCTCCGTCTAATTAGAATTTTGCATAAGGTTTGAGCAATGCAACAATCTCTTCAACGCTAGCTAAACGGCCACTCATCACAACCTGCTCATCAACCACTAAAGCCGGCGTCGACATCACGCCATAATCCATAATTTGGGCAATATCTGTTACTTTTGAGATCTGAAAATCAAGGTTATGCACTTTTGCCGCTTCGGCAGCTGCTTCTGCAAGCTTTTGACACTTAGTACACCCTGTGCCGAGTATTTTAATTTCCATAATAGTTCTCTGATTAATGATGTTACATTTAATTGGTCATTTTACCTTTTGACCAAATGTAAGATAAAAATTAATCCATTAATGTGATCTGTTGCTGAATTTGGTTATTCAACACAACATCAATGCAATCTAACGAACTCAGCAAGCATGGCATTTTTAATGAGTAAAAAATTTGTTTGCCGCGCTTATCCATATTCACCACACCTGCATGACGTAATACCGCCAAATGCTTAGAGATTGTTGAGAAATCAACGTTAACCTCTTCAACAAATTCACAGACACATTTTTCACCATCGGCCAGTTGTTCAACTATCCATAAGCGAGTTGGATGGCCAAGCGCCTTAAAAATGTTTGCTTTTACTTTTGTTCTTTCTTTCATAGACCCAACTTTCAATAGAAACACACGTCGAAATATTCAATAAACAACAGTCTCATCAAAGCACAGTACCATGATAATTTTTTCGACAGTTACCTCACTATAATGATTACAGCCCTGAGTTAATACAGACAATTTGACTTAATCGATACGGCGAGCATGACTTCATCAATATGGTACTGCATATACTGACGATAAATCATAAGTAAGTCGTACCTAATTGCTCATGTTAAATGACTAATGAAACTGGCTAAGAGAAATCAATCACAACATAGAAAATTAATACTTACCAAAGTTAATGGTAATGCCAAAGACACAGACAAAAGATGATCAAGGAAAACTAGCACGAGTCCAAAAAGTCATATTCTGCCGAATGATTCCCGAAGGCAAATGACAACAGACACGAATGATTTACTCTATTTGTATATGAAGTTAACGAGCAAGAGGTTAACAAGGTAATAAGTAGATAGGACGTTGAAATTAAATTTAGAAAAGACAAAGGCCTAGCATTTTTGCTAGGCCTTCTAAATTTGGCAGGGGTGGCAGGACTCGAACCCGCAACCATCGGTTTTGGAGACCGCTGTTCTACCAATTGGAACTACACCCCTGTTGACGAGGGGCATTATGCTAAAACCCCTTCCAAAGGTAAAGTACTTTTTTGAAATATCAGTTCAATTGCAGTTTTTTCAGGCAGACTAGCGTCTTTATTGAAGCAGAAAAAGTAATATTGAAATATAACTAGCAATATTGCCAATACTTTGAGTAATCATACCACTCCGCGTTAATAAGTTTTGACTCAGCGAGTGCTTAAAAGACTTAACCAAGGCCATGACTGAATAAATAGTGATCTTTTTAGAAGTCTTGCAACGCTGTGCAAGCCCTTATAAAGCTCGCCTGAATGAAGAGACAATGCCCGCTGCCTTTTTGCTGCATTATCGCTATTTGAAAAGGAATAACCATGATTACATTGCGACGCCTTAATCAAAACCGTCAGACGCATTATGAGTGGTCACTTATCAATGCAGATTGGCATCACTCAGCGTCTTATAACTGTAAGACAGAAAACCTTAGCATCACAAGTTTCATTGTTAAATCACATTGTTTAACCTCATATTAATCATAAATACTGTTGAGTACGTTGATCCATATTTCATGACCTGATCCACAATATTATATTAAGGGGGAGTTTATTCCATATCAGTGTAATGATTCATTAAGCAACAATATTAAGCCCGAATAGCTTCATGGCGTTATCAAGCAGACAGTATACAGTAGTGTTTAGCCAGGCAGGTTGGCACACTAATTACATAGCAGGGAATTTGAAAAATCGACCAATAGTGACGCGTTACCCAGTTCAAGTGAATTGAACCCAATCGAACACGTATGGCGTTGGTTGAGGCGACATAAGTGAGCTAATCGATGCTTTGAGGGTTACGAGGCGATAATCGGCGCCAGTATTGAAGCATGAATATATTCATAGAAGATAAGAATCGCGTGAATCATTGCTATAGCCGCCACACAACTATCATACTCATTCCTGATGCATAAACTCAAATTCCAGTCGTGATAAGCCCATTGCATTAGGAACTGGCGTTCATACTTATTATACCAATCCGCATTGAATTGTGATCTAATGTGCTCATCATTTCTAAATCATTTTATTCTTTGAAAAACTACACAGCTTTTGAACTCGTTAAATTATCAAAGTCAGAAAAAGATGCTCGTATGC
>NZ_BMQV01000017.1 GCF_014648295.1 Shewanella saliphila
AGCTATCGCATCGGCATCAATATAATCATTTTTATTTGTTTTAACGTAAGGTTTAACATATTGGGGAGGGATGAGTTTAACCTCATGACCGAGTGATTGGCATTTTCTTGCCAACCAGTGGGAGCCTCCGCATGACTCCATTGCAATTGTCGTTTTAGGTGTTTGCGACAGAAATTGAATGAGCTTTGGACGACTTAAATGCTTACGTAATTGTTCACGACCTGTGTGATCGTGCCCAATAAGATGAAAAGAAGATTTGCCTAAATCGATCCCAATTACTTTAATAGTAGTCATGATGGTTCGCCTCTTTGATTAGCCTACCCTAAGTTTAGTTTAGCTTAGGGGTGAGGCGGACCATCTAATTAAGACCTCATGTGAGGTCTTTTTGTTCATTGCGATGCAATAATTACCCGTGATTGAACTATTCAACGTCCAGCAATGGCCACAACACAATGCAGTCTTCTAGGTATTTTACTTTCATCTCGTTAACCGTTTTACCTTGCACAGAAATACCCGCAGCATGCATCGCCTCTTTACTGCCGGTTAACAGTGGATGCCAGCTAGGTAAACCTTTACCTAAATGTAGACGACGATAAGCACAGCTATTAGGTAACCAGGTTAATTCGCTGATATTATCTGGTGTAATTGCGGTACATTCTGGTACATATTTAAAACGCTCAATGTAGCGTCGACAGCCGCAGCTCTCACTGTCTAATAAGTGGCAGGCTGCATTGGTGTAATAAAGCTCGTCGGTTTCGTCATCGATTATTTTATTTAAACAACATTTTCCGCAGCCATCACAAAGTGATTCCCATTGTACAGGTGTCATTTTTTCAAGCGGAGTGGTTGTCCAAAACTGTGTCATCATTGTCTATCTAACTGGCTATTGATTTAAATTTGCCGTTATTTTACACCTAAAACCCTTGTGGTTACTGCTTAATTTTTTCTGAAAGATAGGTTAACGCTAAAGTGTCATGAAATGACGCAGTAAATTGATCTAATAGCCTAAAGTTTTCATACACCAAATAAAAACGTCCTTGAGGGCCATCGGGGGCAATAAGTGATGCGTTAATGTCATCTCGTTGCGGTAGGTTATTGCCATTATAGCGCCTGAACCCGTATGCCTGCCATTGCGAAAAGGTATGCGTGCTGGCAAGCCCTAACAAGTTTGGATCTAACATCATTGTTGCTTTAACTTGCCTGCCCCAGGTTGCATCAAACTGCCACCCTTGTTGATTAAGCATATTTGCAGCACTTGCAAAGGCATCTTCTGCGCTGTTCCAAATATCAAACCGGCCATCTTTATCGCCATCTACAAGGTAAATCAGCAGTTGAGATGGCATCATTTGCATTTGCCCCATGGCCCCTGTCGATGAGCTTTTGAGTGCATTTACTTCAAACTTCTTTTGTTCTATGAGCTTAAGTGCAGCAATAAACTCATTAACATAAAAGAGCTGATTTTCACCATTAAAGGCTAATGACGCCAATACCGATAAAGCAGGAAACCGACCCGGACGCTCGCCAAAGCGCGAGTTTATTCCCCACAATGCAATAATAAACCGTGGTTGCACTTGGTATTGTTGGCTCAGGTTGTTAAGTAAGGTTTCATGCTGCTGAAGCATGGCCCTGGCGGTACTGACGCTGATTTCAGGTACCATTTGCGGTATGTAGGTTTCAAGGGTGTGTTGTGAATCGTTATCGATATTGGCTTTTTTAAATATTTTGATGTCGCCAATTAATCGCTCGGCTAACAGAGGCGATACACCGGCACTGATGGCTTGCTGTTGTAGAGAAAGTAAATAATCTTCAAATTGGTGATGGCTATTGTTAGCAACCACCAAATGAGAAGTGAAGAAGTAAATAATTGCGCTTAAAATGATTTTTAGAATCATATGAGTCCTGTTTACTCCTCAAGAGATTCTGTTTATTGTTTAAAACCTATCTCTTGTTTATGTTGATCTAGCAAATTAACGATTGGTGGCGGTATTTGTAAATAAAAGCCCTTTTCTTCTAACGCGCTTTTAACTTTGTCTATGTCAGCAATACCAAGATGATCACGCTTAGATAACGGGAAAACCATTACTAACATCGGTGTGCCAAACATTTCCATTAACGGCTCTGGAACATCATCAAAAACATCACGTTTTTTGACAAAAAGGTATGTATCGGCTTTTCTACTACTTTTATATACTGCACAGATCATTTTAGTGTAAATTTCCAAAGGTTCAAACTTGATAGTCAACTAAGCACACTATAACATGGTGACTCAAGAAAATAATTGTAAATCAGCCTCTAGCTGATGTTTTGGAGAACAATGCCGGGATGGCTAAACAAAATCTCGAATTAAAAGCCACGTCTTTTACATTATCAGTACTGCATATTAATCATCACGATCTTGACCTAATCGCAGCTGAATTAGATAACAAACTGGCTCAAGCGCCTCAATTTTTTCTGGGTGCACCTCTGGTCTTAAACCTGTCTGCCATCCAGCATACTCAAATTGATTTTTACGCCCTCAAGCAATTATTAACTGACCGAAATTTAATTATTGTTGGCATAACCGATGCCAGCAAGGAACAAATAGAACAAGCCAAAGAGATGGCGATTGCGGTGGTAAAGTCTGGCAAACAAGCGCCCAAAGCTGAGTTACCCAAACGCGCCACTAAAATTGTTAAGCAAAATGTGCGTTCTGGCCAACAAATATACGCACAAAATGCTGATTTAATCATTTTTGGTGCAGTTGGTAATGGCGCTGAAGTCATTGCTGATGGTAGCATTCATATCTATGGAGCCTTGCGTGGCAAAGCCATGGCAGGTGCTGCGGGTGATAATCAAAGTGTGATTATTGCAAACTCGCTAGAAGCAGAATTAGTGTCGATTGCAGGACAGTATTGGTTAACAGAACATTTACAACAATACGCTCTCAATCAAAGAGGTTGTGTCCGCCTTGATGGCGAGTCTCTCACTGTAGAATCATTGCCCCAATAATTGGCAAATAAAAGGATATAAAACAAAATGGCGCAAATTATTGTTGTCACATCAGGTAAAGGCGGTGTGGGGAAAACAACATCCAGTGCTGCAATTGCCACTGGATTAGCCTTAAAAGGCAAAAAAACCGTCGTTATCGACTTTGACATTGGCTTGCGTAACCTTGATTTAATTATGGGTTGCGAACGTCGTGTAGTATATGACTTTGTTAACGTCATTAATGGCGAAGCCAATTTAAATCAGGCATTAATTAAAGATAAACGCTGTGATAAATTGTTTATCTTACCCGCCTCGCAAACGCGCGACAAAGACGCCTTAACCAAAGAAGGTGTTGGCCGTGTATTAGACGATTTAGCCAAAGATTTTGACTACATTGTGTGTGACTCACCTGCTGGGATTGAACAAGGCGCAATGATGGCGCTGTATTTTGCCGATATAGCCATTGTGACCACTAACCCAGAAGTCAGCTCTGTGCGCGATTCAGACCGTATTCTAGGGATGTTACAAAGCCGTTCTCGCCGTGCAGAACAATCACTTGAGCCGATTAAAGAATATTTACTGCTGACGCGTTATTCTCCTGCTAGAGTAAAAACAGGCGAGATGCTTGGCGTTGAAGATGTGAAAGAAATTTTAGCGATTGAACTGCTTGGGGTTATTCCTGAGTCACAATCAGTACTTAAAGCATCAAACTCTGGTGTGCCGGTTATTATTGATCAAGAGAGCGATGCCGGTTTAGCCTACAGTGATACTGTCGCGCGTTTATTGGGCGAAGATGTACCGGTTCGATTTATAACAGAAGAAAAAAAGGGATTCCTTAAAAGGATATTTGGTAGCTAACTATGTCGATACTTGATTATTTCAGAAGCAATAAAAAAACCAATACCGCATCGTTGGCGAAGGAAAGGTTGCAAATTATTGTGGCTCATCAGCGTGGAGAGCGCGGTGCCCCCGATTACTTCCCAAAGATGAAACAAGAAATCATTGAAGTGATCCGTAAATATGTGCAGATATCAGATGACCAGGTGTCTGTGCAACTCGACCAAAACGATGATAATTTATCGGTATTAGAACTTAACGTCACGCTGCCCGAGTCTAAGTAACTTAAGCAGCCAATAAGTCACCTAATTGTTGGGTCATTAATACCTCAAAATTCGTTTGATAAAAAAGGATACTGGCATAATGCGAGTATCCTTTTTTTATTGGTATTAGGGCCTAACCAAAGCGCACATCTGCCAGTAAATCTTTTACCAATTCACCGCGCCAACCACTTAACAATAATGGCGTTGCAGTTTGCTTGTTATGATAAAGCCAAAGTAAATATTCATGTATATGACGTTTTGCCCCCACAAACTCAAGTGATACGGCCTCACGCTCGCATAATTCGGTTAAACGATTTTTAACGTCCTTAAAGGCCGACTTGTATCCTGATTTAAGCGCAACAATATCAACCACCTCAGGTAAGTGAGTTAAGTCGGCGGTTGCCATTACACTCAATAACTCTTTGCCATGAATCCGTTTTTCTTGCTCAGTTAAATCGGTTAAACGGTTTAACTCAGTTAGGGTGGTCGGCTGTTTTTTCGCTAACGCAATTAATGCATGATCTTTTACCACAAAACCCAACGCTAAATTGCGATTAACGGCTTTATTTAAACGCCACTTTGCTAACACTTTTAAGTAGGCTAATTGCTGGCTATTTAATTGAAAAGCATTTTTCACTTTCAGATAAATTGTGTCGCCGTCAGGTAATGACATCCGTCCTTCGGTCATGCGCTGCCCTTCTTCAAAAAGCCAGGCTTCACGCTGGCTTTCAGCGAGCTTTTGTTGAAGTTGCGGATAGAGCTTATATAAATAATACACATCGTTTGCAGCGTACTGCAGCTGCGCCTCAGTCAATGGGCGTTTCATCCAATCAGTACGAGATTCGCCTTTATCAATTTCAACTTGCAAGCAAGCGTCAACGAGCTTGGCATAACCTAAACCGTGGCCTAATCCTGCAAGACTGGCTGCAATTTGGCTGTCAAATAGCGGGCTTGGCTGACACTCACCATAATGGGCAAACACTTCAAGGTCTTCGCTGCATGAATGTACTAACTTCACAATCTGTTGGTTGGTGAGTAATTGCCAAAAGGGACTGAGATCGGTAATTGCAACAGGGTCGATTAACGCTAAGGTTTTACCATCATAAGCTTGGATAAGCCCTAATTTGGCATAGTAGGTTCGAGTGCGGACAAATTCAGTATCAAGTACCAATAAGGTGCTCTGTTGGTACTGCTCAACTAATGATAAAAGGCTGGCATCATCACAGATATATTCAAACGTTAACAAAATAAGCTCCGCTAAAAATACAAATGGGGAAAAACACCAATAAAAAAGCCGGCTCAATTGCCGGCTATCATTTTATGCTTTGTTAACTTCATCTCGAAGTTGTCGGCGTAAAATTTTACCCACATTCGTTTTTGGTAATTCGTCCCTAAATTCTACCAGCTTAGGTACTTTATATCCCGTTAAATGATGCCGGCAATGCTTAATTAGATCTTCTTCGGTCAAAGATTTATCATTGGCAACCACAAACACTTTGACTAATTCTCCACTTGCTTCATGAGGTACGCCTACAGCGGCCACTTCAATCACCTTAGGATGCAACGCAACGACCTCTTCAACTTCATTCGGGAATACGTTAAAGCCAGACACTAAAATCATGTCTTTTTTACGGTCAACAATAAAGAAAAAGCCCTTTTCGTCCATGTAACCGATATCACCTGTTGCGAGCCAGCCGTCTTTGTCGATAACTTTTGATGTTTCTTCAGGACGTTGCCAATAGCCTTGCATAATTTGTGGGCCTTTTGCGAATAACTCGCCTGTTTCGCCTTGGGCTAATACATTACCATCATCATCACGTACTTGAATGAAGGTTGACGGAGCAGGGAAACCAATCGAGCCATTATAACCGTCTAAATTATAAGGGCAGCAAGTCACAAGCGGTGATGCCTCAGTTAAACCATAACCTTCGAGTAAGCGGGTTTGAGTAATTTTTTGCCACTTGTCAGCCACTGCACGCTGTACGGCCATACCGCCACCAATTGAAAACTTTAACCGTGAAAAGTCTAACTGGGTAAACTCTTCATTGTTCACTAAGGCATTAAATAGCGTGTTCACCCCAGTTAAGGCAGTAAATGGGTATTTTTTCAGCTCGCTGACAAACGCGGGAATATCACGTGGGTTGGTGATTAACAGGTTTTTGCTGCCTTTGTGTAAAAACAGTAAGCAGTTCACTGTTAACGCAAAAATATGATAAAGCGGCAATGCGGTAACCACAAATTCAACACCGTCATTTAATGCCGGTGAATAGGCGCCATTGGCTTGCAACACATTGCTGACCACATTTTTATGGCTGAGCATCGCCCCTTTTGACACACCGGTGGTACCGCCGGTGTACTGTAAAAATGCTAAATCATCACCATTGATGTCTGCTTTAATGTATTGCAAACGGCGACCTTTGCTTAACGATTCTCGAAACGATAAGGCATGTGGCAAATGGTATTTAGGTACCAACCTTTTGATGTACTTAACGACAAAATTAACCAGGGTACGTTTAGGCGCACTGAGCTGATCGCCTAAGCTGGTAATGATGACCGATTCTACTGGGGTTTGATCAACCACTTCTTCTAAGGTGTTAGCAAAGTTTGATACCACAACAATGGCTTTTGCGCCCGAGTCGATTAATTGATGCTTTAGCTCACGGGGGGTATAAAGTGGATTAACATTCACCACCACCATTCCAGCGCGTAAAATGCCAAATAATGCAATTGGGTATTGCAGCAAATTGGGCATCATAATGGCAACACGATCACCTTTATTTAAGTGCAAATCATTTTGTAAGTAGGCCGCAAATGCGCGACTGCGCTCTTCAAGTTTGCGATAAGTCATCGTCGCACCCATGTTGATAAATGCAGCTTGATCGGCATACTTTGCCACTGAATCTTCAAACATGTGTACTAAAGAACTATATTGAGATGGGTCGATTTCGGCCGGAACTTGTTCAGGCAGGTGATTAATCCAAGGCTGGTCCACAGGTGTCTCCTAATAAATCCCACTGTGCTAAGACGTGCATTCCCCGTCAGTGGTAAAATTTTTAGCGACTGCGTATCATTAATATTGTTATCGCAGGCTTTTATGTTACTTATAATGAAAAATGCTAATGACAAACTGCCGTGACAAAAATCATACAAGCGTTTTAATTTTTGACCATAATCACATAAATGAAATCAAAATAACAGCGATTTCAGTAGCCATAAGCACTAATTTAGAACAAAAGCTCCAATCGTTTCTGCGACCTGGTTAGCATTCCCCATATGTAGGTGATGATCGCCAGCTAATGTTACCATTTTAATGTCGCTAAACCAGGTATTTGCATGTTGTTCTGTCAGGGTAAGCTGTTTATAGCCATCTTGGGCAGCGATAAATAACGTTGGGGTATTACTGATGGTCATTAATCCATCAACCTGTTCAAAAGTAAAACGATTTAATGAATCTAACTTTAATCTAGGATCACTTCGCCAGGCACATTTTCCATCAACGAGTTGCATATTTCGCGCAGTAATCATCTCGCACCAAGGCAGTGCCAGCCCAGTTAATTGATGGCGGGCCTGAATGGCAACATCCGTCGAAGAATACGTAGGAGTGGGCCGAGATAATTGCTGATTAAAACGTTGCTGTTGCTGTAACCCCTTATGTAGCCTAGTTTTAGCATTAATAGCAGACTCAAATAATGGCGCTAGGGCTTCAATTAAAATCAACTTTTCAATATTGTCTCCCATGCACGCATTATAAGCCGATGCCACAATGCCCCCTAACGAATGACCTATCACATTGATGGGTTGTTTTTCTTGGCTAAGCGATTGAATAACAGCATGTAAGTCATAAATGTAATCAATCCAGTGCAGCGGATAATGCCCTGGACGGTGGTCTGATAAACCATGCCCAGGCCAATCAATGCAGATTAATTGATATTGATTAAGTAGTCCCTGCTGCTCAAAAGCTTGTGCCAAAGGAATAAAACTGTCTACGTTGTCTAACCAACCATGCAATGCCAACAGAATCGGCTTATCTTTTTGGCCATAACGCTTTGCTGCAAGGGTAATATGCGCCAAAGGTAATTGAAATTCAGTTGAATTCAGAGTCAGCATACTTGGCTCACCTTTATGTGTAAAACGACATTGGATGGAGTAAAGAGTTGGAACAGAGACAGCGCATTTACAGGCATAGACCCTAGGGGCTGTTGATCTTTCAAGGTTGTTTTTGCAGCGAATTGTTGGCCATTACTCGCATTTACAACTGCGCGGCAGAGACTTTGAGGTGTAGTTATTCTACATAAAAAAGTCGATAACTCAGTAAAAATGGCCAACAAACGCTGCCCGAAGGATTCGGCTAAAAACGTTTTACTCTTTGTTGAAAGGATTTTGCTTAGATGACTAGGCATCAATCCATTCGCCTCGATTAAAAGGTTTTTAACTCGAATAAAATTCAACCAGCAAAAATCAACAGCCCCTAATAAATGATCAATGAGGAAATCATTTAAATAAAAGGGATAACCCACTTCATAAACACAGTGTGTTATCCCTTAGCCGCTTATTTAGCCGCTGTTTTGGTGAATTTCAGTGTCATACGATCACTTTCACCAATGTCGATGTATTTTTGTTTATCTTGATCGCCCATGGCTAAACGTGGAGGAAGAGTCCACACGCCTTTTGGATAATCTTTGCTGTCTTTTGGATTGGCGTTAACTTCTGAGCTAGCGGTTAACTCAAAACCATACTTTTTAGCCAATTCGACCATTTGGTTTTCATCCATATAGCCGCTTTCAGCTGCCATACCAACATTAGCACGGTGCTCAACAACGCCAAATGAGCCACCCACTTTTAATACATCATGGGCTGCTTTAAACACACCTTCTAACTCGCCTTTCATTGCCCAGTTATGCAAATTACGGAATGTCAGCACGTGATCAGCTGAGTTATCTTTACCTAATGAAAATTTAGCCGGAGGATCTAACGTCACAAATTGCACATTACCGACACTGGCCTTGTTGTCACTCACCCACTTTTCAAAACGCAAACCCGCTGATTTAAAATAAGCAGTTTGCTTGGTGTCTGCAGCCGGTTTTGTTTCAAAATTTGCCGCTACGTACTGGCCTTTTTCGGCTAAATATGGCGCTAAAATTTCAGCATACCAACCACCGCCTGGCCAAAGTTCAATCACGGTTTGCTCTGGCTTAATATCAAAAAACGCTAAGGTTTCTGCTGGATGACGATATTTATCACGCAGCTTATTTTCTGCTGTACGGAACTCACTTGCCACAGCTTTAGCTAACGCGGCATTCACTTGAGGAGCCATCACTTGTTCAGCGGGCACTGCATCTGCAGCAAGTACATTTGCTGTTAACCCTAGGCTCGACAACCCCATTAAGGCACCTAACATCATGTTACGTTTCATTTACTTACTCCCTTGTTGTAATCGACTTTCTGCCAACATAGCCACAGCATTAACCCGCTGAATAATAGCCACGTCATGACCCATATCCATGCAGGTATCCAAGTCAATTGCGCTAGCATGACCGCATCGCCCTGGCCGCTTAAGCCTAATAACACCATTGGACTCGCCATGGCATTCAAAATTATCATGATCCCTAATATACGCAGTAAGGTGTTTAACACACTACTGTTTTTTAATTTAAGTGGTAACAAAAAAAGTATTGTTAGTACCAACAAAATAGCGATGGTAAGAATATCGCGGGCCCAAAACACTAATGATGCTGCGACAGTTAACCCGAGTAATCCGAGTGTAAAGCGAATACTGCTTCTTTTCGTCGCTAATAAAAAAATAACATAACCCCATAATGCCGCACCGAAATAGCCCGCATAAGCAATGACCATACTTATCCCACCTTGGCTGAAGCATAAACCGGCACCATTAGGAAATAACTGAATATGACTTACTATGCCACCGGTTAACAAGGCGGCAATACCATGTGATAACTCGTGAAAGTAGCTTTCGAGCCATTTGAAAGGGATAGAAATAAAAGGCAAACGTGTCAGTAAAAAGGCCACCAGCAGTTCAAGCATAAAACGACCGCGACTAGGTGTTGCCGATACCACACTAGGCATATAAGTCGATACCAACCATTTGTTGAATTTCGTCACGCTTAGCTGAGTGTTGTGTAGACAAATATTGGGCTATCGCGCCGCGTTGGCTCGTGGTGTCACGATCATATTCAACGCGAGCTTGTTGCTTTGCTGATAAAGTGACATCATCAACGATTGCAAGTTTTTGACTGTCATTGTTTTGCTGATCAGCATCTGTAGGAATAGGGTTAACAACAATAGGGTCACGGGCTGGCGCAATAGGACGATTTCCGGCAACAGCTTGACTCAGGCTCACTGGGCCTGATTGATTATGTGCTGTTGATAGTGCTGGATTAATCGTCATTTACGATTCAGTTACCTTATACTGTGATTAACACGTCTATGTAAATAATATGTCAAAATATCGCCAATGGCTATTCTCGACCGGGAAGTTTTTTCCAAGTGACGGTATCACGCAAATAAACCGGTGCAAGTTCATCAACGCTGGTATGCAAGCCTTGTTGTTGACCTTGCTGAGCCAAAACAAGCATATACTTGGCATCGGGATAACGGGCTTCGGTACAGGGCATCGTTTGAGGCGTCAGTGTTAACAGTTGTGGGTATGCATCAAATCCGGTACCACAAGCATGAATATCTTGGCGTGGGTCAAGTAATAATGCAATCGATTCAGGCGCACTCACATGCTCCTCACCCACTAATATGGCCATGCCATCTTGAGCAATATATTGTCCCCAATACACTTCATTCATGCGCGCATCAATACAGCAAAGCACTTGAGTTGCGCCGGCTTCAGTAATGGCAGCTTGTGCCATTGCCGCAAGTGTAGAAATACCAATCACTGGTAAATCAAGACCTAGTGCTAAACCTTGAGTCATACTGGTGCAAATGCGTATTCCAGTAAAACTGCCAGGACCACGGCCATACGCAATTAAATCCACATCGGCTAACGTCACTTGAGCTTGCGCTAATACGTCATCAACCATAGGTAATAAACGCTGGCTGTGCTCACGTGGGGCATCAGCAATCTGGGCAAACACCTTGCCATTGACAGTAAGTGCAGCAGAACAGGTTTCGGTGCAGGTATCAAGCGCAAGGATGGTTAACAGCTGTGACATTATAAAAAAGTACCCAGTAAAAAAGCATCAAATAAGCCGAGTATGATAACTGATGCGCCGCGTTTTAAAAAGCTTAAGGGATGTGTTTTAAAAACTGCAGCGCTTTGTCTAAATCACGTGTGCGCTGCATTGGCGGCAATGAATTAATAAAAGCTTGCCCATAAGCGCGATTGACAATGCGGTTGTCGCATAAAATCAACACGCCACGATCTTTCTCATCACGAATAAGCCGACCAACACCTTGCTTTAAACTAATCACCGCCTGGGGTAACGATATCTGCCTAAAAGGGTCTAACCCTTGGCGCTCAGCATTGGCTGCACGGGCTTTATAAAGCGCATCATCAGGCGACACAAACGGTAACTTATCGATGATGACACAACTGAGTAATTTACCGCGCACATCGACTCCTTCCCAAAAACTACTGGTGCCGAGCAGCACCGCATTGCCAAGTTGCCTAAATTTATTTAATAAGCTTTGTTTACTCGCCTGTCCCTGTACCAATAACGGATAAGTTGTACGCCCTTGCAATGACGAGGCAACTTGCTCAAGCATTTGATGGCTGGTGAACAATATAAATGTTCTTCCCTGCGCGGCATTAATGGCTTGAATACACACATCAACCAATTGTTTCACCGTATGTTGCGATTGCCCTACCTTGCCTAAATGTCTCGGTACACAAAACATCGCTTGATTGGGGTAATCAAACGGACTGTCTAAAATGATCTGTTTAGCTGATGTTAAGCCTAACTCGGTGGCAAAGTGACCTAAGCTGCGGTTGACCTGTAATGTGGCCGAGGTAAAAATCCAGCGGGTGTTAGCATCAAATAATTGCTGGCATTGCTTAGCCACATTAATTGGGCTTAATCTTAGCATGACAAACCTTGCACCTAATTCAACGCTGTAGGCCGCTTGCATGTCTTTACATTCAAAATAATCTTGTAGTTTTTCAGCGAGCTCATGGAGTTGCTCAAACGCTAAATCAAGCTGATCATCACGGCCAAGATGATGGGTCATGAGTTTTGCTAAATCAGCTAATGCTTGTTGCAAAGTCCACGAGACTGTAGCTAACTGTTTGTTAGCCAATACTTTACGCCAGTCAGACACTTGATTGTCGTACATGGCGTTGTGCCAATCACTTAGTGCCTGCAAACCTCGTTGGGCTAATTGCTCTATTTGAATACTGTCGCGGATCACTTCTCGATGAAGTTTGATAATCCCATTGAGTAAGGTATCGATTTCACGGCTGGATATATGGCTGCCAAAGTAATTAATGCAAATGTCTGGCACTAAATGGGCTTCATCAAAAATCACCACGTCGGGGTCGGGCAACAACTCTGCAAACCCAGTGTCTTTGAGTAATCGGTCAGCAAAAAACAAATGATGATTCACCACCACCACTTTAGCGTCCATAGCCCGCACCCGCGCTTTACGAGTAAAACACACATCGTAATGTTCGCACTTTTTACCGGTGCAGGTTTCTTTGGTGCTTACCACACTGGGTAACACCTCTGAATGTTCGGCAACCGAGGTTAAATTACCAATATCACCGTCTTTACTTAAATTCGCCCATTGATTAATTTTAAGTAAATCGTCGATGTAATAGTCACTAAAATGAGCGGCATTTTGCATTTGTTTTTCAAGACGTAACTGGCATAAATAGTTATTACGCCCTTTAAGTAATGCGATGGGGACGTGCATGTCTAACATGGTTAACAACGCAGGTAAGTCTTTTAAAAACAGCTGCTCTTGTAAGTTTTTACTGCCAGTACTGACCACCACTTGTTTGCCGCTGAGAATCGCTGGGATTAAATACGCAAACGTTTTGCCGACACCGGTGCCGGCCTCAAGGATGACATTTTGTTTTTGGCTAATCGCCTCACTCACCGCCACCGCCATGTCAGTTTGACTTTGACGATGATGATAGCTGTGCACATTTTTAGCCAAGGCGCCTTGTTGGCTAAATTGGTGAATCACGGTTTGAGTAAGTCTTGAGCTCAAAATGCCCTCAAATGGTCGACAAATACTGGCTGAAATTGTTAAGTATTATGCTGATAACACGCTTATGTTCCAACTATTAATCGCAACAGAACTACACAATAGATTTTTTGAGCTGGTGTATGCCACAAAACCACGTAAGCTTAACTAAAAAATGCACGAGTTATCCGATGAAATCATTACTAGTATTATTCATACTGTTAACCCCGTTTAGCGCCTTGGCCAAACAATGCGATAACCTCGATCAGTTAACTGGCTTATTGGGCAAATGGCAAAGTGTACAAGCACACAGCACATTACAAGAACAGTGGCATCAAGTTAGTGACAACACCTTCGAAGGCAGTGGTGAAACTTACACCGACCAATGGCAACATAATGAGTCGCTGCGTTTAGTAAACATGCCCGAAGGGATTTATTATCTCGCGAAAGTAACGCATAACCCATTGCCTGTGGCCTTTAAACTAACCCATTGTAAAGATGCCTTAGCCGTGTTTGAAAATCATGACCATGATTTTCCTAATAAAATTGAATATCATTTTATCGACAGTCAACACATCCGCGTTACCGTAAGCGGTCAAGATAACCAAGGCTTTGAGATCAAGTTTACTCGGGTCAACGAAACCCATAACAAGGATGAATAATGCAGCGCAGACAATTTATAACATTGGGGTTAATCGGAGCAGCAGCGGGAATCACCGGAGCAAGCGCATTATGGCTAAGCCAAGGCAACGACCCACGTCTGCTTAACCTTAATAGCTTAAAAGCCAAACTTAATGTAATGCTCGCCCTTCCTTCAGAGCAACTGGCAAGCTTAAGCACAGGTGACTGGAATAGCGCCCAGGTGTTTAGCCATTGTGCACAAAGTGTCGAATTTTCAATGAGCGGATTTCCGCAACATAAATCAGCGGTATTTAAGCACTCTGTAGGCGCACTTGCCTTTGCTGCGTTTGCCACTAAAGGTGCAATGACTCATAACCTTAGCGAAGCGATACCAGCCGCTCCTGCACTTGACCCTAATGTTGATGTAAAACAAGCTCTGACGAGGTTGTTAAACTCTGTGACAGACTTTGAGCAGTACCAAGGGCCATTGGCACCCCATTTTGCTTACGGAGAATTAAATAAAGCAGATTATGAACTTGCCCATGTTTTACATTTTTACAATCACCTAGACACGTTTAGCGCGTTTAGCTAGATCAGCGTCATCATTAATGCAACTTATCGTTAATGATGGCTGCTTTTAAACGTAATGCCCAGTTACCGTTATGCTGTTGTTGGCAAGCGGTTTCAGAATCAAAACTGACCTGTTTATCTAAATTGTTAAGTTCAATGCCACCGTCTGCCAGGCAGCGTTTAATTTGAGCGAGTAACGCAGTTTTATGGCCTTGATGATTAAATTGCCTTAACTGCTGCTCAGTATCAAACACACATACAATGCGTAAACTTTTAGGAAACGCGTTATAATCTACGGTATGAGTGATCCACTCAAAACCAGAATAAAGCTCAAGAGCATTTTCACACACATCGGTTAACGCCAACCTCAATTGATTATCTATTTTTTTATCGCTTTTACGCATGATACTGCTCTCTAATGTTCTATGATTCTACCTATACAAGGTTCTATTCAGCTTTTAATATCCGTGCCACAATGGCGCTAAGTGTCACACATTATTGCAATTGGTCATGCATCATAATAACGTTACCCTTCGTCGATGTTAAAAATAGCGTTAACAACTCCAATGCGAATTGTGCTTAAGGAAAAGCAAAAATGAAATGGTTAATTGTGGTGGTGCTCAGTTGGGGCATTGGCTTTATAAGCTACCCGCTTATTTGGCAAAATGATGCTGATAATCGCCAAGACCAGCAAACGGTCAATACTCATGCTGCAATATCTCAGCCCATTGGTGTGGCCGTTTCATCTAATACGAATGCTAGCACACCACAGCAATATGATGATTCTGGCCATGACCGAGAAGCAATGAAAGCGTCTATAGCGCAAGATGACACCTCTTACATGTCGATTTTTAGGATATTGCAACTTGCAGAACAAGACCCTTTAGAAGCCCTGTTAATTGCCCAAGAAACACAACACGAAGACTTGTATGGCTTTATTTTAGAAATTGCTGGCAAAAATCAATTTTCGAATGTTATTTCATGGATAATCGAGCAAAATACCAGCGACGATTACGAGTCGTTAGTCGACAGTTACTTACGCGGATTGGCCTCGGTGAACCCTCAACAAGCATTAAGCGATGTAGACTTATTGACGGTGGAGCCGATGAAAACCTCAGTCACCATGTCGATTGTAGACTCTTGGGCAAGTACTGATGCTATGGCTGCATTTGAGTGGCTAAAGCAACAACCAGAGAGCCCCTCTACGCTCAAAATGTATTTAAATACCATGTACTACTATATCGAGCAATCCCCTACCGAAGCGGCTAGCTTAATATCATCATTACCATTAAATGAGTCGACTAATTACCTTATCACTTCGATGGTTTATCAATTAGTTGAC
This sequence comes from Shewanella saliphila, assembly GCF_014648295.1. Taxonomy (GTDB): domain Bacteria; phylum Pseudomonadota; class Gammaproteobacteria; order Enterobacterales; family Shewanellaceae; genus Shewanella; species Shewanella saliphila. The sequence goes on from NZ_BMQV01000017.1 coordinate 15,754, forward strand.
AAAAATGTGCAAGAGGCTGTCGACTGGCTCGACAGCATTGCCACAGAGCAGCGCGCCAGCGGCGTGTTTATTATATCGCGTAAAATGGCAGAAACCGATCCTGAAGCAGCTTTAATATTTTTAAATAACCAAAAACAAACTTACGAGCTTAACCAAGATTATTACAACAGTGCAGTGGCAGAAATTGCCAGTGTCGAGCCAGATATGATGCTTGCGCGCATTGACGATTACGAGATTAATGTGCAGCGCGACATTATCATTAACGCCAGTTATGCCCTTGTTGATCACTCTGAAGCCACCTTTTTACAATCAATTGACTCCTTATCTGACGACAATAAAGACATTGCCTTTCGGCAACGAGCCAATCAGTTAAACCAAACCGATCCACAACAAGCCTTTAATGTTGCTGAGCGCATTAGCGATACCAGTATCCGCTTAGAATCTATTATCAGTACGGTTAATGTGTGGAGCGCTTTCGATAAAAAAAATGCATTGATTGCCATCGATAACTCAACACAATTAACCGCCAGCCAAAAAGCTGACATCAGTAATCAAATGAAACTGCAGCTCACCTCATCCAATATTATTTATCCATAAACCCATGACGTGATTAAAATTCATGCACGCATCATGAGTAAAAATCATCATGACGATGCAATGCATAACTTATGCAATAAATTTGGGAATTAAATGACAGAAATGCTTTGTTCACTATTGCAAACAAGCATAAATGCGGTTAAGTTAACTGCAAGTCGTTTTACACGACATTAAGTGAGTGAATAAGTCCTCATTTAAAGTGATTATTTAAGACAACACCAAGAGATAAATTATGAACATCCAAGTGACTACAATCCACCATCATCACCATATGCGGTAGCCTTCGGATGCTTACTGCCGGAGGACATTATCCTTCTGGTGGTGAACACATTTCACATAAACCCCTGGAAGGAATTTCAGGGGTTTTTTGTTTTCTGCTCTTTGTTTTTCGAAATAATATTTTTATTTAAGCTTTTAATTTTGCAATATTTTAATTTAACATTTTAAGGAAGTATCTCATGAGTCAGTCAAAGCGTTTACGCATCGCCATTCAAAAATCAGGTCGTTTATCAAAAGAGTCACAACAGCTACTGAAAAGCTGTGGCGTAAAATTCAACGTCAATGAACAACGCCTTATCGCTCACGCTGATAACATGCCAATTGACTTATTACGCGTTCGTGATGATGACATTCCAGGCCTAGTAATGGACGGCGTTGTTGACCTAGGCATCATTGGTGAAAACGTACTAGAAGAAGAACAAATCGAGCGTCAACTAGCTGGTAAACCTGCTGGATGCACTAAATTACGAGATTTAGATTTTGGTTCTTGTCGTTTATCACTTGCCGTACCAAATGAGTTTGCCTATAAAGATGCGACGTCACTTGAAGGCCTTCGCATTGCCACCTCTTACCCAAATTTGCTACGTCGTTTTATGCAAGAAAAAGGCATTAACTACAGCGACTGTATGCTAAAAGGTTCAGTAGAAGTTGCCCCTCGCGCAGGCTTGTCTGATGGTATTTGTGACCTAGTCTCTACCGGTGCCACACTCGAAGCTAACGGCTTATATGAAACGGAAGTGATTTATCGCTCAATGGCTTGCATCATTCAATCAAACGAAGAGCAAACACCTGAGAAACAAGCACTCATCGACAAAATTTTATCTCGCATGAATGGCGTTATCCGCGCTCGTGAAAGTAAGTACATCTTATTACACGCACCAACAGAAACATTAGATCAAATCGTTGCACTACTGCCAGGCGCTGAAAACCCAACTGTACTGCCATTAAATGATGACACTAACCGTGTGGCGATTCACGCCGTTAGCAGTGAAGATTTATTCTGGGATACCATGGAAGAATTAACCGCCCTAGGTGCAAGTTCTATTCTTGTGATGCCAATTGAAAAAATGATGGGGTAACACACATGCAAATTCTCGATTGGGCGTCTTTATCTACAGCTGAGCAACAACAAACGTTAGCGCGTTCGCCATTAATCGGTGACGCCAGTGTTGAGCAAGGTGTGCGTGATATTATTGAACAAGTTAGCAGCCAGGGTGATGCGGCGTTAATCAATTTTAACAAGCGTTTTGATGGTGTTGAACTGACCGAGCTTACGTTAACGGCTGTGCAAATTAATGCTGCATGCGAGCGTGTCAGTGACGATGTAAAGCAAGCGGTGGCGCAAGCTGTTGCCAACATTGAAACATTCCATAACGCCCAAGTGTTTAATGGTGTCGATATTGAAACCCAAGCGGGAGTGCGCTGTGAGCTTCGAAGTGAGCCAATTGAACGTGTTGGCTTATATATTCCTGGTGGTACCGCACCACTAATCTCGACCGTGATGATGCTGGCTTTGCCAGCAAAAATCGCCGGCTGTGAAAAACGCGTACTCGTCAGCCCTCCACCCATTAATGATGCCATTGTGTATGCCGCCAATGTGTGTGGTATTACCGACATATTCCAAGTGGGTGGCGCCCAAGCCATTGCTGCACTAGCATTTGGTACCGAATCAGTACCAAACGTCGATAAAATTTTTGGCCCAGGTAATCGCTACGTTACCGAAGCAAAACGTCTTGTATCGCAAGATAGTCGTGTCAGCGTGTCGATAGATATGCCAGCGGGTCCGTCTGAAGTGCTGGTGATTGCCGACAAAAACGCTAATGCAGGTTTTGTGGCCTCTGATTTACTGTCACAAGCAGAGCATGGAGTTGATTCACAAGTGATGTTAGTGACGGACTCAGTTGACTTAGCAGAAGCGGTTAACCAAGCGTTAACGGAACAACTTGCGCAGTTGAGCCGTAAAGACATTGCCGCAACTGCACTAGAATGTAGCCGCAGTATTATTGTCAGCGACATGAGTGAAGCCGCTAAAGTGTCTAACTTATATGGCCCAGAACACTTGATTATTCAAACCGATTCGCCACGTGATGTGCTTAAGCAAGTACGCGGAGCAGGCTCTGTATTTTTAGGTGCTTATACCCCTGAGTCGGTCGGTGATTATGCTAGTGGCACCAACCATGTATTACCCACCTATGGTTACAGCCGCTCAGTATCAAGCTTGTCTTTAGCCGACTTTAGCCGCCGTTTTACCGTGCAAGAGCTCAGCAAACAAGGCTTACAAACTTTAGGTCAAAGTGTCATGGTACTGGCCGAAAATGAGCTGTTAGATGCGCATAAAAATGCCATCGCAATTCGTTTAGCCAGTTTAAGTTAAGATCGCAACAACACAAGATCAGTTAACACCTATAACGTGTAGAAAGTAGAGAGCAAAACCATGAGCCAAACCATAGCAGCGCCTTTTGACCCAAAGCAATTAGCCAGACCAGAATTGCTACAGTTAACCCCGTACCAAAGCGCCAGACGCATTGGTGGACGTGGTGATATTTGGATCAATGCTAACGAGTCACCGTTTAACAACAGTGATTTAGATAAAGTAAATCGTTACCCAGAGTGCCAACCTCCTGAGCTGATTAATGCATATAGCAACTATTCAGGCGTAAAGGCCAGTAACATTATTGCTAGTCGCGGCGCTGATGAAGCTATTGAACTGTTAATCCGCACCTTTTGTGTGCCCGGTGTCGACAGCATTGCTTGTTTTGGTCCTACTTATGGCATGTACGCCATTAGCGCTGCCACGTTTAATGTTGCGGTGACCACTTTAAGTTTAACCGATGATTATCAGCTACCACAGGCATGGCCAACTCAAATTGGCGCCGCTAAAATCGTGTTTATTTGTAACCCAAATAACCCAACGGGGACGGTGATATCAAAAGAGAACATTGAGCAAGCCATTCAAGCTGCACCTAATGCTATCGTGGTGGTTGATGAAGCCTATATTGAATTCTGTCCACAATACAGCGTGGCAGATTTACTCAGCACCTATCCTAACTTGGTGGTATTGCGCACCTTATCAAAAGCATTTGCATTGGCCGGCGCGCGTTGTGGCTTTATGCTAGCCAATGATGCCATCATCGATTTAGTCATGTTAGTGATTGCACCTTATCCTGTGCCACTACCCGTGTCTGAATTAGCCACTAAAGCCTTAAGTGCGCAAGGTCTTGATACCATGCAAACCCAGGTAGATTGCTTAATTGAACAAGGCCAGCGGTTAAGTGCAACTTTAAACTCATTTGGCGCTAACGTTTTGCCTGCAAATGGTAACTATGTATTAGCCAAATTCGAGGATGTTGCTAGCGTAGCTGAGCGCTTACGTGAGGCAGGTATTGTTGCCCGCGCATACAAAGATCCACGCTTGGCTGATGCTATCCGCTTTAGCTTTACCAACGAGCCACAAACCAATGCCATTATTGCGTTGTTTGACGGCTCTGCGGCATAAACCCAATTGAAACTTGTAAAAGTTAACTATAAAAATCACACCCTATTGTTAAGGTAGTCACATGAAACAGAACATATTATTCATCGACCGCGATGGCACTCTAGTAGAAGAGCCTGCAATCGACAAGCAATTAGACAGCTTAGAAAAATTGGTTTTTGAGCCGCGAGTGATTCCTGCATTACTCAAGCTACAAAAAGCCGGTTTTCGCTTAGTGATGGTGAGTAATCAAGACGGTTTAGGCACGCCTTCATTTCCAAAAGAAGACTTTGATGCCCCGCACAATATGATGATGCAAATTTTTGCCAGCCAGGGTGTTAAGTTTGACGATGTGGTCATTTGCCCACACTTTAATGACGAAAATTGCAGCTGTCGCAAACCCAAACTTGGCCTGGTGAAAGACTACTTAACTCAAGGTAAAATCGACTTTACCACCTCTGCTGTGATTGGCGATCGTGACACTGACGTAGAGCTTGCCAATGCCATGGGCATTAAAAGCTTTAAATATGACCGTCAAAGCCTTAACTGGGATGACATTGCCAATGCCCTACTAAGCAAAGGTCGTATCGCGAATGTTGTGCGTACGACTAAAGAAACCAACATTAACGTTACTATCGACTTAGACAGTCAAACCAAAGGTTCAATTGAAACCGGTATCGGCTTTTTTGACCACATGCTTGACCAAATTCAAACCCACGGCAATTTCAAAATGGACGTGCACGTCGACGGCGATTTAGAAATTGACGATCACCACAGTGTTGAAGACACAGCCCTTGCCATTGGTGATGCTATTCGCCAGGCGCTTGGCGACAAACGTGGTATTGCGCGTTTTGGTTTTAGCTTACCGATGGATGAAGCCAGCGGCGAATGTTTAATGGACATTTCTGGTCGCCCATTCATTAAATTCACCGCTGACTTTGACCGTGAAATGGTCGGCGAAATGGCCACTGAAATGGTGCCGCATTTCTTCCGCTCATTTGCTGACGGTCTTCGTTGCACACTGCATATTGGCTCAACAGGTGATAACGACCACCACAAAGTGGAAGCACTATTTAAAGTATTAGGCCGCACACTTCGCCAAGCGGTGAAAGTCGAAGGCGACATACTGCCATCAAGCAAAGGCGTACTGTAAGGAGTTAACGTGACACAAGAATCTGTTTCTTCAAGCAATGACAATGATCTCACGGTGATTATCGACACTGGCTGCGCCAATTTAAGCTCTGTGCGCTTTGCTTTTGAACGCCTTAACGCCAATGTCGTTGTGAGTGCTGACTTTGATGTTATTCGCAGTGCAGCTCGAGTGGTATTGCCCGGCGTTGGCACCGCTGGCGCTGCGATGGATGCGTTAAAGCAAAAAAACTTAATCGGGTTAATTAAAAGTTTAACTCAGCCAGTCATGGGCGTGTGTCTTGGCATGCAAATGCTCGCCAGTTTATCGAATGAGCATGGCGGACGTAGCGAGCAAGATATTACTTGTTTAGGCCTTGTACCGACTGATATTGGCGATCTTGACAGCAAAGGCTTGCCATTACCGCACATGGGTTGGAACCAAATAGATGTTGGCGACCACCCGTTATTTATCGGGATTGAAAATGGCAGTTATGTGTACTTTGTACACAGCTACCGCGCGCCCATCAGTGAATACACCTTAGCCAGCAGTACTTATGGCGAATCATTTAGTGCAGCCATTGGTAAAGATAACTTTTTCGGGGTGCAATTTCACCCTGAAAAAAGCGCCAAAGTCGGTGCGCAAATTTTAAGAAACTTTTTAAACATGGGGACACCACAGTGATTATTCCTGCCATTGATTTAATTGACGGCCAAGTGGTGCGCCTATACCAGGGCGACTACGATAAACAAACCACTTTTGACTTAAGCCCGCTGGCACAATTACAGTCTTATCAAGCACAAGGTGCCAAGTTACTGCATATTGTTGACCTCACCGGCGCAAAAGATCCCAACAAACGTCAAACCCAGCTGATCAGTGAATTAGCCGCAGGGCTCAATGTTGATATTCAAGTTGGCGGCGGTATTCGCAGTGAAGAACAAGTCGCAGAGCTGCTCAATATTGGCGTTAAACGTGTGGTGATTGGCTCCCTTGCAGTCAAAGAACCTGAACTGGTTAAAAGCTGGTTTGTAAAATATGGCAGCGATGCTATTTGTTTAGCCCTTGATGTCAACATCAACGACGCAGGTGAAAAAATTGTCGCCGTTTCAGGCTGGCAATCAGGTGGCGGTAAGTCACTAGAATCATTAGTCGCCGAGTTTGAAACCGTGGGCCTTAAACATGCTTTAGTGACTGACATCAGCCGTGATGGCACCCTAACCGGTGCCAATACCGAGCTTTATACTGAACTGGCATCAATTTACCCTAATATTCTGTGGCAAGCATCAGGCGGTATCGCCACCCTAGATAACGTTGCAACAGTACGAGACAGTAAAGCATCGGGCATTATTATTGGTAAAGCCCTGCTAATTAATCAATTTACCGTTGAGGAGGCAATACAATGCTGGCCAAACGCATAGTTCCGTGCCTTGACGTCCGAGAAGGTAAAGTGGTTAAAGGCGTGCAATTTCGTAACCACGAAATTGTCGGAGACATCGTTCCCCTCGCCGCCCGTTATGCTGACGAAGGCGCTGATGAATTAGTGTTTTATGACATTACCGCGAGTGCCCACGACCGGGTTATCGATAAGTCCTGGGTGAGCCGCGTCGCTGAACAAATTGATATCCCCTTTTGTGTTGCCGGTGGCATTAAAACCATTGAGCAAGCGCGCGAGAAACTGGCTTTTGGTGCAGATAAAATCTCGATTAACTCGCCAGCATTAACCGACCCAAGTTTGATCTCGCGCTTGCAAGATGAGTTTGGTCGCCAATGTATTGTGATTGGGATTGACTCATACTACGACGCCGAAACTGATAGCTACAAAGTGAAACAGTTTACCGGCGATGAAGCCGCCACCAAAGACACCCAATGGTATACTCAAGACTGGGTTGAAGAAGTGCAAAAACGCGGTTGTGGTGAAATTGTGCTTAACGTCATGAACCAAGACGGCGTGCGTGGCGGTTACGACATCAAACAACTCAGCATGGTACGCGCTATTTGTGACGTACCATTAATTGCTTCCGGTGGTGCGGGCATCATGGAACACTTTAAAGACGTGTTTGAACTTGCCAAAGTCGACGCCGCATTAGCTGCAAGCGTATTCCACAAAGGCATTATTGATATTGGCGAATTAAAGCAATACTTACACGCCAATCACATCGCCATTCGTTTATAACGTTGCCGAAAAAAAGAGAACATCAATGACTGATATCGTATTTGACAGTACAACTGTAGATTGGGACAAACAACAAGGGCTTATTCCTGCAGTTGTTCAACATCACCTAACAGGCAAAGTGCTCATGCTTGGCTACATGGACCAGGCCGCGCTAGAAAAAACCCTTGCCACTAAGCAAGTCACTTTTTTTAGCCGCTCGAAGCAGCGTTTATGGACCAAAGGTGAAACCTCAGGTAACACCCTAGATTTAGTTGCTATTGACAAAGATTGCGACAATGACAGCTTTTTAGTGCAAGTCATCCCGAACGGCCCAACCTGCCACAAAGGCACAGAAAGCTGCTGGAAAGACGATAACGCGCACCCTTTTATTGATAATCTGACAAACTTGATTATTTCACGTAAAGGCCAAAGTGCTGACTCAAGCTATACCGCATCATTATTTGAACGTGGTACTAAGCGTATTGCCCAAAAAGTCGGTGAAGAAGGTTTAGAAACCGCACTTGCTGCAGCCACTCACGACAAAGAAGAGCTGGTCAATGAAGCCTCTGATCTGATGTATCACTTAATCGTGCTACTTGAAGACCAAGGACTATCAATGGCTGATATCAATAAAAATTTATTGGATCGCCACACCAAAGCCAGCAAATAGAATTTGTTCAGCCGTGCTGAGTCAGATTCTATAAACAACAAAAAAGACGCCGCGGCGTCTTTTCTGTTATTTCAAAATGGTGAGAAGTTAGTTTTTATGGCTTTGAGTAATCGTTAGATTGCCATCGACATGTAAATCACGTTGTGGGTAGGCGATGACCACTTGATGCTCATTAAACAGTTCATACATTCTAAAGCGAATTTCACTGCGGCGACGGCGAATATCGGTTTCAGATACCGCACTCACCCAAAATATTAAGTCAAAAATCAGTGCGTTATCACCAAAATCTTCAAATAAAACCACTGGCTTCGGTTGCTGCAAAATATCATCGCGCTCACCAATCACTTGATAAATTAAATCGCGGACTTTAATCACATCAGAGCCATAAGCCACCCCAACTCGAATAAAAGTACGGGCATTTTTATCAATTAAGGTCCAGTTGGTTACGGTGTTTTCAAGTAATTGGCTGTTGGGCACTAACATGTGCACCCCATCATTACGACGAATTAAAGTCGAGCGGGTATTAATACACTCAACCACACCTCGCGCTTCGCCGACTTCTAAAAAGTCGCCAATACGGATTGGCCGCTCCCACATCAAAATCCAACCACTGATAAAGTTATTAATGATGTTTTGCGCACCAAAACCGACACCAATGGCAATCGCACCTGACACAAACGCAAACGCGGTTAATGGAATATTTAAAATCTCCATACTGGTAAACACCAGCACCGCAATACTGATAATAAAGTACATGCGGGTAAATAAATGAATCGCGTCTGCGCCAACATGACGTCGCTTTAACGCTTTGACAATGAGCCGTCCGGCTCGAGTAATAATAAACCAGGCTAAAAAGAGGTATAACGGCACTTGCAACAATTGCAGCAAAGTAATTGGGCTGTTGTCATAAGTGAATACCACAAACGATAAGGCAGATAACAATTCGTTAAAATCCATATAAACCTCTTTTTATTTTTATAATCAGTATTGTTGAGCTTGTTAGCGCATCTTTAACACTTAGTAATGTGCGTATTAGTAAAAGCGCTGCTCACCCGGTGGGCGAGTTTTAAGCAGCTTTAAAAACCACATGTATTGTTCTGGGTAGGCTTTAATCACCTGCTCAACCGCTTTGTTTAATGCTAAGGCTTCGTTTTCTTTACCTGCCATCTCTTGTGGACTAATGGCGGGCATTATCGTCATAACAAATTGCTTAGCTTGTTCATTATAGCCAATGTTAACTGGCATCACTTGAGCGTTGCCTGCTTGAGCAAGACGCCCTACTACGGGTAATGTTGCTTTTACTGTGCCTAAAAACGGCGTAAATACGCTTTTATCTGGCCCTAAATCTTCATCCGGTAAATAAAAGAAACTGTTATCTTTTTTAAGTTCAGCTAATAACGCGCGGATCCCAGCTTCACGCATATACACTCGACCATTTTGGCTGGTGCGCATGCGATTACTAAACCAGTTAAATAAGTCATTCCGGTGTGCTTTTGCCATGGTCACGATGGGGATTTCCATGTTCACACGTAGCCCTGCATACTCCATTGGCCACACATGAGGCATAATAAAAATAATTGGCTGGCCGGCATCTCTGGCCGCTTTAACATGCTCATAACCATTCATTTGGATACGACGCTTTAAATGATCCGTTGATCTAAACAGTAATTCGGCTTGTGACAGCAGCACCAATACAAACATCTTCACATTTTGCTTAACTAACGTTTCAACCTCTGTTTTCGACATTTCAGGAAAACAATGACTGATGTTAATTCTGGCGATTTTTATGGGCTTTTTGGCTATTTTCATCACAATCACCGCTAAAAATCTGGCAATAGGATCACGCACACTGGCGGGTAAAATACCAAATATAACCAATACTGCTATGGCTAACCATGTCAGCCAAAAACGCGGATGTAATAACGCCATTTTAAAGCGGGTATCAAAATGTTTTGCTTCTCGAGACAAAAGGAACACTCCAAATAAACGTGCACGGACAATACACACTTAAGGTTGATATCTAGGATTATACCAAGGCTTTGGTAAACTCAAAAACAAAAGAGCCACTCAATTAAGAGTGGCCCTTCGTAATACAGATCTAAAATCTGAATTGGCGTATTAACCAGTGATCTATTTTTTACCCGAGTTTGCCGCTTCAACGCGTGATTTTAACTTCTGTCCAGGACGGAAGGTAACAACACGGCGAGCAGAAATGGGAATATCTTCACCAGTTTTCGGGTTCCTTCCCGGTCTTTGATTCTTGTCCCTAAGGTCAAAGTTGCCAAAGCCAGATAGCTTGACCTGCTCACCATTTTCGAGTGCTTCACGAATCTCTTCAAAAAAAGACTCAACCATCTCTTTGGCTACACGTTTGTTAATGCCTAACGTTTCAAAAAGATGTTCTGCCATTTCGGCTTTGGTAAGTGCCATACTTTAATCCCTCAACGATGCGTTGAACTCGGTCTTAAGAGCAGATATTACTGAATCCATAGTTTCGGTAATGTCTTTTTCTTCAAGTGTACGAGTAGTGTCTTGTAATGTAAGTGCGATGGCGAGGCTCTTTTTGCCAGGCTCAACACCTTTACCTTGGTATACATCGAACAAGTTTAAGCCAACCAACTGATTTTCGCCAACTTTTCTTATCAAATTCATAACATCAGTGGCAGAAACTGCTTCATCTACTACTAGCGCGATGTCACGACGGTTAGCAGGAAACTTAGATACAGCTTGGGCTAGCGGCAAACGGGCGTGCAATAATGCATCCAGTTCTAACTCAAAAACAATTGTTTTGCCATTGAGTCCAAAAGGCTTTTCCAAGCTAGGATGGATAGCGCCGATGTAACCAATGACTCGATTATTTCTTAATATTTCAGCACATTGTCCTGGATGCAGCGCAGGATGAGTTGCCCCTTTAAAACTAAATTCTGAAGCGGCAACTGTCAAGCCTAGAATCGCTTCTAAATCACCTTTTAAATCAAAGAAGTCGACTGTTTTCGATTCCATTGACCAATGTTCTTCGTTTTGCACCCCTGAAATTACCGCACCCAGCATGGCTTGCTGGCGAACACCAGAATCTGCTTGTGCATCAGGAACAAAGCGTAAACCGGTCTCAAATAATCTTACACGACCCTGTTGACGGCTTTGGTTGTAGCCAACCGCAGTTAATAGCCCTGTGAACATAGACAAACGCATTGCCGACATTTCGATTGAAATTGGGTTTGGTAACACCATTGCTTCTTGGCCAGGATGCACTAAATTTTGCATTTTAGGGTCAACAAAGCTGTAGGTCACTGCTTCTTGGAAACCGCGAGCAACAAAAATGCTACGAACACGCTTAAGCGAAATGTCCGCTTCTTTGTGATCAGGCATAGTAAGCGCTGCTTGTGGCGCTGTATTCGGGATGTTGTTGTAACCGTAAATACGTGCCACTTCTTCGATTAAATCTTCTTCAATCGCCATATCAAAACGGTATGTGGCGGTCGTGACCTGCCATGCATCATTTACCGTTTCAACGTTAAAGCCTAAACGCTGTAAAATCTCAACAACATCAGTATCAGGAATATGATGACCTAATGTTTTGTCTAACTTGTTACGACGTAAGGTAATCGTGGCTGCTTTTGGTAAATGTTCAGCTGATACTGCTTCAACCACTTGACCTGCTTCACCACCACAAATATCCAATACAAGACGTGTAGCACGATCCATCACCTTATGTTGGAGCTCAGGGTCTACGCCACGCTCAAAACGATGTGATGCGTCTGTGTGTAAGCCTAAACGACGTGATTTACCCATAATGGCAAGGGGAGCAAAAAATGCGCACTCTAATAAGATGTCTTGGGTATTTTCATTCACGCCAGTGCTTTCGCCGCCAAATACACCTGCAAGTGCAACGGCTTGTTTGTCGTCTGCAATCACTAAAGTGTCGTTTGGCACGGTAATTTCGTTACCGTCAAGCAAGGTTAACTTTTCAACGCCGTCGGCTAAACGGACGTTAATCCCGCAGTTTAAGGTATTTAAGTCAAACGCATGCATAGGTTGACCAAACTCGATCAACACGTAGTTGGTAATATCGACAATCGGGTCGATTGAACGAATACCACTGCGACGTAACTTTTCTTGCATCCATAACGGCGTAGCGGCTTTAACATTGATGTTTTTAACCACTCGGCCTAAATAGCGCGGGCATAAATCTGGCGCAACGACATTGATGCTAAATGGCGCATCAATTGTTGCTTCTACGGCTTGCCATGTTGGTTCTGTTACTGCTTGACGGTTTAATACGCCCACTTCGCGCGCAAGACCTGCCATACCTAGGCAATCTGCGCGGTTAGCCGTTAAATCAACGTCGATAATGACGTCATCTAATTGCAAAAACTCACGCACATTAACGCCTAATGGTGCATCTTGTGGCAGCTCAATAATACCATCGCTTTCGATGTCGATACCGAGTTCACCGTATGAGCACAACATCCCCATTGAGGGTTGACCACGTAATTTGGCTTTTTTGATTTTAAAATCGCCAGGCAATACTGCACCGACCATAGCCACCGCAACTTTTAAACCTAAACGGCAGTTAGGGGCACCACAGACGATATCAATTAGCTCGTCGCCACCCACATTGATTTTGGTTACACGTAATTTGTCAGCATCAGGGTGCTGGCCACATTCAACCACTTCGCCAATAATCACGCCGCTAAACTCTGCCGCTACTGGGTCTACGCCGTCTACTTCAAGGCCTGCCATGGTGATTTGGTGTGATAATGCGTCACGACTTACAGATGGGTTAACCCACTCACGAAGCCAAGATTCACTGAATTTCATCTAATTATTGCTCCGTTATTTGAATTGCTTAAGAAAACGTAAATCGTTTTCGAAGAAGGCACGTAAATCATTCACGCCGTAGCGCAACATGGTTAAACGCTCTACGCCCATACCAAAAGCAAAACCAGAGTATTTTTCAGGGTCAATGCCCACACTGCGCAGTACATTTGGGTGCACCATACCGCAGCCTAAAACCTCTAACCATTTACCGTTTTTACCCATTACGTCAACTTCAGCAGAAGGCTCAGTGAATGGGAAGTAAGATGGACGGAAACGCACTTCTAGGTCTTCTTCAAAGAAGTTGCGTAAAAAGTCATGCAGAATCCCTTTTAACTCTGCAAAATTAACATTCTCAGCCACCATCAACCCTTCCACTTGGTGGAACATTGGCGTATGAGTTTGGTCGTAATCGTTACGGTAAACACGGCCCGGAGAAATGATGCGCAGCGGTGGCTTTTCGTGTTCCATAGTACGGATTTGCACGCCCGATGTTTGGGTACGCAACATTACTTTTGGATTAAAGTAAAAGGTATCGTGATCGGCACGAGCTGGATGGTGCTCAGAAATATTTAAGGCGTCGAAGTTATGAAAATCATCTTCAATTTCAGGACCTTCCTTAACAACAAAGCCTAATTCACCAAAAAAGGTTTCAATGCGTTCGATTGTACGCGTAACCGGATGTAAGCCACCGATTTCTAAGGTACGCCCAGGCAAAGTCACATCGATTTTTTCAGCAATTAATTTTGCTTCTAATGCCGACGCTTTCAATCCATCGATACGCTCAGTCAGCTTTTGCTGTACGGCTTGTTTAGCTTGGTTGACGGCTTGACCAAAGGCAGGTTTTTCTTCTGCGCTTAATGATCCCATCATTTTCATCATGTCAGTGATTTTACCTTTTTTACCAAGGTAATCGACACGGATATCATCCAATGTCTTTAGATCACTGGCCTTATCAATGACCTCTAAGGCTTGTTCTACGATCTCGGTTAACTGCTGCATGTTATCATCCACTGCATTTGTGCATATCAATGCGATTGGGCGCCTAGTCTGCTATTGGTGAGTCGATAATCAAAATCAATCACAACATTAATAGCGGCGACGCGGTAGTTTAACGCTTCTGTGGCTTTAATTAGCCACAAAGTGCTAAAACTAGGGTTAAAATAAAAGAGTGAAATTTTACGTGAGAGACCGCGATTTTACTAGTCATTATTGGACTTTTTAGTGGCAAATAGCTGTATTTAACTGCAATTTAGCTTTCTAGACTCGTCGTGATAGCTCATCGTCAGTCATCTTAATTATCCGCACCGCTTTTTTGCCGACAAACTAAAATTAACAGAATAATTGACGAGAGAATTAACGACAGAGTTAAGCATTAAAAATATCAAGTGGAATATGAAAACGATAATACCCAGAAACGCTAACCCCCTAAACAATCCTAATTCGCAATCTCTCTTTATGTCGCGTTAACTGAAGACAAATAATTGATATTAAATACAAACCAATTATTAATATCGTTTTTTAAATGCGGCGTTATCAAGCAAGACTGATTAACGCTTTAACCGATAACGATGCACTGTCAAAAACAGGTCAATAAAATAAAAATACCGCTTTTTATTAGCGGTATCGTTCAGGTCTGTTATTTGAAGTTTAGCTGGATTTAATGCTCTTGCGACACATCAACAACATAATGCCCTTGAAGCCAGTTACGTCCAATCAGCAATTTGTAACCCATTTTTGTGCGGTCTTTTAAGTTAACATCCACTAAATATTCTTTCCTGGGTTCGCCGACACTGAGCCTTACCATGTAACGAACTTCAGTGCCCTGAGCATTACGAATAAAAGAAGTGCCACGAATTTTAGTCCGCACATCGACCGTTTCGCCTTTGTCATTTTCGGTGGTAAAGGTGATCATTTTACCGACGTTATTGGTCTTATCGTTAAGATCTTCATCATCAATGCGCATGTTGACCGCATGCAATGAGTTTTCTACCGCGCCGGTATCAATGCGAGTATTGAATAACAAACCGGTTTGTTTGATGCTAAGTTCTGCCACTGGGCCAATGATCTTTTTTCGAGACACATCGACCAGATAGCCTTTCTTTAAAAAGTTACGCCCAATGAGAAGTTTGTAGTTCATGTGGCTGCGGTCGCGTAAATTAACATACACATTATGAAGACTATCTGGAAAGCCGACGTCGAGCTTTACCATATAGCGGGTTTCTCTCCCTTGTGAGTTTCTGACGGTTGAAGTGCTGACAATTTCCGCTTGCATCCGCTGCTTGTCACCTTGCTCGTTGACAGTGGTGAAGGCGATAGTTTTACCAATGTTTTGTTTCATATTGACAGATTCGCCGCCAATCACTTCAAGGTCGACAGCATGCAGAGAGGTATTACCGGCACCGGTATCAATACGGGCCTTAAACATTAAGCCTGAATTGGCCACGGTCATGGTTTCAATTTGACTCACTACAATGGCTTGACTATTGGCAAAAACAGATAATGATAAAACACATAAAACAGCAGAAATAACGACTTTTTTAAACATGTTCAATTCCAAAAACAACCACGCCTAAAACAACCAAGCTTACTGTGCAGTTAAGCTAATAAATGAGCGATTTCTTGATCGAATAAATTTTTAATTAACCCTGAAAACTCAGTAATAAAAATACTTTGTTCAGGCGTGGCCTGTTGGTTGGCCACTGACGCTAAAATCTCCTCTAAATCGTACACAATCGCGTCGATTTCACGGATCACCATATTACGCTGCGCAAATGACAATTGTGGGTTTTGACCACACACCATAATAATTTGTGCAGATAATTGCTCTTCAAATAATTCCATTACGGTCTCCGTCGCGGCCGCATTCTGTTCAGGCGCTTCAAACAAGCCTAAATGTTCAGTTAAATACTGAATTAAATGCATGTATCCGTCTTTATCGGTAACCATTTTTTCACCTTTTTTACGATTATTTAATGGGCAATGGCTTAGGTTTACATAACCAAAAGCCATTGCCCATAGTGTTCAATTATTGGGCTAAGGTTAGCACAAACGATACTGGCACCGCTAAGCTGATGCTTGGCAAACCAGCGATTTCTCTTAACTTTTCAACACCTGTCACTAAATTAAACTCGTCAGCTTGAACCAATAAAGGGGCAAAGCTGCTGACAACTAATTTGTCATCAGATAATTTAGCCACAAGCACTTCAACGCTTTTTTGCTGTTTTTTACCATGTAACTCAACAGTGGCATCAATTTTTGTGGTTAAGGTGTCACCGACTTTCATTCCCATCAATAACTGAGGATTAATCACGGCATTCACTTTCAACTGCGGAAATTGTGCTATTTCAAACAACACCGTTTGCATGCGGTCGTCACGAATTTTAATGCCTGTATCAACCGAATTTAAATCTATCGATAACGCAAAAGCTCCCGCTTCGGTCAATGAGCCCGCAACTTGCTTAAAATGGTGCACTTCAGCAATGTCGTTTTTCTTTACCGAGATAAAGCTAACGCGCGAGTGATCTTGGTTAACCTGCCAATCGCCTGCCATGGCTTGAAAACTTAACAACCCAGCTGCGAACAAAGGTAATGCGATTTTCATTGTTGACTCCTTTTAATTAAAATTAACACGTTATGAAACAATACAACTTGAGTATAGATAAGTCTTTTATCAATTAGGTAAAAACCGTTATTTTACTTTCGCGAGCCATTTATCTAATGCCTGCGCAAACGCGTGCTTGTCTGCCTGAGAAAAACTATTAGGGCCACCGGTGTGAACCCCACTGCTGCGCATTTCTTCCATAAAATCGCGCATGGTCAAGGTTTGTTTGATGTTTTCTGTGGTGTACACAGTCCCTCTTGGGTTTAACACCAACGCGCCTTTTTCAACGGCCTCTGCCGCCAATGGAATATCGGCAGTAATAACCAAATCACCCGAGTCCACTTGCTCAACGATATAATTGTCGGCTTCATCAAAGCCCGAGCTCACTCTAATCATCGAAATCAACGGAGAAATCGGCACTTTAATCAATTGATTAGCCACCAATACTAATTGAATCGACTTACGTTCTGAGGCACGAAACAACATGTCTTTTACGGCATTTGGGCAGGCATCAGCATCGACCCAAATTTTATTGCTTATCACGCGATATTGCTCCCATTTATTAACACAGATTAAGGTGCTAAACGATCTATTTGCCAATCGCTATCCGTTTTACTGTACATAAATCTGTCATGCAGGCGATGTTCACCACCTTGCCAAAATTCAATACTGCTTGGACGCACTAAATAACCGCCCCAAAATTTAGGTAAAGGCACTTCGCCTTGAGCATATTTAGCCTTCATTTCAGCAAACTTACCTTCTAACGCTTGGCGCGCTGAAATTTTACTCGACTGTTTTGATACCCATGCAGCGATTTGGCTATCTTTAGGTCGGCTCATAAAGTATTTAGCCACATCTAACATCGATAGAGGTTCAGCCTCACCGATGACGGCAACTTGACGCTCTAATGGATGCCAGGGAAACAACAAACTGATTTTGTTATTCACACCAATTTGCTTGGCTTTGCGGCTTTCAAGGTTGGTAAAAAACACAAAGCCGTTATCGTCAAAACGCTTGAGCAACACAATGCGCTGAAAAGGCTGCCCTTGCTCATCAACCGTTGCGACACACATAGCCGTTGGATCGGTTAGTTGCGCATCTTTAGCTTGCTGCATCCATTTTTCAAATAAATCCATTGGATTAGCAGGTAAATCACCACGTCTTAAGCCACCTTGGGTGTACTCTCGGCGAATATCACTTAAATCACTCATTGCGCTTCCTTGTTTATGCTTACTCACACTATTTTACGCTGAGCATACACAAAAAAGCCAACGCCTAAACGTTGGCTTTATCATTTAAAAGGTTATATCAACGACTTTTTTATTAAGGCTTTACCTGCGACTCAAAGGTGTAACATTTTAAGGTATCAAATTGTACCTGAGCAGTTACATAAATTCTGGGCTCAGTACTTCTGAGTCAAGCTGCTGAAAATGGCCAAAGTGGACATGATAATCTGGCTCAATCGGGTAGGAACAATGGGCTAGGCATATATTTTTAGGCTTAGCTGATGCAATCACTGGTGCATTAAATCCGATAGTGTCCCAACTAATTGGCTGTAATAAAGCTAATAATTGCGAAGCAATGGGATTGTCAGGTGAGTTAACATCGACATTGGTTTCAACACTGACATAAGAGCTCTGCTCTTGCGGGGTAATGTGAATGGTAAAATAGTGCTCATCTTTTATGCCGTTAACTGAAAACCCTAACGGAGTAAACAAGTGGGCATCGTAGTCAAACCCCTCAAACAATTTGCTTAAGCCTAATAATGCGCAAATTTGCTCTACTGTTTGTTCAGTTGAGGTTAAATACTCGGCGACTGGCCCGCTAATGTGGTACATCAATAGTTCGCTGGTGTTATCTTGCACGGTTAATAAGTAAGGTGTGTCACTGGTAAAAATAAAATGATGATGACTGTCTAAGTGACCAATTCGACACGCTGTACCGGGTATATATTGACGCAAGCGGGCAATGTCATCGGCAAACGTTGAGACTTGCAAATGCGCTAAATATTCATTTTTACGTTGATAACTCACAAACGCCACGTGGTCGACACCGATATGTTCGAGCATGGCCAATAAGCTGTCTATCAAGGTCGACAAACCGCACGTTAGCATGACGATGCGGTTATCCCAGACAAACAAACTCGACTCGCTTAATAAATACGCATCGCAATGTTGATTATGAATAACCGAGATAATATCCGCTTTGGCGAGGCTGACTATTTGAGTCCAAAAATCAGAACCAAGTGCACGCAATGAACCATGAGTCGATGCGGTTATAAGCTCAATTTTTTTTTCGGAACCTTCAAAAAACATCAGTGTGGTTAACCCTCAAACAACGTTATATCGTTCATATCATAAAGTAAGCCTTAGCAATAAATAAAGGCTTAGTTATTATACATAACTAAGCCTCTCATCTGTCGCTGTTTATTTTACGCTTACCTTTAGAAATCTTCTAAGTAAGTGTAACCGTCAAGGCCGACTTGTAACTCTTCTAAAATACTGGCGCGTTCATCCTCAACAATATGTTGAGTCACTAGTTCTTCAAAAGTGCGCATGAACTCTTCAGCGTCTAAGTTAACATAACGTAATACGTCTGCAACAGTATCGCCTTGTAACACTGACTCAATATTTGCCGCGCCGTCTTGATCAAGACGAACAACGGCTGAGTTAGTGTCACCGAATAAGTTATGCATATCACCCAGGATTTCCTGGTACGCACCGACCATGAAGAAGCCGATTAGATATGGGCTTTCTGCGCTCCATGCTGGCACAGGTAGTGTGGTTTCAATACCTTGACCATCTACGTATTGGTCAACAATACCGTCTGAGTCACAGGTAATATCAAGCATGACAGCACGGCGCTCTGGTGCTTTATCTAAACCCGATAACGGCAACACAGGGAACACCTGGTCAATACCCCAGGCATCAGGTAATGACTGGAACAATGAAAAGTTAACAAAGAACTTATCAGCTAGTTTTTCGTTCAATTCGTCAATAATTGGACGATGATAGCGGTTATTATTGCTCAGTAAGCCTTTCACTTCGTGACAAACACGTAAGTGAGCTTGTTCAGCCCAAGCACGGTGTGCCAAGCTAAATTGACCTACCGCAAATAAAGAATGCGCTTCAGCGATATCGCTTTGGGTATCGTGATAAATTTCAATAATGGCACGTTGGTCGTGTCCGCCACTGATTTCTTCCCACGACTGCCACATGTTATGCAACAGTTGCGGCGCATCGTCCGCTGGTGCTTCAATCACTTCAGGCATGTACGCTTCAGTGCCAATAACATCGGTAATCAATACCGCGTGATGTGCAGTTAAATGACGACCAGATTCCGAAATAATACGTGGCATTGGCTGCTCGTATTCATTACATAAATCGGTTAACACATTAACGATATTGTTAGCATACTCATTTAAACCATAGTTCATTGAGTTATTGCTTTGACTACGAGTGCCATCATAATCGACCGCTAAACCACCGCCAACGTCAAAACATTCAATTTTAGCGCCGAGTTGGCGTAGCTCACAGTAAAAACGCCCTGCCTCACCCACACCCTGGCGAATATCGCGAATGTTGGCAATTTGTGAGCCTAAATGAAAGTGCAATAACTGTAATGACTCAAGCATGTTAGCTTGTTGTAATTGCTCAACCACTTTTAATACTTGGGCAGCAGACAAACCAAATTTAGACTTTTCGCCACCACTTGCTTGCCATTTACCTTTGCCTTGGAAAGCTAAACGTACCCGTAAACCTAAACGAGGTGTCACGCCAAGTTTCTCAGCTTCTGCCAATACCATTTTAAGCTCAGACATCTTTTCAAGTACGATGTAAACTTTATGGCCTAACTTCTCGCCGATTAAGGCTAAGCGCACGTATTCTTTGTCTTTATAACCATTACACACGATCACAGAACTGGCTTTTTGAGCCATGGCTAATACTGCCATTAATTCTGGCTTACTGCCCGCTTCAAGGCCTAATTGCGGTACTTCTTTGGATTTTTGGCTCGCCAAAATCTCTTCAACAACGGTTTGTTGTTGGTTAACTTTAATCGGATAAACTAACAAATAATCATTTTGATATTCGTATTTAGTAATCGCATCATTAAAGGCTTCACATAAACTTTCCACTCTGTGGTGTAAAATCTGTGGGAAACGAACCAGTACCGGTAACGAAACGCCCGCTTTAACCATATCTCTAGCCAATTCATTTAAACCGACTTTATGATCAGGGTTTTGTGGATCGGGTGACACTGTGACTTCGCCATCTTCACGAATACCGTAAAAGCCTTGGCTCCAGTGAGTCACGTTATAACCCGCGCGAGCATCTTCGATAGACCAATCAGACATAATTATTTTCCGTATTTGTATCAAAGTTAAGCAGCACTTTTTATGAGACTGCTTGTTAACATCCAGATAACGACTTAGCGCTATCGCTGGTATAAGTTGCCATGTTTTGTGCTATTGGCACGTATTCATTGGCGTTGTATTCTGACGCATTAAGCTCTCTGAAGGGTTAAGTTTAATGCTCACAACCATCAGATTTTATAGAAGCAACACCACTTGTTAGCCTGATGGTGCTTTAACTAAAGGCATAACACATCTTAGTCACACATCTGCATGGCTTGCAAATATTGCCGGTCCAACATCACTCAATTTTTGTCACAAGTGTTTTACTGCTTAAAGCAAAAATAAGATCACTTTATCAAGGTTAAACCGACTTGCTAAAATCGGCGCAATTAAAACCTGCAATGCAGTGTAATGCAAGTAAATTACCCATTAATTACAGCAAAAAACCTGATTTTTTACCCTCAGCCAAGTTCAATAACGCACTGAGCGAATAAATCAATTTCAACTCACGGTAAATGACACAACTTAGTGTTGATTTACGTGTATAATTAACCGATTGAAAACACCTTTTCATTTTTTATTAAGTAGAGTCATTCATGATACAAATCGGTAAACGTTATTCATTAGAAGTGGTTAAGCAAGTGAACTTTGGAGTTTACTTAAATGCTCAAGAGCTAGGACAGGTCTTACTTCCTAATAAATTTGTCCCTACCGGTTGTAATGTCGGTGATATGGTCGATGTGTTTCTTTATCTCGACTCTGAAGACATTGTGATTGCAACTACCCAAAAAGCTCTGGCGCAAGTGGGCGAGTTTGCTTACCTAAAAGTAGTGGCCACCGGCCCATACGGCGCATTTTTAGACTGGGGCTTAGACAAAGATTTACTGCTGCCTTTTGGTGAACAACACAAACCCGCAGAAGAAGGCCGTTCTTATTTAGTTTATGTCCATGCAAACCATGCCGATGAACGCATTATGGCGTCATCTAAAGTGGATAAATTTGTCGACAAAACTGAAGCTCACTACACCCCTGGCGAACAAGTTAACTTAATCATCGGTGGAACCACCGATTTAGGTTACAAAGCCATTATTAACAACGCACATTGGGGTGTTATTTACACTAATGAAGTTTTCCAAAAGCTTCGCTTTGGCCAAAAGTTAACCGGGTTTATTAAAACCATGCGCAGTGATGGCAAAATTGATTTGGTTTTACAAAAAAGCGGCAAAGAAGATTTAGACAAAAACGCTCGCCTCATTATCAACAAGCTGCGAAGCGCTGACGGTTTTTTACCTTTGCATGATAAAACCGATGCCGACATCATTTATGACCAATTGGGCATGAGCAAAAAAGCCTTTAAAAAATCAATTGGCGGTTTATTTAAAGCAGGTGACATCAGTATCGACAGCGATGGTATTCGTCTAACCATGTAAATCGATATCGTCACATAAACATGATGAGTGGGTCTTTAGCCACTCATCATATTATTTATCCTTCAGCCTACGCAAAAATAACAACAAGTATTACATCGATTTTTTATAAGGACAGTGTATGGAATTGACGTCATTAGAAGCCCGCGTTATCGGTTGCTTACTCGAAAAAGAACTCACCACCCCCGACCAATACCCTCTGTCACTTAATTCGTTAACCCTCGCCTGCAATCAAAAAAGTAGCCGCGAACCTGTAATGTCATTAAATGAATCCGAAGTACAAGCTCTCATTGATGACCTAACTAAAAAACGCTTAATCAGTGAGCAAACAGGGTTTGGCAGTCGCGTTGTTAAATACAAACACCGTTTTTGTAATACCGAATTTAGTGAATTACAACTCAGCAGTGCTGAAGTTGCGATCATTTGTGTATTACTTTTACGTGGCCCACAAACACCTGGCGAACTCAAAACTCGCACACCTCGTTTACATGAGTTTAGCGACGTAAGCCAAGTAGAGGCATCATTGTTGGGCTTAAGCCAACGTGAAACGCCGCTTGTTGTCCAGTTAGCTCGTGAGCCAAATAAACGGGATTGCCGTTTTTTAGAATGTTTTAGCGGTAATATTGACGAGCACCTGGTCAACAGTAGTGACAGCATTCAAGTCTCAGCCCAAACGCAACACAGTTTGGCCCAAGAAAATCGCATCGCAGAATTAACTGAGAGAGTTGACGCACTAGAGCAAAAAATGGCTCGGTTAGAAACGTTACTCGACTAACCCATTGAACACCACTGTAAACTCAGACTGGTAGCGATACGAGCATCGCCTCTGCTATCTACATTAGTGCAGTTTATCCAAGGATTATTACTATGCACCACGTTTCGCCCCCGTCGGGGCTGTCTCATATTTGGTTATTGGCCAAATACGAACTCAGCAAGCGCTTTACCAATAAAAGTGGCATGGTCGCCCTTATCGCTTTTATGCTTATTTGGGCGATTTTATTACTTTATCCAATCAAAAGTGCCTCTGAATTTATTATGGGGCCTAATTTTAGAGGCTTTACCGAAGCACTATTTGGACCAGACAGTTTGCAGCATTTATTTGAATGGCCTGTTGCAGAGTTTGCCGTGTTCTGGCTCGCTGCCTTATATTTATTTCCTATGTTTAGTATCTTTATCGCCGCAGATCAGTTCAGTTCAGACAAGCAACGCGGAAGTTTGCGTTTTTTAACCTTGCGAGTGAGCCGAAGCAGTCTTTTCTTTGGCCGTTTTGCCGGGCAAATGCTAATCCAATTGTCGTTAATTATACTGACTTTGCTGGCCACTATCGCCATGGTGCTCACTCGCGATATGAGTTTGTTAGTACCGTCACTCACCACTAGCCTGCTGGTAATGGTTAATCTTTTTATTGTGGTATTACCCTACACCGCTGCAATGGCACTCTTGTCATTACATGCAAACTCAGCAAGACAAGCGAGTATTTTTGCGATTATTCTTTGGGCGTTAGTCTCAATTATTATCGGGTTAATTAATTTCAAATTCCCGCAACTGAGTGGGTTGAACATGATTTTACCGGGTTCTCAAATTTCAAGTATGATAAATACTCAGGGCTTTGGGTCACTGGCTTACACGCCAATTCCCTTACTGCAAACAGTCGTCATTTTAGGTTTGGGTAATTTATTGATGAAACGGAGTGCCCTATGAGCCTAATTCAATGCAATAACCTATCGAAACATTATCCTAATAAATTAGCGCTCGACAATGTGAATCTAAGCTTAGATGCGGGTGCACCTATTGCGTTAGTAGGCCCAAATGGTGCGGGTAAAACGACACTGTTTAGCTTACTCTGCGGTTATATTCAGCCAACCCAAGGCAATGTGACGATCCTTGGCCATGCTCCAGGCAGTAAAGCGCTTCAAGGGGTGTTATCAGCCCTACCGCAAGATGCAGAACTTGACCCTCATTTTACCATAGCATCACAGCTACAATTTTTTGCAACGTTGCAGGGCTTCAGTCAAGCCGATGCCAAGCAAGAAGCATTACGTGTATTAGCGCTAGTCGATTTAGCTGAGTCAGCGCAAGCAAAACCTAAAAGCCTTAGCCATGGCATGAGTAAAAGAGTATCGATAGCCCAAGCGTTAATTGGTTCACCGACCATTATATTACTCGATGAGCCTACCGCAGGGCTCGATCCTGCCAATGCGAAAAAGATACGCCAAATCGTTAAAGATTTATCAAATGACACAACTTTTTTAATTAGCTCGCATAATTTAGATGAACTTGAAAAACTGTGTGATCAGGTGGTGTATCTTGAACAAGGGAAGCTACAACAATCGGTTTCAATTAAAGCCAGCCAGGCAACTGACTTTATTACATTGACGATGCAAGTGTGTGATATGGAGAGCTTACATCAACAATTACTCGGATTAGCTCAGGTCATTGAAGTTAAACGCAGTGGTGATGAGCAATATGTTATTGAGTATCAAAAACAAAGTGCTTTTGAACTTGAACAACAAATCCTCAGCTTATTAGCAGAAAAACAATGGCAATACAAAGCTATACTCAAAGGTAGAACACTGGAAGAAACCCTCTTCTCATAAGCCATTGCGCTATGTCAGCACCTGAAGCCCGTTAACACGGGCTTTGTTATGGGCTATGGGCTACGGGCTACGGACTTTTATTATGACTCAAGTTCTATCCAGCCGTTAACGTGACGATGTTCTGCAATAAATTGAATTGACTGACAAACGAACCAACACCAGGCTTGAGGTATAGGTTGGTTTTAAAAGTGATGAACAAATCCGAGTATTCTCCATGTATTAAGGTGTTTGCACTTTAAAGCATGGCGATAAAATAGTGCGCTAAAATAAATTACTTAAAAGGAATACTTAAATGGAATGTCGAAGTTAGCGGGTGCGTTCAAATAGAGTATTAAAGTACCTGTGCTGAAATATCTCTCTGGATATTGAAGCTAAGACTTCTGAATTGTAAAAATGTAGACGAGGATGAAATCGAAACATAAGTAGAAGCTGGAGTAGAAGCAGTTTATCTCGTTTAGAAGCAGGTGTTGAAGATAGCGTTTGTACTAGGTCATGTTAAATTTGCAAAAAAAAACTGCAGCATAAATGCTACAGTCTTATTATCAATATCTAGTCGAAACTAGATAGAAATATTAGCCAACTACTGAAACGTTTTCAGCTTGAGGACCTTTCTGACCTTGAGTCACAGTGAAAGATACTTTCTGACCTTCGTCAAGAGTTTTGAAACCGTCAGAGTTGATAGCACGGAAGTGAACAAATACGTCTGGACCAGACTCTTGCTCAATAAATCCGAAACCTTTGTCAGAGTTGAACCACTTAACAACACCAGTAACTTGAGACATGATATAAATCCTGTAAAATATATAATTAAAGCCTTAACGGCGGTAAAGCTGGAAAATGCCGGTATTACTTATGTTCACAGGACGAAACTGGTCGTATTGAAACACATAAATATAAGCCCAACCTTCAAGCTAAGTAGACTATAAACCATTCTCAGAATAAGTCAACAAACATCAAGTCATAGCTCAGATTTTTTTGACGAATCAACAATTCGGTTTATCTTTGAGCATCAAATAGTTATTTGCATCATTTAATCAGCCAACGATTGTTCGCGTTGATGAATTTCAATTTTAAAATCGATCTCACATTCGAGCCCTTGCTCTATTATTTGCCGCTTTTGCATATCACTTAACTTCCAGGCGTATGGCGTCATATTAAGGAAGTGTTCAATATCATCAGCTTGAGTCAAGGTAAGCGGGTAAGTTAACGCCTCATGCGCAAGGTAATTAAAGCCTTCTAAGAACAATGATTCTTGCGGATGTAACCGCGGGCTACTATAAATTTTTTGTTTTAATGCAAAGTGATGCATAGGCCCTGGTGATACAGTAATTAATATACTACCGGGTTTCATAACCCGTTGTAGCTCTTCTACTTTTGACGGGGCATAAATACGAATGGCTAAATCGATACTGTCATCAGCAAATGGCATTTCAAACACACTTGCCACACAAAAGTGTAAATCAGCATAACGTTTTGCTGCAGAACGAATAGCAGATTTAGAAATATCTAAGCCATAAAGCGCGCACGGCTTTGGCATTGATTGATGAAGTGTTTCAAACAAACGATGGCTGTAATACCCTTCACCACAACCAATGTCCAATATCGTTTCAACATTAGCAGCGTAATCAACCGCTAATTGATTAACCTTGTCACTTAGCGGTTGATAAAACCCTTTATTCAGAAATTCACGACGGGCAATCATCATCTCTTTATTGTCGCCAGGGTCTTTGGTTTTTTTCTTTTGTACCGGCAATAAATTAACATACCCTTCTTTGGCACAATCAAACTGATGACGTTTGGGGCATGCCCAACTTTTATCGTTTAGTGTTAACGGCGCAGAACAAATGGGGCAAATATAAGGCATGGGGAGACTCTAAATAAGATTTTAAATTTCGTCATCAGACAGTTTATTGACCATGTCTGATACATCTTGGGGCGCGAGTAATTCAAAACAATCAAGTTTACGCTGCAATTGTTCAATATTAGACATTTGCTCGTTTGACGAACGACCCAAGCTTGGGCGCTCTAATGATTGATGATAAGTTCTGAACAACCATTGATGTTTATTTTGCAGTAAATGGTCGAGTTTTAATAGTTCTGTCGACACGCCTGGATGAATTTTGCCCGACTCCCCTTTTAAATACTCCCGTAAATCTCGGCGCACTTGTTCTAATTCACTAATATGAACCGCCAACATTGAAGACGGTTCATCATAGTCAAACTTACGCCCTAATATTGCTTTTGCCATCACCAGCGCGTGAGGCTCGCTTAAAATACGTAAGTCTTGTTCAAGGGATATTAATTCAAATCGTGCATTTTTCTCCAGGCTAAAATAAACGCTTTGGTCTGCCTGAATATTTAGGGTTAAGCCATTTCTTAATTGATCGATACACACTCTTGGTGCAATACCCATCATTGGATATAAACGTGAACCTTGACCTATCAATCTGACTTGATCATATTTTTCAGCGACGGCTTGGCAATGCTCGTAAACTAAGCTAATAAAAGGCTGATGTCGCACAATGAAGGTGGCCTCAGTTGTATTAACTTGACTAATGACAAACTCAATTAACGGGTTACTCATTGCTGACAACACCAACAAATCACTCACCGAGTCTAACAACCGCAGCGTTAATAACGTAGGTTGCTTAATTTCACTGACAATAGGTTGAGTAAATATATGTTGATGCATTCAATATCCTTTTATATCTATACCACTTATATTAGATGTCTTACTTAGATTAGCTGTATCACTTATTATATGAATTATCTTACTTGTTAGTGACTAAATTGTAACTAGCAACGCTATTAAGTTCATAGTGAAAGTTTTAAACGTTAACGTCATTATCAATTTGATGCGCATAAATGTTAATATGCAGATAATCGCGAAAAGGATCTTAACTTATTATGGCTAATGCAATTCAACCAACACTATTCTGGCACGATTATGAAACCTTTGGCGCAAACCCAGCAAAAGACCGACCGTCACAATTTGCAGGGATCCGTACCGATTTAGCATTAAATATTATTGGTGAGCCCGAAACGTTTTACTGTAAACAGGCCCCAGATTACCTGCCGTCACCTGAAGCTATTTTAATTACTGGCATCACCCCGCAACTGGCCAATATGAAAGGCGTACCTGAAGCCGAGTTTATGCGCCGCATCAACAACTTATTTAGCCAACCTAACACTTGTGTTGTCGGCTATAACTCATTACGTTTTGATGATGAAGTCAGCCGATATGGTTTTTATCGTAACTTTATTGACCCTTACGGCCGGGAATGGCAAAACGGCAATTCTCGCTGGGACATTATCGATTTAGTCAGAGCCTGTTACGCCTTTAGACCAGAAGGAATTAATTGGCCTTTAAAAGAAGATGGTACGCCTAGCTTTAAGTTAGAGCTGTTAACGCAAGCCAATGGCTTAAGTCATGAAAAAGCCCATGACGCGATGTCAGATGTGTACGCCACCATCGCCATGGCGAAGCTTATCAAAGAAAAGCAGCCTAAATTATATGACTATTATTTCAATTTACGTCGTAAACAAGCGGTAGCAGATCATATTGATGTATTAAAAATGCAACCATTAGTGCACGTCAGCTCAAAAATTAGCGCGGCACAGGGGTGTACAACCTTAATTGCGCCTGTGGCTTACCACCCGACCAACAAAAACGCCGTTATTTGCATCAATTTAGCAATGGACATCTCACCGCTGCTTGAGTTAACCGCTCAAGAAATCAGCGACCGCATGTATACACCTCGCCATGAATTAGCCGAAAATGAACTGGCCATTCCGCTCAAACAAATCCATTTAAATAAATGCCCTTTCATTGGATCTGCAAAATTACTTGACGATGAGGTAGCCACAAAATTACAGTTTGATAAAGACTTTGCTCGCGAGCAATATAAACGCTTAAAAAACCACCCAGAAATACGAGAAAAACTTAACCAAGTATTTGAATTAGAATCAGATCGTAAACCAATAACCGATCCAGATCTTATGTTGTACAGTGGTGGATTTTTTAGTCATGCAGATAAAACAAAAATGGACATCATATGCCACACCGAACCGCGCAACTTAGCCGCCTTGGACCTGCAATTTGATGACCCTCGGATTAATGAAATGCTCTTTCGTTTTCGGGCACGTAATTACCCGGAAACATTATCCGACAATGAAAGCCGCCGTTGGCGTGAGTTTTGCCACCAACGCTTATCGGATGCCGATTATGTGATTAATCTCGAAAACTTGGTCGAAGAAACCAGCGAGAATGAACACAAACAAAAGTTACTCAAAGCCCTATATCAATACTTACAGTCATTATAGTGAATCATCACTTTGCCCAGTTATTTCATTTAAGGATTAAGGGAATGCAAAATCGATTTTTAGACAGCATAACAATGCTAGACAAACCATTAGCTACCGCGTTAGCACCATTATTACATGACCAATTTTGTGGTCATATTGATGCCAATCAATTTGCAATGCTTGTAGAAGCCAGTGGTAAAAAAGAAGAGCAAGTGTTAATGGATCTATTGCCTATAGCTGCAGCACTAGCCAATCCTCCAATTAGTGAATTTTATGTCGGTGCAATCGCCAAAGGTAAAAGCGGCGACTTATATATGGGGGCCAACCTTGAGTTACCCGGTGAAGCGTTATTTCACAGTGTTCACGCTGAACAAAGCGCCATTAGTCATGCATGGTTGAGCGGCGAAACAGAAATTGTAGATATTATTGTTAATTACAGCCCGTGTGGCCACTGTCGTCAATTTATGAATGAATTGTTCAACGGCAGTAACATTAAAATCCATCTGCCACAGCAAGAAACTCATACTTTATCTTATTACTTACCTTATGGATTCAGTCCTGCTGACTTAAATGTCACCATGCCACTACTGTGCAAACGTGAAAAAGAATTTAGCCTAAACTCTGATGACCCAATGATCATCGAAGCACTAGACCAAATGGGATTAAGCTACGCACCATACACCAATACCAATGCCGCCGTCGTGCTTGAAACTACAGATGGAGCAACCTTCTGTGGCCGTTATGCAGAAAACGCTGCATTTAACCCATCAATGCAACCGATGCAAATGGCGTTGTCGAATTTGATTAGACACAACCGTCAATACAGCGAAATTAAACGAGCAGTATTGATTGAATCATCTGAGGGTAAAATTAGCTTAGTGGGCGCAACGATGGATGCATTGCACACCATTGCCGCGGTCGAATTAGAGCATATTGTTGTTGAACCTATGCCAGCTTAATATATTCGCAATATACCTAAAAGGCGCTTAATTGCGCCTTTTTTATTGGTTTTTGAAAGGATCGTATCACACAGGTTATAGACCTCGTCAGTGCCTAAGTGCGGAACCTAAGTGCAGAGCCAAGTCATAATAGAAACCATCTTTACATTAAGCCTAATTAATTATCTTTTATGGGTTTCATCAATCACAGTATTAACATGCTAAGCTCATCAATACTTAGCCATTTTTAATATTGTTACAGCGGCAAAAAGCGAGTCACTATTGCGCATATTCACCATCAAACGGATTATGGTTTTTATACTGTTATGCACAGTAGGTCTAGTGTGGGCAATAATCGAACACGCCAACCCCCTTACCGTTAAACTACTCAATAATTTACTGGCCGATAACCACATTGAAGTGCTTAACTTTGATGCTGAATATGTCTCATTAAATCATATCCGTATTCCAAGGCTTATTCTGAAAATTGAAGACAGCCATATTGCCGTTCAAGAGTTTAATCTTGAACTGCGTGACAGTATTCAAATGCTAAGAAATCAACAGTTCAATGCCGACGACATTGTCAGCATTGACACCCAAAGCGTGTATGTTGATTTAGGTGAAAGCTTTTTTATTCGCCAATCGCAGCAAACCGAAGAGTCCCCGGCAACAATGTCATTAAACCTCACTAAGTTACCTACTGTAAACTTAGGACAAATAGACATTAGATTACCCGCCTTAAATGATAACCAAGCAACGAAACACCGTTTAACTATGGATAACTTAACCTTGTCCAAAGCCGGTGAACTCGATACCTTATGGCGCTTTGATGATTATCCGCTGTTCAGTGTCAATGCCACCTTAGGCAAACGAACATGGGAGTTTGATACTCAAGTAGATTTAGGCCTGAGTTACCAGGGGCTTGAGTCTTTGCAGCAATATTTAAATGTGCTCAATGACACTCAATTTAGCTCACCGCAAAATGAGCCGAACAGTAACCCTAATTTATTAAAAGGGTTGCACTCGCAATTGTCAGCTATTTTACAGCCGATTAACGAGCAACAATTAACCATTGAGGGACAATGGCGCACTCATACCACTCTTGATTTAGTCAGTGCAACGCTTAGTAGCCAACAATCAATTAGTGACTTTTCATTACGTTCAGCACGTTGGCCAAGTGTCTATTTCGCTCCAAAAAATCCCATCAATTTTATGCTCAACATGGACCAATATCCTGTTAGCAATCCTTTTGCTGCAAATGATGCCCAAGCTGAACCCTCAACATTTTTAGGATTAACACTCAACCTTGCGCCTTTTGAATATCAGTTAGCGCCCAATAAAGCAGATTTTGAGCAATTTATTGATTTACTGGTAACAGACACATCAACTAAAACGCAAATACGCAATGTATTGGCGCAGCTGTCCCCTACCAATAAACAGCCACAATTATCCATTACTGTGCCAGAGCCCATTGAAGTGCGTTTACCATTGAATAATAACGCTATCTCGACGTTAGTGAGCATTCCCAAAGTGCGTTTAGCACTTGATGGGCATCATTTACAAAGCTTACTCACATTGCATCATTTGCAAGCAAATACCGACCTGCAATGGCGCAGTCAGTTTGAATGGAATGTTGAATTAAACTCGACAAAAATCGATAACAACACCCCTACATTTGACTTAACAACTTGGATGCCCGAACTTGGAATCGAACAATTTAGCCTCGAAAACGCAGCGCTCAACTTAAACGGTGAAATGAATACGCCCCAAACCGACAGCATTGCTATCAGCATTAACCCCAGCTCTACGCTCGCCATTGATAAAATCATTTATTCTGATCAACAAGGCGACAAAAGCACTCATAAAATTCAAAAAAATATCGGCGTACAATTAGCTCATTTAACGCTTAGCCTTGGCCAGAGTTCGACAATAAACTTGCAGCAAAATATTGAAATTAATTTGGCGCCTTTCTCACTGGTGGCCCGTGAATTTATAGGCCAGCAACTCGTCAATCAAACAGGTGTCAAATCGGTTACCACTTATGCAACAGCCAAAAATGCCAGTATTGAGGTTGAACAACCAACCTTATTGTCCGTTAATGACCAAGAAACCGCAGCGCAAGCACTGCAGCGGTGGTTGCAATCCCCTGCGACCAATAATGTCACCTGGAAAATAAACCAACTCGATGCCGCCAAACAAATTGGTAAAAGCCGAAAACAACCACTTGTCGCACTCAATAAAGTTACAGTCAATCAAGCACTCAATTTATCAAAGGGCTTGCTCGTTGGCAGCGAACAATGGCAATTAGATACCCTGGCCCTGAGCAGCTATCATTTACTGAAATTCGCTGATGAAAAAAGCCCGTTGTCGCTCGCGGGGCAATGGACATTTGATTCAGATATCGACACCGCACTTGCTACCCTGAGAAAAGTCCAACCATTGCCAACAAACTTTAGCCTACACGGCCACAGTCGTTTAATCGCTGGGTTTGCCTTAAGTGAACTGAATAATGCCAGCCAGTTCGAAATGAAAATTCAACAACAGTTGTCATCATTAAGCGGTCGCTTAGCAGACAAATCGTTTATCGGTGGTGATGTTTTTGCTCAATGCCAATTTAACTGGCAGCAGCAATATGACAAACCCGGTACCCCATTAGCTGAGCAGCATTTTGCCCAAAGCAAATTAATGTGTCCGCAAACCGCTATCAGTGTAGAAAAAGCCAATGTTGGTATTTTGCTCACTAACCTCAACATGAACGCCAATATTGAGTTAAATAAAGACGGTAACAAAGTGCCGACCAACTGGTTGCAACAATTTACCGGATTAAGTGAAACCAATGTCAGTCTAACGGCCAGCGGAGACATGCTAGATGGACGCTTTTTATTACCTGAGTTTGTGCTAAAACTGCACGAAAAATCGCACGGCTATATGTTACTGCAAGGGCTAAGTTTGGCCACATTGTTAGAAGAACAACCTCAAGTGGGCGTAAAAGCCAGTGGCATATTTGATGGGGTACTACCGGCAGAGATTTTGGATGGACAGGTCACGATTGCTGGCGGCAAATTGGCTGCACGCTCGCCAGGGGGCTTAATTGAAGTGGCCGGCAACCCTGCGATGGATCAATTAGCCCTATCACAACCTTATTTAGAATTGGTGTTTACAGCACTGGAACACCTTAACTACACTGAATTAGCCAGCACCTTTGATATGACACCAAATGGAGACGCCTCTATTTATGTAGGGGTTAAAGGCAAAAGTCGTGATATCGAGCGCCCGGTTCACCTGAATTATGACCACCAGGAAAACCTGATCCAATTATATAAAAGCACTCAGATTGGCAACCAATTGCAAAACAAAATTGAAACCAAAGTTCAGTAACATAAGCCAAATAAAATCAAAAGGATAACTCTCGTGAAACATTCGTCGCTCTACGTTGTTAGTATCAGTACCCTGCTTGCCTCGTTGGTGATGTCAGCGTGTACCCCAACGGTAAAAATTGAGCCACCTGACAAGCCGATTGTCATTAATCTCAATGTCAAAATAGAACATGAAATTAAAATCAAAGTCGATAAAGAGTTAGACACCTTGATTGAAAACGATGAGTTATTTTAGGCGGAGAAACATAATGAAATCTTCATTCGTTATCGTGACCCTTCTTGCCACCAGCATTCTGTGGTGCTCAAATGCTTGGGCTGTGACATTACAACAGGCTAAATCATCAGGATGGGTAGGTGAACAAACTAATGGCTATTTAGGCGTGGTGGTAGATACGCCAGCCACACAACAGTTGGTGTTATCAGTCAATGCTAAACGCAAACAATATTACCAAGCCATAGCTAATCGTAATCATATAACCCTTGATACGGTCGCTACACTTGCAGCACAAAAAGCCATAGCCGCAGCAGACACAGGCCATATAATACAAACGCCGCAAGGAGAATGGTTAACTAAGTAAGCCTCAATTAACGGTTTTCGCTTACGGCGCTATCACCATTGATGGAAGTACCATCAATATTGTTAGGCAATGCCAATATGATATTGGTGCGATATTACATTGTTGCCATTGTCCAGTAATCTAAACGTTTTTGCGGATCAGCAACTAAAGTCTTACACGAGTCTTTATACTCAGCCATTAAACCACGAAGGTTATTCGAACCCGCTAACTTATTCACTTGCGCCTGCTTAGCTGCAGCCACATCTTTTTCAACTTGTTCAGCGCCGCGATATTTGCTGGCAAGTGTTTGCGCATCGCTTGCTGAGGTCTTTAAACGCTCGCCTACCGCCTTCATTTGCGGAGCATTCATGGCGCCAATGGCTTCAGAGCTAATTTGGTAATACGCAGCACATTCAATCAATTCATTAGTAAAGGCTTTTTCGGCTGCATCTTCTGCAAATGACGCCGCGCTGAAACACACAAATGATGAAGCCAAAATCCACATTGCTGGTTTGAACATTCTATTGTCTTCCTTATGTAAAATAGTTTGTTTTGTTAGCGTTTCGTTCGCCAGTACCTAAACAATCAAACTCGTTAGGTCTCTGCTACGGTTTATAAAATTTGAACTCCCGCAGCACAAACCGGTGATAAACACGATACGTATCACATTATCGTATATCAATAGTGACTTAATTGAAAAGTATCACTTACACCAAACAGTCGCATTTATTGTAAGAGAACGTGGCAATGGTTGCCGTTTATAGCAGGATTGGGGATTTATAGCGCTAAAAAGAAAGTGTTATTAAACACAGATAACGAATGTCAAAACATTATCTGTGTTTAGTTATAAATCATAGTCTTGAGACTAGAAACCATGGTTAGCATTACTGACCCTAAACCAACCCGCAATACTATTACGGGTTTTAAACGTTGGACGCACTTCATGAGGAAAGCGCTCGCTTAAAAACAGTACCAGGGTACCCATTTTAGGACTAACCACATCTAAAGGTTGGTCAAGCTCGTCATAGATCACCAGCTCGCCACCGTCACATTCTTGCCAATCAGGATTGAGAAAAAACACGGTCGACAAAATACGGTTTTGACTGCCGTGCAAGGCATCAACATGTTTTTTATAAAACGCGCCATGTTCATACACAGCATAATGACTTTCAAAGTCAAATAACCCCATGAATAAACGACGATTTAAGCCATCTTTAAGCTGATTCATAACCGATAAATACTCACGGTCGGTATGATCTTGATTATCTAACCAACTAATTTTATCCGAGCGAATATCAGTGTTGATTTGTTGTTCAACACCTCGACCAATGGCGGCTTTTTTAAACTTAATATCTTGCTCAGCTTGCATTTTTTCAAGCAAAGCTAAGCTTACATAATCAGGAATGATGTCAGATAAAAGAATGTATCCTTTATCGACTAACGCATCTGCGATCACATCCAGCATTGCTTCACTTACTTGCGAAACCATACATGCCACATCCAACAGGGAGACTACGCTTTTTACTTTACTTAAGGGCTCAGAAAGGAAGTTAAGAGCCAGATTTTCGAGGGGGCGTCATTAAAAGGTATGATTGCCATACCTCAGTTATTTCGGGCGATTCTATAGAATAAAACCGCCCTAGACAACAATTATTAAAACAAATTAAAATCAATAGCTTACAGTTAATTGCGACGCGTTAAATTTGACTATGGATCAAGATTGACTGTTTATCATCTGCACTGTCATTACTCTCTGTTGATTCTGCTGTGGCGGCCAAATGACTTTGATGTAACTTTAACGCCAAATATAAATCTGAGCGAATGGTAATACCATCATCTCCCGACACCATATCAGCTTGTTCAAACCAACTAATCAACTGACGTTTTCTGCCAGCCAACACTAAGCTCACGCCGCGTTTACGCAGCAATGCTTCAATGTCGGTCAACATCGCCATGACACTCAAATCTAAATGAGTAAAACACGGCACTGCATCAATGATTACGCAGTCGACGGGGTCAAGTTGATTTTGGCGCGCAAAGCGTTCAAGTAATCTGCGTTTAAAGTAGGTCGAATTAAAATAAGTTAACGGCGAATTAAACCGATAAATAAACACACCAGGTACCGCAACCGCTTTGTCGCTGCCATCAATACTGCGAATAATCCCTTTTACGTCTAGCCCTAATACCTGATCGGTTGGCCGCATTACCGTGCGTAAAAATTGAAATAAGCCAAGTAATACCGCAAGTGTAATCCCCGGGATAACCCCAATAAATAACACCGCAAACAGTGTTGTCAGCGCTAAGTAAAATGCTTGACGATCTCGCAGGCGCAACACCCAAATCGCTTTAAAATCGATAAGGTGAATAGAGGCGATAACCAGCACAACCCCTAAGGCTGCGCTGGGAATATATTCAAGTGGCGCAGTTAAAAAAACCGCCACTATGGCTATTAGCACTGCTGCTATAACCGACACCAATTGGGTTTTACCGCCGTTCGAATCATTAACCGCAGTACGAGAGTCTGCACCACTGACCGCAAAACCTTGCGACAGTGCCGAGGCAATATTGGCGAGGCCTAACGCTTTAAACTCTTTATCCGCGTCAATGTCGTAGCCATTTTTAGCGGCAAAACTGCGCGCTGTGAGCATCATACTCACAAAGCTCACCATCGCTAAGTTCAGTGCAGGCATCACCAGTTCACGGGCAATACCAATATTAAATACAGGCGCTTGAAATGAAGGTAAACCGCCAGCCACAGAGCCAATTACAGCGATATCGTACTCTGTGAGTTTAAATCCCCACACCAACAACGCCCCAACAGCAATAGCAAACATTGACGCTGGCCAGGTGGGTTTAAGGCGCTTCATCACAAAGTAAACCATCACGGTTAATACTGCCATCAACAACGTGGGAATGTGGGTTTGTGATAAGTAACTCGGCGCGCCACCTAAACGTTCTAGTAAGTATTTTTCATCAAAGGTAAAACCAAATATTTTTGAGAACTGGCCAACAATAATGGTCACGGCCACCCCGTTTAATAAGCCCATCAAAATCGGTTTGGAGAGAAAATCTGCCAGTACACCTAATTTAAATCGACTGGCAATTAAACACCAAAAGCCCGTCATCACCGTCATGGTCATGACTAACTGCCAATGCATTAAGCTGTCGCCCGCAGCAAGTGGGGTCACAACGGCGGCAATCACCGCACAGGTGGCGGCATCAGGGCCAACAATAAGTTGTCTTGATGTACCAAATAACGCATACACCAGCATGGGTAACACGCAAGAATACAAACCAACCGCTGCATTAACTCCCGTTAGCTGCGCATAAGCAATGGCCACAGGTAGCGCAACGGCGGCCACAGATAACGCTGCGGTAATATCATCTTTGAGCCAACTTCGCTCATAGCGAGAAAAGGTCTCTAAACCAGGCATAAACGAATACAATCGACTCAGAAACACAGCGACTCCCCCCATTAACTTTGATAGCCATCATAGTGTTAATTCAAATTAATTACGACATAAAAAGTAACGACTTATGGTTAAATATTTGTTTGTCCGAACGATAAAAAACGCCAAAGATATCCTCTTTGGAGGTCATAACGAAAACAGTAAAACAAAGCTGTATTAGGTAGAAATGAAAAGTACAAATGTTGCATAAAACCGAGGCTAACTGTCGCTAGCTTGTTTTGTAAAACTCCTTAACAAATACATCGACAACCGATCTATTAATACATGCTAAACTATGCGCTCTTTTGAGCAATGAGTCGCTCAAGTCTAATTAAGTACACGAGGTTTATGTGGCAACGCCGGTAAAATCAACATCATCAACCGCAGCAGGTATTCCTAATTTGGCAATGTTAATCCCCATGCTGGCAGCGATTGTGGCTATCACCCCTTTAGCAATCGATATGTATTTACCGGCAATGTCAGTGCTGGCACTAGGGTTTGACACCAGCATCACCACGGTGCAGCAATCATTAAGTATTTACCTAGCAGGTTATGCCGTTGGCATGCTGACCTTTGGGCCGTTAGCCGACAAAATTGGCCGCCGCCCTTTAGTTATTTTTGGACTTTCAGGTTTTACCCTAATCAGTTTACTTATTGCCTTAAGTGGCAGTATTGAACAGTTTTTGCTGTTGCGATTTGCCCAGGCATTTATTGGCGCTGCGGCGACGGTTGTGGTGCCCGGCTATATCAAAGAAGTTTATGGTGATAACACCGCTAAAGGGATGTCTTATGTCAGCCTAATTATGATGTTAGCGCCATTGTTAGCTCCCACCCTCGGTAGCTTAATTATGGAAATTGGTGACTGGCACCTGATCTTTTTAAGCCAAAGTTGTTACGCCATTACCTTATTAGCACTCGTGCTGTTTAAATTAAAAATGCCCAGTGATAAAGATGCCGATAGTCGCAGTCAAAAATCTTTTTTTCGGGCTTATTACACGGTATTTTCACGCAGCGGCGTCAAGCTCAACATCACAAGTGGAGTATTAACCTCATTCGCTTTTTTCTGTTACTTGACTGCTTCGCCGTTTATTTATATGGAAGTGTTTAACTTAGACAAATCATTATTTGCCATATTATTTAGCACAAACGTGGGCGCATTAATGCTCGCCAATATTGTTAACTCACGAATTGTGGAGCGTTATGGT
The DNA here is from genome assembly GCF_014648295.1 of Shewanella saliphila. Lineage (GTDB taxonomy): Bacteria > Pseudomonadota > Gammaproteobacteria > Enterobacterales > Shewanellaceae > Shewanella > Shewanella saliphila. The sequence goes on from NZ_BMQV01000017.1 coordinate 54,684, forward strand.
TCTAAACGAATGCTCCATGTTGCCACGTTTTTTGGCTCCCTCGCCGCTTGTGGTTTATTGTTGGTTAACCTATTGGGTTTGAGTTATCACTTTACCGTGTTGATGCTTATCCCCTTAATGGGGTCACTTGGGGTCATGTCTGTTAACGCCGATGCCATCGTATTATTAAAATTTAAACAAGAAACTGGTACCGCTACAGCGGTAATCGGCACCTTGCGTTTTGGCTTTGGTGCAACCGCAGGGCCATTACTAGCCTACTTTTATGATGGCAGTGCTGTGCCCTTTTCAATGCTGATGCTTAGTTCAATACTGTTGGTCGGTGTGTGTCAGTTTTTACAGTCTCGACTGCCGAAAACACCCAGTATCGAGGCACAACCTTAAGCTGTAAAAACACCTAAAATATACAATCAGGCCCTCTATATTGATGGCCTGATTGTTTTTGATGTGGTGATAAATCGCCCTACTATAGAAATTTAAAAATCACAAACATGAAATGATTTCAACCTCGAAAAATATTTAGAGAAAGAGCTTGCAGTAAAAATAAATTTACATAAGATGGAGGTCAGTGATTCAGCTGAGTCACTAAGTGAACAAGTCATTGAATTTAGCTACTGTTAATTTCAATCGTCGGGTTTGAATTACCATTCAAACTTATTTTTTAAAGCGATTACCGTCGTTGTATAACAAGATACTGTTTACCATACGGTAACTTAAAAAGGACTCATTTCATGGAAAAGCTTTCTGGCGCGAGTATGATCGTGCGCTCTCTAATCGATGAAGGCGTAAGCCACATCTTCGGTTATCCCGGTGGTTCAGTTTTAGACATCTATGACTCTCTTCATAAAATTCCCGGCATGGAGCACATTCTTGTGCGCCACGAGCAAGCCGCCGTGCACATGGCAGACGGATATGCTCGTGCAACGGGTAAAGTGGGAGTCGTACTTGTCACATCTGGCCCTGGTGCAACCAACGCCATTACGGGTATTGCCACCGCTTACATGGATTCAATCCCGTTAGTTGTGTTATCAGGTCAGGTACCGAGTAATCTTATTGGTAATGATGCATTTCAAGAATGCGACATGATTGGTATTTCACGCCCGGTTGTTAAACACAGCTTTTTAGTAAAAGACGCAAAAGATATTCCTGAAATCGTTAAAAAAGCATTTTATATTGCTGCAACAGGCCGCCCAGGCCCTGTGGTTATCGATATTCCTAAAGATTGCCTAAGCCCAGATGTGCTTCATGATTATGTGTATCCAAAAACCGTTAAAATGCGTTCTTATAACCCGACCACTACCGGGCATAAAGGCCAAATTCGTCGGGGATTACAAGCCTTATTAGCTGCCAAAAAACCTGTTTTATATGTGGGTGGCGGCGCGGTGATATCGGGTTGTGATGCACAAATCCTTAAACTAGCAGAACGCTTAAACATTCCTGTGATCAGTACGTTGATGGGCCTTGGCGCGTTTCCTGGTACTCATTCACAAAGCTTAGGCATGCTGGGTATGCACGGTCAGTATGAAGCCAATATGGCAATGCATAACACCGATTTAATTTTCGGCATTGGGGTTCGTTTTGACGACCGTACAACCAACAATGTTGAAAAATACTGCCCTAACGCGACCATTTTACACATCGACATTGACCCTTCTTCAATTTCTAAAACGGTTCGTGTCGATATCCCGATTGTCGGTTCTGCCGATAATATTCTAGACAGCATGTTAGCGCTATTAGATGAGAGCGGCGATAGTAATGACGCTGAAGCGCTAAACCACTGGTGGCGTGATGTTGAAATTTGGCGCTCACGTAAGAGCCTTGAATTTGATCGCACTAGCGACCGTATCAAACCACAACAAGTCATTGAAACACTGCATAAGCTGACCAATGGTGATGCCTATGTAGCCTCCGATGTAGGCCAGCATCAAATGTTTGCCGCCCTGTATTATCCATTTGATAAGCCACGCCGTTGGATTAACTCTGGTGGTCTAGGCACCATGGGCTTTGGTTTACCTGCGGCCATGGGCGTTAAGATGGCATTTCCTGAGGAAACCGTAGTGTGTGTTACCGGTGACGGTTCAATTCAGATGAATATTCAAGAGCTATCAACCGCATTGCAATATGACACTCCAGTAAAAATCATTAACTTAAACAACCGTTTCCTTGGCATGGTTAAGCAATGGCAAGACATGATTTACTCAGGTCGCCATTCACAATCTTATATGGATTCTGTGCCTAACTTTGCCAAAATCGCTGAAGCTTATGGCCATGTCGGCATGAACATCAATCATCCCGATGAGCTTGAGTCAAAACTGGCTGAAGCCTTAGCAATGAAAGATAAGTTAGTGTTTGTGGACATCAGCGTAGACGAAACTGAACACGTTTACCCTATGCTCATCCGCGGCGGCGCGATGAACGAAATGTGGTTAAGCAAAACGGAGAAAAGCTAATGCGTCGTATTATTTCTGTATTACTTGAAAACCAACCAGGCGCATTGTCACGAGTTGTGGGTCTGTTTTCTCAGCGCGGTTATAACATTGAAAGCTTAACCGTGGCTCCCACTGAAGACACCACGCTTTCAAGACTTAACATTACCGTGATTGCCGATGAAACCGTGTTAGAACAAATCGAAAAGCAATTGCATAAGCTTATCGATATTTTAAAAGTGGCTAACATCACTGAAGCGGCACATATTGAGCGCGAAATTGCATTAGTGAAAGTGAAAGCTCAAGGTGAACAACGCGAAGAAGTGAAACGCATTACGGATATTTTCCGTGGTCAGATTGTCGATGTTACAACCCATTTGTACACCATACAAATGGTGGGAACTAGCGACAAAATCGATGCGTTTATTCATGCATTAGGCGACATGACCAAAGTGGTCGAAATCTCTCGCTCTGGTGTTGTCGGATTAGCTCGCGGCGAAAAAGCAATGAAAGCTTAATCGTTAAACCGAACAAATAAAAACCGCTTAGTGTAATGTCTAGGCGGTTTTTTTATGACTGTTTTTAAATCATCATAACGTCGGGTTTTTAGCGGTCCAGGCTTTGTCGAGCTCATCATTGTCAGCATGTAAGTCGCGCGTCATTAAGGCTTCTAACTCAGCATGCTTTTGTTGATAGTGAGAAATATAATGCTCTTCTTCACAGTGCCACTTGTAGAGTTCTGGCATCATTTCTTCATCTTTTTTACGGAAAATACGCGCTAAACGGTAAGCTTCGTACGGGTCGACACCTAATTGTTGCAAAGCATCTTGGCCTAAGGCCAGTGCACTGCCAAAGGTTTCACGCCGAATATGATCAATATTTAATTCCATCAATTTAAAACTCGCTTGGCGATCATCGGCGTTCACTACAATTTTAAGGTGCGGATAATGCTTTCTTACCAGCTCAATTAAGGTCGTTGACTTCTCAATGTCACCAATGGTTATCACTAATAATTTCGCTTCTTTGGCGCCAGCAGCTTCAAGCAAATCTAAGCGGGTAATATCGCCATAATACACCTCATAACCCAGTTTACGCAGTACATCAACGTTAGTTGAATCATGATCAATAATCACTGGTTTAACCCCAGCAGAGATTAAAAAACGTCCTACATCAGTACCTAAACGGCCAAAGCCGGCTAAAATCACCTCATGACCACTGTGGTTGATGGTGTCATCTTCGCGTGCATTCAATTGAGTATCGTCTTTCGATATCGCCAGTTTTTCATAGGCCATAAACATCAATGGGGTTAAAAACATCGAAATCGCTACCGCAGAGATTAACGGCTCAACAGTCTCGGCGCCCAGTACGCCATTGACCTTGGCAAATTGAAATAACACAAACGCAAATTCACCGCCTTGTGCTAATGCTACGGCAAATAACGCTCTGTCTTTTTTAGCGACCTTAAAGACCTTGCCGGTAATGACTAATATCAGCCACTTAATCACAATTAAGCCCGCGGTTAAGCCTGCAATAAGCGCCACATTATCGCCAATTAAACTGAAGTTAAGGCTGGCACCAATTGAAATAAAGAACACCCCAAGTAATAAGCCTTTAAAGGGTTCAATATCACTTTCAAGTTCATGGCGGTATTCACTGTCAGCTAACACCACACCGGCTAAAAATGTCCCTAACGCAGGCGACAAGCCTACCACGGTCATTAATAATGAAATTCCCACCACCAGCGCTAATGCCGCCGCGACAAAAATTTCTCGAACGCCAGTGGCTGCAATAGCTCTAAATATGGGCCTACTGGCATAACGTCCTAATACTAAGATCCCCACAACGGCCAGCAAGGTCGCAATCACTTGTAAATACGCTGGTAAGGTATTGATATCAAATAACACCGAACCATGATGTCCATCATCGCCTAAGGTTAACGTGGCCAGTAGTGGCATAAACGCTAACATGGGGATCACGGCTAAATCTTGAAATAACAACACTGAAAACACCGAGCGACCAGGCGCGGTATTCATTAAGGCTTTTTCTTTGAGGGTTTGTAGCACAATTGCCGTTGAGGATAATGACAAAATTAACCCAACCGCAAGCGCTTGTTGCCAAGGCAAAACCCATAGCGCAATAGCCGCCATGACAATACTCGACAACACCACTTGCATGCCGCCCATGCCTAAAATGGGGGTACGCATTTGCCATAACCTCGAAGGTCTTAACTCTAAACCCACTAAAAATAGCATCATCACAACGCCAAATTCAGTCAAATGCATCACCACTTCAACATCGCCAATCAGTGAAATACCAAACGGACCAATGATCATCCCGGCAATCAGGTAACCGAGCACTGAACCCAGTCCTAAACGTTTGGCTATCGGCACGGCAATGGCTGACGCGGCTAAGAAAATAAATAACTGCAGTAAAAAGTATTCCATTGTTTATGCCCTTAACATGATGTCGTCAAGATTTGCGTTTAAAAACTCAGCTTGTTGGGCTTTGTCTTTATCCAATACGCCATCACGAATAGCGATGATGAGGCGTCGATAATCTTCGGCGTGGCCGGTAACGTGTTCTGTGGGCAAGCCACGGTGAACGCCCATTACCGCAAAAGGCGGTAGCCATTCCATTAAGCATAAATTGGCGGTCGCACGCATTGGCGAAGTTAACTCGGCAATGGTAAATTGATTGGCGCCATCAACCCGATAGGTTGTCGCATCGCCACCTGCACTAATGGCTTGAAAGCACCATTTATCTTTTAATGCCATGCCGGTTTTGCCGTAGGCCCAGCCGTGCTCTAGCACTAAATCTAGCCACTCTTTAACGATTGCAGGCGTTGAATACCAATAAAATGGATGCTGAAATATAATCACATCATGGCTTTCACACAGCTTTTGCTCGCGAGCGACATCAATTAAAAAGTCAGGGTAATTGGCGTATAAATCATTGATGGTCACGCCTTCAATGTTTTCTACGGCCGCCCTTAACTGGGCATTAATGTTAGATCGCCCTTTGGCTGGATGGGCGAAGTTGATTAATATTTTCTTCATGGCGATCCTTGAAAACTAATGATTTATTACACTACGTTATTAGCGGTAAACAACAGTCGGAACGGTTGCCGCTTATTACCGAAGATAATAAACAGCACGCAAGTAATGATTTGATTAACGTTGATGAATTCGTTGATACAACGAAACTTTTAACACTGAGCGTTTATGCTTTAACTGGTGCATATCTTCGTCATTAATTGGCGCACCGTCTAACTCTAAGGTACGGATTTCTTGATCAAGTTCGTGGTATTGCTTTGCATCTACAGCAAATTGACTGTCGGCAGCATTTAGCTCAGTAATACGTGTGGTAAATTCTGGGAAATCAAGCACTAAACAATGGTTTTCACCTAACATAACAACCTCTTTATCCTAAATTGACTTGGGCAATAATCGATTCAATTGCTGCCACTAACTGTTGATTTTTAACAATGTTTAACGCATCTGCATGGGGCGCAGTAAATTGTCCCTGGTCATTATCGAAATAACGCCCTGATGCATGAGCAAACTCATCAGACAGTGCCGCACGACATAAAATATCCGCGCCAATATTTAAGTCAGCACCGGCCATACCGTAGGCTTCTTTAACTAATTTACTGCCCAAAAATGACGCTGGATTAACGGCAATAAAAGCCGGTCCGCTATTTTGTAATGTGGTTGCTAAATGTACTGACCACATAGTGATAGCCAGTTTACTTTGCGCATATATCGCGCCATCAGCAGGCCCTGCATTTGCGCTGGCTAATGCAGCTAAATTAACGCTTGCTTGCGCCGCAGAAGATAAATTAACCACTCGGCCAGTGCTGTTTAACAAGGGCAGTAATCGCTGTGTTAATAAGTAAGGCGCAATGGTGTTAACCACAAAACGCACATCTAAATTATCTATGCTGGTAATTTGCGGCACTTTGTACACACCGGCATTATTAATAATCACATCAAGCTTATTGTGCTGAGCACTAATGGCATCAGCCAGTGCAGCAACATCACCTAAGTTCGATAAGTCAGCGCGGAAGCTTTCTATTTCGCTTGCACCGGGTATTGCTTTTAGCTCGGCCTCTACCTTGCTGAGTTTTTGTGCATTGCGACCGTGAATAAGGACATGATGACCTTCTGCAACCAACATTTTGGCTGTGGCTAAACCAATACCGTCGGTGACACCAGTGACCAAGATAATTTTTTTCATAGTGTTATTGCCTCGCCTAATTAAATGGGTCATTAACGCTGACAAGGCACATCAGCGTTAATGATGAATCACGAATAAGGTTAGTTTATTTCTTGCACCTTCATCACTAACTCATTCCAATGACGTTGATTATCAATGTCATGCTCAAGCCCTTGCTCATCGGCAATGGTGAAACGTTTAATGGCAGGGGTTTTGCTGGTTGCTTGATATAACCAATAAGCTTCCGCTTTTAGGGCTTCATCTATCGGCTTATCGATAGATTCGTATACTGCTTGTTTACAGGCATTAATTGATTCAGCTGGAAATTGAGCAATACGCTGTGCTAATGCATCAACATAAGGGCCAATTTCGTCAGGGTCTAATGCTTTGTTGATGGTGCCGTACGCTTCTGCTTCATCTGCTGTAAAGTCACGAGCACTTAAAATAATTTCTAATGCACGGCCTAAACCGGTTTGACGTGCCATGCGTGAAGCACCGCCGCCACAAGGTAAGATGCCCATGCCCACTTCCATTTGCATAAACTTATATTTACCGCGAGCAGCAAAACGCATATCACACGCTAAAGCAAACTCATGCCCGCCGCCACGCGCAAAACCTTCTAACTTAGCAATGGTCGCTTGAGGTAACTTGCTAATTCGTTCAAGGATCACCTGTAAATCAAGTAACTTAACATCTTCACGAGACACAGCCTCTGTCGACATATCTTTTAACAGGTTAGTGTCATAGTGCGATACCCACACTTCAGGATTGGCAGATTGAAACACCACGACTTTAGTGTCGCGGTCACGCTCAAGTCGCATTGCTAGACCATTTAAATCCGCTAACATCTCTTGGCCTTGTACATTAACAGTCCCAAAATCGAATGTGACCGTTAAAATCCCGCCCTCTTGGGTCGCGTTAAATGTTGTATAACCTTGATATTTCATTGGATTGTTCCTTGTTATTTATTAGCTATGTATTCGTTATTACTTATTAGGTGATGAGCACATGCTGTTCATCAATATTTTTAGCAAATGTGTAAATTTCGTTAATAAGATTAACAAGGACTCTCTCAATTGATAATTGCCGCTACAGCATAAATAGTTTTAATATATTATTAATAATTAGCGGTTTCTTATGCTTTGTGATTAATTTTTTATTAATAGTGATTGTAATAATTGGCTGTTTTTTATTCGAGTCGACACTGATTATTAATAAAAACTTAAAACACATTATTGTTTACTGGCCATTATCATTAACCCTCAAACGCCTATACTAGCTTCACACAAACACAACGAGGTTTTACACAATGAAAGCTATGATAATTCGCGAATTTGGTGCAGCTGATGTTTTCGAGTCGGCAGACATTCTTAAGCCAACAGTAAGTGCGGGTAATGTATTAGTCCGCTTAGCAGCAACCAGTGTTAATACCATTGACATGATGATCCGTGAAATGGGCGAAGCATTGCCTTTCTCGCCTAAAGCCCCTGCAGTATTAGGAATGGACTTTGCCGGTACCATTGAAGCAGTCGGTGAAGGCGTCACTGAATTTAACGTTGGCGATGAAATTTATGGCTGTGCTGGCGGTTTAGGTGACTTACCAGGCACACTTGCTCAATACATGTTGGCTGACGCTAAGCTTATTGCTCGTAAACCTAAAAATCTTTCTATGCGTGAAGCGGCTGCATTGCCTTTGGTGGGGATTACCGCATACGAAGGCTTAACGCGTGCAGGTATTGCAGAAGGTAAAAGTGTACTTGTACATGGTGGCGCCGGTGGTGTGGGTCACGTTGCAGTACAGCTTGCAAAACATTTTGGTGCAAACGTTTTTGCTACCGGAGCTGAAGGCACTCAAGCAGAATTAATTGAAAAGTTAGGCGCTAAAGCCATCAACTTTAAAACAGAAACAGTTGCCGATTACGTGGCAAAACACACTGACGGTGCGGGCTTTGATGTTATTTTAGATACCGTTGGCGGCGCAAACCTCACCAACTCTATTGAAGCCGCTAAATTAAACGGTCAAATTGCCACAACCTTATCCTTCATTGAATTAGATTTATCAATGGTACACATGAAAGGTTTGTCATTACATGTGGTCTTTATGTTAATCCCAATGATGCACAACATAGGTCGTGAAGTTCATGGCAATATCCTAGCTCAACTGGCTGAGATTGTTGAAGCTGGCGCATTAATACCTGTAGTTGATGAACAACGCTTTAGCCTAGAGCAAGTGACTGATGCGCATCAGTATTTAGCTAGCGGCAAAGCCATTGGTAAAGTGGTTATTGATATTAATTAAACCACTTTAGGGCTCACATTAGTTATGTGAGCCCTAACCTTTCACCATGATGTTGTCACGCTACCCCAAATTGATCCGACATTAAGCTGCGTTTCATCTTGGCTTAATCTTTACCCTCATATCGTACGGAAAGTATATGTTCGCTGTATCTTCAACACTTCGTACCCTTATCAGTAAAACATTGCCTTTATGCATTGGTTTATTTGCCATCATGTCGGTGCAATTAGTTGATTCGGTGTTTATCGGCTTATTAGGCGTTAATGAACTGGCCGCACACGGCATGACATTACCGTTTCAAACACTGTTAATTGGTATTCAGGTGGGTATTGGCGTTGGCGCTACCGCGATTATGTCTCAAGCGATTGGCGCAAAAAAACATTACAAAGCCCGTGCTGTTGCGACATTATCAGTTATCGGTGGCATTGTATTTATGGCGCTGGTTTGCTTACTTTTGTGGCAGCTCGACACGCTTGTATTGCGTGTATTTGTCAGCTCAGATACCAATAGCCCGCACTATTTTTTGTTGGTCAATTTATTTATCACTTACTGGCCATATTGGTTATTTAGCGCCTTGAGCGTGGCAGTGCTGTACTTGCTCACCAGTGTTTACCGTGCCCATGGTGACACCAAAACCACTGGGGCGATGTTTGTTACCGCCAGTATTATTAACCTAATATTAGATCCTTTATTAATATTCTATTTTGATTTAGGCATTAAAGGTGCAGCCATCGCCTCTAGCCTAGGTTATGGTATTGCCACCATTTATGTGCTGTTTGATGTAAAACCAAAACAGTGGTTTATTGGATTACAGCGCCATATCGGTACCATTAAATATGGTATCGAACTGGTCAATGTCACCTCTGCGACCATTACCAATCAATTTTTACCTGCTGCTAGCGCGTTTGTAGCCATGATGCTTATCGCTAAACTGGGTACAGATGCTATTGCATTTTGGAGTTTATTGGCGCGTATTGAGAGTTTTTTACTGGTATTCACTTTAGCACTCACCATGTCAATTCCGCCTATGATTGGTCAGTATTTAGGGGCGCGCCAATTCCATGCCATAGACAATTTATTAACCACTACGGCAAAACTATTACTCGGTTTTACTGCTGTTCTCGCAGTGCTATTAGCTCTGAGCGCTGATTTAATGTTGCCACTTATCACCCAGGACCCGTCATTAAGTGCATGGTTAAAGGCGGCACTGTGGATTATGCCCATCAGTTATGGGCCATTAGGATTATGCATGGTGGTGGTATCGGTATTTAATGCGTTAGGTACTCCAAAAACAGCATTAATGGTGTCGTTTGCGAGACTGTTTATCCTGTATATTCCAACCGTTGCCATTGGCACTGCAACAGGTGATATGTTAAATACTATCATCGCGGCCACATTTGCGAATTTATTGGCAGGCACCTTTGCATGGTTTAAGCTTAAAGATCACCTAAAAAGCACCCTAAAACATGTGCAACCTTGTGTTGCAAATACCTAAACACGCTATGACGTTAACTTAACACGGACTAAAAATATGAATTTTGAACACCTAAAACTGTTTGTCCGAGTCGCGTCGACCCACAATATCAGCCAAGCAGGGCAAGAGTTAGGTTTATCACCCCCGGTTGCCAGCATGCATATCAACCGTCTAGAAGAAAGCCTAGGAGCGCGCTTAATCCACCGAACCACACGTAAAGTGTCGTTAACCGAAGAAGGCATGGCGTTTTTACCCCACGCTGAAGAAATTATTCAAAGTGTGGTGGCCGCCCGTGCGGCGGTGGGTAGTGGCGATGCTCAGCCCCAGGGGACATTACGGATCACCGCGCCAGCATCATTTGGCCGGATGCATTTAATGCCAGCCTTTAAAGCTTTTATTGCTCAATATCCCGATCTTTATATCGATATTCGCTTAACTGATTCGATTGTCGATTTAGTTGAAGGTGGGTTTGATGTCGCCATTCGTAACGCACAATTACAAGACTCAAGCTTAATTGCTAAAAAGTTGGCCGTAGATAAACGCATTATGTGTGCCTCGGCAGACTATGTTGCCCAATATGGTAAACCTGACACCCCAGAAGAGTTGCACAATCATCAATGTATCAATCAAGCGGGGCTTGAAACCTGGGTATTTAACACACCCAATGGCCCGTTGAGCATGAAAATAAAAGGCTCTATTCGCATTGACCACGGAGAAGCGGTACGCGATGCTTGTGCCAATGGAATGGGGATTGCGAAATGTGCCACATGGATTGCTTATGAGCATTTAAAACGTGGCGAAATGGTGCAGGTACTAGAGGATTACCCCTTAATCGATGAAGCCGCCATTTGGGCGGTTTACCCCAGCTCGCGGTTGTTAGCCCCCAAAGTCAGAGCTTTTATTGATTACTTTTCCAACTATTATGGCAGCCCGCCCTATTGGGATAAATAACCCATCAAACAACACAGCCCAAACTGCACTAGTTTGGGCTGTTTTTTTCGCTATATATCGTTACACCATAGGTTTAGCCTCAACGATATAGCGGTATTCAGCATTGCCCGCAAGCTGATCAAATGGATAGCAGGTTATTAAGGTTAATTGGCTGTTTTCAGTTTGATCGAGTATTTCGGTTGCGGTTTCATGCACTACTTGAGTCGCAGTAATTTGATATACCTGTAACTTTCCCGTGGCACTGTAAAGCTCAATCATGTCGCCGACATTAACATACTGTAAGCGCATAAAGTGACTGTCGCGGTGTCCGGCAATAATCATATTGCCCTGCTCGCCAACACCTGCGCCAGCTAACATCAAGCTTGGCCCAAAGGCAAGATTACGACCAGAAGCGCCAGCAAGCACATATAAATCCTGACCTAATGGCTGCACTCCTTGTGCATTGTGTTGCAATAAGCGCATTTTGGCGACTGGGTGCGTGTCGGCCCAGGACCAGGGCTTATGCGGCTGATTGTCGACAAGTGTTTGCTCAAACGCACGCTCAATTAAAAACTGGGCAAAATGGGCTTTAGCTTGCATATATCCTCCTTGAACAATGAGCCCAAGGCCCACCAGTATTATCAGCGCCATAATCCATAAATGTGTTTTGGTATATACAGATGGCTTCATTAAGTAACTCCTTAGGCATTGGCTTCAAGCACCAATACCTGACCTGGTAAGCGTTGGCGCAACCACAAATAGTGCAAAATGCCCAAGCCAAGTAAGCTAAAACCAATCAATAGCCATAAGCGACTTGAGGTGGCGGTTTGCGGTAAAATTTGTGCCTGATAGCCCACTTGTAACCCGTGGGGTAAATGTGATTGCACATTGGCATCAATGGTTTTATCACTCATTGGGTTTACGGGCGTCACATCAACCGCCACTAAACTGGTTTGGCTGGTGACCAAGTGATACAGCATGCCTAAGGCTTCAACCTGCTTATTGACTCTTGGACCGCTGGCGGCATTTTTATATAATTCAAGTGCGGTAATTTGCGCATTTGCCCACAATAAATCGATGCCTCTTGCCGGTTTATTGTCGGTAAAATCGAGTTGTTGCTGCCAGTATTGGCCATTGATATTGCCAGACACGATGATCGGCTGTTGCAATTGGCTAGGCGATTTAATGCTGACCCATAGCGGTTCGTTTTGATATAAATCACTAATGGTTGATGGCCAGTAATCAGGCACGCTGCCATCAAGGTAATACAAGCCAATATTGGTTAATACCGGTTGTTCTATTTTAGTCAGTAGTTGCTCAACCTTATCTTTAACCTCAGATTGCTTACCAATATAGGTAAAAGTGCCACGGCCCATGGTTGCTGCGCGGCGCATAAAGTCTGAATTGGGCGCCGAACCAATGCCAACAGTAAACAAGCGACTGTCACCTAGCTGATCGCTAATTAATTGATACAATTGTTGCTCATTGCCTACCGCGCCATCGGTCATAAATATCACCTGGCGTAACATAGATTCACCCCGCACATTAACCGCATCAGCCTGAAGAGTATCAACCAAAGCAGCAGTAATCGCTGGTGCCATTTCGGTGCCGCCATTAGCCTCAAGTGACGCGATAAAACGATTAGCAGAACCCAAATTACGGCTAGTGGCATTTAATGGCACTGGCGATAACATGCTTATTTGTTGGTTAAACTCAATAATATTAAAGGTATCGATATCGCGCAGCCCTGCTATCGCAAATTGCAATGCTTGCTTGGCTTGTACAATCGATTGGCCAGACATAGACCCAGAGGTATCAATGACTAAAATTAATTCACGACCAATTAAATGCTGCTCGCTGACCTCAACACTTGGCGGCATAAGCATCACCAATGAATACACGCTTTGATCGCCCGCGGTGGTGGTTATATTGTCATTTGAGTTAACCGCTACAGTATGGGTTTTACCGGTTTGATAAAACGTCGCCGCTTGCGGCAGTGCGCCAACATCTACCTGCCATTGCAATACAAAGTCGCGGTCGGCTATTTGCTTACCGTTAAAGCTCACGGTGTAACGCTGGCCATTCACACTTTGTTTAATAGGGTGGTATAAACTGTCAAGTGAGTTGAGGGCAAAGCCCGCATCAATATTGACCTTCATGCTGACATTAATCCCCTGAGCACTGCTGATTTCACTCAGTTGATTAGGAATAATCATTGGGTCGATATACGCAATCGCCATTGCCTGCTTATCTTTGTCGCTGCTTTGCTCAGGGTGATAACGTGGAGTAATGGCCATGGGAAAGCGCAAACTAAACAGGCCATCACTAAACTCAACCGTTTGTTGGTAACTTAACTCCACAACGAGCTGATCATGCGGGCCTAAGTTAGCCACTTCAGAGGTAAAAATATTGCGGCGCTGTTGTTGTAATAAGCTGGCTTGTTTACCCTGTTTTTTGGCGGTTTCAAAGGTTTTTACCGCTTGTTTTTTAGGTTGAATTTGCCCTGCAATAATCTTGTCACCAATACGCAGTTGCATGCTATCTACTGCGGCATTTTCAGGTAACGGAAAAACATAACGTCCATTGAGCCACTGATCTGAATCATTAATAAACACTTGCTTAACGGTGACCCGGTTAAGTAAGCCTGACACATCCATACTCACTTGCGTATCCATTGCAAAAGCTTGTATCACTTGATCTTTAGCAAAATACACTAAGGTACCTTGAGTAATGTCATCGTCTGTCATAGCTGATGGTGACGCTTGCACTGAAGTCGACAACATCAACAATAGCAACACACTCACAAACCCATTTTTATGGTCCAAACGCACGGGTAAAAACGAAAACCGAAATAACCAAAACATAGCAGCTCCTTACCCTGTTACGTTGATGCTGCCATCTGGCGTAACAGGGTAACTGTTTAACAAATCATAAAAGAAGTAACGAGAAATTAGTTTGCTGCGAGTTCGGCATCAGGTGACATTAAGGTCAACGTCACACGGCGGTCGAAAAAGTCATTTTCATGATTTTGCTCTGTGTGTAATGGCAATGTCGCGCCGTAGGCTTGGCCGTGTAAGCGTTGTTTATCAATACCCTGGTTGACTAAATATTGGCTAACCTCTGCCAAGCGTTGCTCCGATAACGCCTGGTTATATTGGTCGTCACCACGGCGGTCGGCATAGCCCGTTAAATCAATGGTCAATTCTGGCGATAGGGTCATCATGTATGCCACATTGTCTAACTGCTGTTTAAATAAAGGCTCTATTTGGCTTGAGCCTGTTTTAAATTGTACGTTCATACCAATAGTGAGTTCATTGAGGGTTTGCTGCTGGTTAGCGTGTAGCTCTGCGAGGTTAGTTTGTAATTCATAATACTTCTCAGACACCTGCACTAACTCTTGTTGTTGCAGATCCATTGCAATGAGTTGCTGCTGCGTTTCGACCAATTCATACTCTTGTTTTACCAGTTGTTGGTTTTTATCAGCAATCTCAGCTTCATCGGCGACCGTTTTACCAATAATCGTGCCAGTGAATGCCCCAATGATGGCGCCAACCGGGCCTGCGACAACGGCACCAAGTAAAATACCCGAGCTTAAGCCGACTAATTCTTCAGTATGTTCACGTTCATTTTGCGGCTCAACGGCAGTAGCCCAAGCTGTGTGTGGTAATAAAATTGCGCTGATAACAGTGGCGGCGATAAGTTGCTTTTTCATAATGAGTCCCTTTTTAGCAATGATGTGTAAAGTGAAAGTCATTGAGTTAACGTGCAACCAAATAACTTTATGCCGTTATTAAACAAAATATAAATGGCTTTATTGGGGAGCAAAAATGGCAATGTGGCGATCAAATGTGGCAACAATATGGCAATTGGCGGTGGCGGCTTTTTTGGTGGATAAAATCCTGTATAGTCAGCAGGGTATCCATTTATATCCCTATTAATTGAAGTCACGCCATGAAACGAATTGCCATTGTTGAAGATGAAGCGGCTATCCGCGAAAACTACAAAGATGTACTGCAACAACAAGGTTATAGCGTCCAAGCCTATGCTAATCGCCCTGCGGCTATGCTGGCCTTTAATGCACGCCTGCCCGACTTAGCCATTATTGATATTGGCCTAGAGCATGAAATTGATGGTGGATTTACCCTGTGCCAAGCACTGCGGGCAATGTCGAGCAGTTTACCGATCATCTTTTTAACCGCGCGCGACAGTGACTTCGACACTGTGTGTGGCCTGCGTTTAGGTGCCGATGATTACTTAACTAAAGATGTGAGTTTTCCGCATTTACTCGCACGGATTGCCGCATTATTTCGCCGTTCAGAGCTGATTGGCTCAAGCCCTGTAGAAGACAACTTACTCGAGCGCGGCCATTTAACCATTGATGGCAACCGCATTCAGGTGTATTGGAAAACCCAGCCTATTGAGCTCACCGTTACTGAGTTTTGGATGGTCCATGCCATGGCCAAGCACCCGGGACATGTGCGCAGTCGTCAAGATTTAATGCAAGAAGCCAAAATATATGTCGACGACAGTACAATTACCTCCCACGTTAAACGAATTCGTAAAAAGTTTATTGCCATCGATAATGACTTTGATTGTATCGACACGGTTTATGGTATGGGCTACCGCTGGGACAACATTTAATTGATGTATTTACCGCTAGGGCTGCGAGCCAAAGTTGTTATCTTGTCATTATTTTTACTCTGCCTGCCGTGGCTTGGGTACGAATATGTGTGGGAAATGGAAAAATACCTGCGTCATGGCCAAGAAAAAACCCTTGAGGGCACGACCCAAGCACTCGCAACCGCATTACATGAGCGACCAAAACTGTTCGATAATCAAGCCAGTTTTTTAAATCAAGTTGAAAAAGGCCGCGACTTATACGCCTACCCCATTGCAGGCCCTATTCAGTTAGACGGCAAATTAGCGGATTGGCATTTATACCAACATCGCACATTAAATTACGCTGATAACCACCTGATTTATCAACGTGATGAAGCCGAACCTATCAATATTAGCTTTACGCATATGGTGGGTAAGTATGGCGGTTACTTATATGGTTACTTTCAGGTAAAAGACCCTGAAGTGGTGTTTCGTAGCCGTAAAAGTTTACGGGTCGACAGAAATGATCATTTGGTGATGGCCACCCAAGCGCCAGACGGTCAATTTAGGCGTTATATTATTGCTAATACCAAAAGTGGCTGGCTCAGTGCCTTTGAACTACCCGCCGATCCCTCGCAATCAACGCCTGTAGAGCCAGAGTCTCGGATTCAGGGGCAATGGCTCAAAACAGACCAGGGTTACAATATAGAATTTAGACTGCCACTCACCATGGTGGGCAGTAAATTGGGCTTTGCCATTCATAACGTTAACGATGCCAATAATCGTCAATTGGTTAATGTGATTGGCACTTCTGCCACCGACTCCGTAGCCAGTTTAGGTACGGTACTCGTGCCCTCGCCAGAAATCGAAAGCATTATTAAAGGCATGAGCCACAACAGCTCGCGTATTTGGGTGGTCGATAATCATGGCCGCGTATTAGCAAAATCGGGCGATATTCGCACCTCATCAAACACCTGGGCTGACGATTTAACCACCAGCCAAGCCAGTTCATTTTGGCAAGGTATTAAGCAAAACTACATATTGCCTTTGTACTACAAAATTCTCACTCGGCCACCGCAAGATTTTATCGACTCATTACAAGACTCAACCGAACTGACCGGCAGCCACATTGAAAAAGCCTTAAGCGGTAAACAAGGCTCAACCTGGCGCTTAACCCCCGACAATAAAGCAGTAGTGTTAGCCGCTGCCAGCCCCATTTGGATTGACGATAAAGTAATGGGCGTTGTCATTGCCGAAGAAACCACTCACGGTATTCGCAGTTTACGTAACCGCGCGCTTGAAAAACTATTCAACGTTATTTTAACCATTATGAGCATGGGCACGCTGGCGCTGTTTATTTTTGCCTCGAGTATCTCCAGCCGTATACGCAGTTTGCGCGACCAAGCCGAATTGGCCATCGACAGTCAAGGGCGTGTACGCCAGCAAATTGTGGCGTCTAAAAACCGAGATGAAATTGGCGACTTGTCACGCAGTTTTTCAAGTATTGTCAGTCGCCTAGGCCAATACACCCATTATCTTGAAAACATGTCTTCCCGCTTGTCACACGAGTTACGCACACCCGTTGCTGTGGTGCGCAGCTCGCTTGAACATTTAGGCTTGCAGCAACTTGACGACCAATCGCAAAAATACGTTAATCGCGCCCAGGAAGGGGTCAATCGTCTGCATTTAATCTTAAACAATTTAAGTGAAGCGACACGATTAGAAGCCAGTTTAACCCAGGCTGAAAGTTGTCGTTTTTCGCTTAAAAAAGTGATTAGTGGTTGCATGCAAGGTTATCAAATTACCTTCCCCGAACAGACCTTTAACGTGCATATAGAAGACAAAGCCATGCAATGCCAGGGCGTACCTGAATACATCGCCCAATTAATGGATAAGCTGATTAATAATGCTATCGAATTTAGTGAAAACGGCACAGCTGTTAGCGTCAGCCTCATTCAGTTTAACAAGCAAGCAATACTCAAAGTCAGCAATATTGGACCATTATTGCCAAAAGACATGAACAGCCAAATTTTTGAGTCTATGGTGTCTATTCGCCCACAAGGTGTTAATGGTAAACCCCATTTGGGCCTAGGGTTATACATTGCCCGCTTAGTGACTGACTTTCATCATGGCAGCATTAAAGCCAGTAACATCACCGAAAACAACATGAGCGGCGTTGAAATCTGCCTGAGCTTACCGCTAATTGATGAAAAATAGTCAAGCTTGTCAATTAGGCGCTTTTATTTAAACGACTTGGTGCTAGGATGGCACAAGGATTACATCACTTATTGCAGCGCATTTCGTCATATTGTTAGAGCCTTAGCACCGCTTATATTAATAGTATGAACACTGCCCCAACTGGAAAGATTAACATGAGCAAAGACGATAAATTAGCCACACAAATAGTCAGTGTCGGTCGCGAGAAAAAATTCACCAAAGGTATTATTAACCCGCCAGTATTTAGAGCTTCAACCGTGGTCTTTGACACCATGGATGAGATGCGTTTTGCGATAAAAAATAAAACCAACGGCGAAATGTTTTATGGCCGCCGCGGCACCCCAACCCACTTCTCATTTCAACAAGCCATTAGTGAACTTGAAGGAGGTGTGGGCACTGCGTTATACCCATCAGGGGCTGGCGCAATCAGTATCGCATTATTATCATTCTTAAAAAATGGCGACCATTTGCTCATGGTCGACACTGCCTATGAACCGACACGAGATTTATGCAATAAAATGCTCGCTGGATTTGGTATCGAAACCACTTATTATGACCCAATGATCGGTGAAGGCATTCGAGAGCTTATTCGCCCTAACACCAAGGTGCTGTTTTTAGAATCACCAGGCTCCATCACCATGGAAGTGCAAGATGTACCGACATTAAGCCGTATCGCTCACGAGCACGACATGATTGTTATGCTCGATAATACCTGGGCTTCACCGATTAACTCACGTCCATTTGATATGGGGGTTGATGTGTCGATTCAAGCCGCGACCAAGTACATTGTCGGCCATTCTGATGTCATGATGGGCACCGCAACCGCTAATGAAAAATGTTGGGATCAACTGCGCGAAAACAGTTATTTAATGGGGCAAACCACCTCACCAGACGACGTGTATTTAGCTGCACGCGGCTTGCGTACCTTAGGGGTACGTATGGCGCAGCACAATAAAAATGCCCTCAAAGTGGCTAACTGGTTAGCAAGTCGACCAGAAGTCGACCATGTGCGTCACCCTGCCTTTGAAACCTGCCCAGGCCATGAGTTCTTTAAACGTGACTTTAGCAGCGGTAATGGCCTGTTTTCATTTGTATTAAAGCAAGGTGACTTAGCCTCTGTTACCGCATTTGTTGAAAACATGGCCCACTTTAAAATGGGTTTTTCATGGGGTGGCTTTGAAAGCTTGATTTTAGGCGTATTTGGCATTAATAATATCCGCACAGCAACCCAATGGGATAGCAGTAAACCGCTGATTAGATTGCACATCGGCTTAGAAGATACCGATGATTTAATTGCCGATCTTGACGCGGCTTTTGAACGTTACAATGCCGTGTTAAACAAGTAAGCTTTTTATCAATCATTTAAAAGGACACAAATGAACTTCATTAGATTAGTGATACTCAGTTTATGCGTAGGCATAGCTTATTTCGCGTTAAGCATCGCAGCGATAGGACAGTCTGCTGCGGGTAATGTTTTTTGGTGGTTTAACATAAGTGGCTACCCCACCATCACCCATTTAGCTCAAAACTTTGTCGGGATCGGTTTGGTGGCGTTTATTCCTGCATTTGTGATTAAAAGCTATGAGCCAGGAAAACAATGGTTAGCAATGACAGTGGTTGTTTTAGCGACCATTTTTTTACACGGTAATCTGCAATACATGCCGTGGGACTCGATGGGCATTGTCAGGTTTATTTTTAGCACTTTATTGTCCGGCGATATCGGCGCTACTGTGATGTTTTTTTATATCACCTTATTGCCAGTATTGTGGTTATTGATATTAAAACGTGCGGCACGGGTATAACTCGCTAGCTCATAATTAAAAAGGCAATCTATTTTGATTGCCTTTTTTATTATGCGTTGCCTTTTTATTATGCGCTTACTTTGTGGTTAATGGCTTTTGCCAAGCTGCAGTGCCGTATAGCGGTACGGTAGACAACGCATGTTTATGACTGCCGTTGGTCTCTTTGGTTGAGTATGATAAATACAATAACGTTTGATTTTCAGCATCAAAAATACGGCGCACTTTTAAGCTTTTAAATAAAATACTCAAAGACTCTTTAAACACCACCTCGCCATTTTTCGACTTATCAATATCGGCTAATTCAGCATGGCTTATCGGGCCGGTTTGACGGCAACTGATGCTCATATCAGACGGGTCGGCCAAGTCTAAATTGGCCTCAATACGGCTAATATGACAAGTCACCCCTGGTATTTTAGGATCGTGTTTAGCGTCAATAATCACATCTTTGGTGGTAAATAACCCTAAACTGACTTTACCCACATCATCACTACAGCCACTCAGTACTACACTGCCTACCAATGTGGCTAATAACAGTGATGCCGTTTTGGACGCATCCTTTGCAAACTTAAAGCTTAATTGACTGTGCATATTATTGACTCTATTTAGTTAAATGCATATTGGGCACAACGGGTTAACCCTGCCGTTACCGAGCCAAAGTGATCACCAACCACCACTTTTGCGGCAGGATAAACACTGGCAATTTTTTGGTAAATCGCCGGGCTACGCGCTGTACCACCGGTAACATAAACAATATCAGGACTGCTTGGCAAAGCGCAATCTTGTTGTTGTGCCTGTGTCATCCCCGTGTTCATGGCTTGCTGCATTAATGCTTCAACTTTAGCTAATGGGTCGCTAATGGCTTGTTCAAATTGATCTGCCGAGAGAGTGACAAACAAATCTTTTTCAATAAAATCAAGCGAGCACTGGGTGCTAACAGCGTCAGATAAACTGATTTTTGCCGCTTCAGCCTGGCGCACCACTTGATAGCTCATTTGATTTTTTTGTACTGTTTGTAAGCGTTTTAGCAGTTGTGGTTGTTCAGCCTCTTTGATCATCGACTCAACCAATTTACGCGACGCTAAACTGACAAAATCACGTTGGGCACTAATGTCGTTCACCGACACCGCATTCCAAAATGGCGCTCTTGGCATAGGCTTGCCGTTAGTCATTAATGTATCAGCGCCAAAACTCGGCATTAGGCCTGTCATGGCCAGCGCGATATCTAAATCATTACCGCCAATACGTTGCCCAGAGTGGCCTAAACAATCTTGAGTGCGATCAATATTGTTGCTGTGCGAAGGCCCCATCGTGACTACTGAGCAATCCGTTGTACCACCGCCCACATCGACAACCAGTACGGTGTTATCACTGTCTAGGGTTGACTCAAAATCCATCCCTGCGGCTAGCGGCTCAAACAAGAATGTCACTTCAGTAAACCCTGCGCGAGATGCCGCAAGGCGTAAAATGGTTTCGGCTTGTTGGTTACTGTCTTCGCCGCCTATGCCTTGAAAGTTGACCGGCCGGCCAATAACTGCATGGGTTGCCGCAGCCAACGACTTTTGCTGTAAGGCTTTATCTGCCAGCGTTTTCACGTGCTGCATCATTAAAGTGACAATGTCTTCAAACAAACCTATCTGATCTGGACGTAGGCCATTGGCGCCTAAAAATGATTTTGGCGAACGGACATAAAATCCTTCTTCGGGCATTTCAAGGTATGCATCAATGGCGGCCTGGCCGACAAATACGGCTTGTTCATTGGGCATTAAGTCCAATTCATGGCGCATTTGCTTAGCGCGCATTAATTGCGAGCTACGAAGGTGAGAATATTCCGCTTTTAACGGCTCTGGTAAACCTTGATAAACCGCCTCGGCAATCAGCTCGCGGTCCATGGCGTATAAGGTTGAAGGCATAAAATCAGAATTGGCGGATAACGGCAGTAAGGTTACCGCATCGTCAATCATTACCCCTATTGCACAGTTGGCACTGCCATAATCAAATCCAACAAACATTGGCTTACCTTCAGTCGTCTAATCGAAAAAAGCGCTCAAAATAGCACACTTATGGCGCTTGCTAAACCATTTATACGGGGTTAATGATTTCTTTGCTCAAATACTATAAATAAACTTAAAATATGAAGCATTTACAATACTGCACTACATTCGTTGTCTCTGGTAGTTGGCATTCTATGACGACACAGCCATACCAATAACAACAAAAAAAGCCCAATCGTTACCGACTGGGCTCATTGTAAATAAGGCTTATTGGGCGTTATTTGTTATTCACTTTCTCTTGTGCTTTGCGCTGGGCTTCTTTTTGTTGACGGCGCGCTTCAATCACTTGATTAACATCGCTACCAATATGCGCCTCGCCGCGTTGTTTAGCTAATTGCACCTGGCGCTCACGCTCAATAAAACGTTGACGCTGCTCTGCTGGAATTTTGTCAACACAATGAGGGCAGCTCACACCTTGTACATACGCTTCGGTTTGTTTTTCGGCTTCGGTAATCGGCATACGACATGCGTTACATTGATCGTATTGGCCTTTCTCTAGGTTATGATTTACCGCCACGCGATTATCAAACACAAAACACTCGCCTTCCCACATGCTTTGCTCTTGGTCTACTTCTTCAAGATACTTTAAAATGCCGCCTTCAAGATGATACACCTCATCAAAGCCCTGCTCTTTTAAGTATGCAGTTGATTTTTCGCAGCGAATACCGCCAGTACAAAACATCGCCACTTTTTTATGTTTGGCAGGGTCTAAGTTTTGTTTTACATACTCAGGAAACTCGCGAAAGGTTTCTGTCACTGGGTTAACGGCATTTTTAAAGGTACCGATTTTCACTTCGTAATCATTACGGGTATCAACCAAGACCACATCGGGATCAGAAATAAGCGCGTTCCAGTCTTTAGGCTTAACATAAGTGCCAACCACTTCACGCGGGTTAACGCCTTCAACGCCCATGGTGACGATTTCTTTTTTAAGCTTCACTTTGGTGCGATAAAATGGCATTTCAGCATCGAATGACACTTTAGTCACAATGTGATCTAAACCTGGTTGGATGTCTAACCAACCGAGTAAGGTATCAATACCTTGCTGAGTGCCAGCCACCGTACCGTTGATACCTTCTTGTGCGAGCAATAAGGTGCCTTTAATGTCGTTTTTTTCCATTACCGTTAATAATGGCTGACGAATCGCTTCAAAATGAGGTAATGCCACAAACTTGTATAACGCGCACACCACTACCTGTTCAGGCTGGGCTTGGTCTTTAATCATATCTTGCATCAATAATAACTCCGCTGGCTGGAACTTAATTTCCAGTGCAAATACAGCCCGCGCATTGTGCGCAGACTCTAAAAAACGGCCGAAAGTATACCTAAGTCACACTTAAAACACACTCAAAAATTAGATTTGACATGAAATCCGCCGTAAACTGTGTTTTTAAAGTGGTTGTGGTTAACGCACTTTTAGTCACGGCAATCCACATTGCGCATTATTTATCACTGTTATCACTATTTAAAAAGTTGCTTTATGAATTCAGCTATTTTGTATACTTTCCGTCGTTGTCCTTATGCCATGCGAGCACGTATTGGCTTGTATTTAAGCCAGTTAAACCCTAGCGTGCGCGAAATTGAACTCAAAAATAAACCGCAAGAGATGTTAACCGTATCAGCCAAAGGTACTGTGCCAGTGTTGATCACCGCTGAGCAGCAGGTGATTGCAGAAAGCATTGAAATAATGCAATTTGCCTTAACTCAACACCCTGACCCAAGCTCGCCCTGGTTAACACCCGAGGCTTATCAAACATTACTTGATGAGTTACCAAAGCCACAAACAATGGCCTGGGTACATGCTAATGACAATGACTTTAAGCCCTGGTTAGATAAATACAAATACGCTGACAGGTTCCCTGAACACAGCCAAACCAGGTATCGCCAACAAGCAGAAGTGTTTTTGCAGTTATTAGAAGATAAATTAGCTCAACAAGCGTACTTATGTGCAGATAGCCCAACATTGGCTGACTTTGCCACTTTTCCGTTTATCCGCCAATTTGCTAATGTCGAACCGACATGGTTTAACACCTTGCCTTATCCGAAAGTGAGTCAATGGTTAACAACATTAGTGAATAGTGCGTTATTTCAAGCCGTCATGCATAAGTACGCATTATGGTTACCTGAAAAAAACATGATGTTCCTCAAACAATCGCAACAACAAAATGTAAAAGTCATACCTTTGTGTAAAAATTAAAAAATTATGAATATTTAATGATTTACTGACTATTATTCTGTTTAATTTTGCAGTAAATTAGCGATGTAAGAATGAATTGCAGAGTTGAAAGCGGATTTTCGAATTTTTTACTGCAGAATTTTACATTTAGCCAAGTCATTGCTGGAACGCAAAGGAACATGACATGAACAATATGGATATTACGTTAGTCTTTATGCTGATCGCCTTGCTGATCTTGCACATCCACTTTTGCTATCGTGCTTTTACCACTAAAGCCCATATCAAAAATGCCCAACGTTTTCTGTGGTCCATGTTAAGCCTACTGATGGGCCCACTTGGTTACTATGTTTATCAAAACCTCATCCCACTCGATTTTTACGAATAGATTTTTTTAGCGCATTGCTTTGGCGTTTAGCGTTTAGCGAATAAACGTCTGATTGTTTCTTGTACCAATCCGCATTAATACATTACTGAACAAAGCTTGTTACCCACCTTCTTGTCGTCCCGGCAGTGCTTTTAGCCGGGATCCAGGTGTCGTATTTTTGTACTTTTGTACATATGGCATGCTGCCATCAAAGTCGTGGCGTTTAGCACAGACCAAAGAATGAATCCTTTTATTAATAAAGTTGGTTAACGCCCTTCTCGTCGTCCCGGCAATGCTTTTGAGCCGGGATCCAGGTGTTTGTATTTTTGTACAACTCTTTTTTGGGTAAAAAGGGTTAGAAGTTACCATTTTATTAAAGTTTACCCTGACCCCACTAAATTCTGACCCCACTAAATTCAGTTGGCTAAAATCAGTGAGGCACGAACAAAAAGCCAACTGTAATTTGTCCGACTTGAAAACCCTTGATACTTATTGAGCCCTCTCCCTAGCAAGCCGCATCAGCGGTATGCTTAAGGTGACTAAACCAACAGGAGAAAGCTCAATGAGATTTTATAATAACTCACATCCATACTACTGTGGTATTGATTTACATGCACGTTTACTTTACGTCTGTATCATTGATTCTAAAGGGGAAGTTGTTGCTCACAAAAAGATAGGTGCCAGCAAAGATGACTTATTACTCATTCTAGAACCCTATATCGGCAATGTAATTGTCGGGGTTGAGTGTATGCATTGCTGGTACTGGGTGTCAGATTGGTGTGCTGAACTCGGGATTGATTTTATCTTAGGCCATGCGCTTTATATGAAGGCGATCCACGGTGGTAAAACTAAAAATGATAAAGTCGATTCCTTTAAAATTGCCACATTACTGCGTGGTGGTAACTTCCCCATAGCGTACGATTATCCAAGTGAAATGCGCGCAGCACGCGACTTGTTACGTCGACGAATGAAGATTGTCCGTCACGGTGCGATGCTCAAAGGCCATGTGGTTAACACCAACAGTCAATACAACTTGCCTGCAACAGAGTTAAATCTTAAAAATATTTCAGCAAGACAAAAACTACGCGAACAATATCAAGATCCTATCGTACAACGAAATATCGATTTAGACATGGCACTCCTTGATTGTTATGCAAAGGAACTCGCACAGGTTGAATGGTTTATCGAAACACAAGCCAAAAACCATAATCCTGTCTATGTTCTGGTCTAATTCCATCGGACACTTAATTTTGAGACAGTATGTTAATAAATTAAGAGGTCTATATGAGTTTAAAGCAATCACACAAGAGTTATCCGCAGGCATTTAAAGATGAAGCAGTATTGATGGTGCTGGACCAAGGCTACAGTGTTGCTGATGCGGCAAAATCTCTAGGGGTTGGCACTAGCCTGCTTTACAAGTGGAAAGAAAAG